>CAZVTK010000028.1:0-38188 GCA_964629765.1 uncultured Mesorhizobium sp.
TGATTTGCAGGACCGCGGGAATCCCAGAAAACTAAATTGTCACCACAGCCTAGCAGTTCAGAAGACGCGGTCTGGCTGTTAACAAGCCTCGATTGCACCAAATAAGGCCCTCGCCACGGCGGGGGCTTTTTGCTTTCGGCGGATCAGGGGGAGAAGCGTCGACCTGGCGGCGTGCGCAAGGCCGCTACAGCTCCGCGCCTGAAAGGCCGCCGCACGAAAGAACGGCGCCCGGAAGGCGCGATCCTTCCGGGCGGGTCGCGATGCGGCGGGATCAGTCGCCTTCGGACTCGTCGGCCGAGCCCGAGTTGAGCAGGCCGTATTTCTTCTCGCCGAGCTCGTTGAGAAGCTGGAGCTGGGTTTCGAGGAAGTCGATATGGCCTTCCTCGTCGATGAGCAGTTCCTCGAACAGCTTCATCGTCACGTAGTCGCCGATCTCGTTGCAGATCTCGCGCGACTTCTTGTAGGAGGTGCGGGCGTCGTATTCGCCGGCAAGATCCGCCTCCAGCACTTCCTTGACATTCTGCCCGATGCGCAGCGGCCCCACCTTCTGGAGGTTGGGATGGCCTTCGAGGAAGATGATGCGCGCGACGAGCTTGTCGGCGTGCTGCATCTCCTCGATCGATTCGGCGCGTTCCTTCTTTGCAAGCTTCGTGTACCCCCAGTCCTCCAGGAGACGGTAATGCAACCAGTACTGGTTGACTGCACCGAGTTCGAGGAAGAGGGCCTCGTTAAGCCGCTCGATGACTCTGGCTTCGCCCTTCATGGTCGTGGCTCCCGTACTGGCCGCGCAATCCACGCACACGGTCCAGGAATGTGACGCTTTCCATGTCCCCGCGTTCAAGGCGCGCGTGATACGCCTCGGTGACGCGGATAATGGTTTCCACCACATTCGGGAAGCAGCCGCAACAGCGTCCGCGCTGCTTGAGGGTGTGATACACTTTCGCAGGCACGATGAGCTGCCAAGGGTCCTTGTCGAGCAGGGAGGTGATCGCCTGCTCGATCTCCTTTTCCGTGATGATGTTGCAGCTGCAGATCAGCATGAACGTCAAGCGTACTCGGAAGGGGCGCCAGCGCCCGGACAGCCGGCATCAAGCCCTTCCGCCGGCCGGATGTCAACCTAAACATGACATTTTGGGTCAGGCATCTCGCCGCACGGCGCATGCCGCAGGGACAGGCCGCGGGGACAGGCCGCGGGGACAGGAAAACGGCTCAGCGCTTTCCGGGGCGGGCGCGACGCGGCTTGGCGGGTCGGGGCGCGGGATGGTCCTGCGCATGCCACTCGATCCGTGCCTTCTCGCGCTCCTCCAGCGCCAGCACATAGCCGAGCCCGCCCGGTCCTTGCGCGACGCGTGGCGCGCGCGCACCGCGTCGGTTCGCCGCCCTGGATTTCTGCCCGGCAGCGGGCTCCTGCTCGGGCAGCGCTCCGATTCCCGTCGATCCGCTGTCGCGCGGAGCTTTCCTGCCCTTGGGCATCCGCATCTCCCATCGCAAGGCCCGGCCTAGAACTGCCACCACGAGCCGGAGCCGGTTCGCGCGCCGCGCCCCTTTCCACGCTTGCGGGCGGAACGGGGCGGTGCCGGCACGGGCGGCAAGGCGGCCTTCGTTTCCGAGATCGCCGCGGCCAGCGCCTCCCACGCCTTTGCCAGAGCGCGGCGGCGCGACGGCGCATCGTCCCCTGTCGCATCGAACTCGACGGTCACCCTGATCCGGCCGCCGAGATCGGCGACCTCGACGCTCGCCTCACCTTCAGCGCCCGCCGGCGGCGGCGAGACCCGTGCGGGGGCTTCCTCGATCCTGTTGCGCATATCATCCGCTCCTTTCGCCGGCACTGTCCGCCGGCACTTGGCATCATGAAAAAGCCTGCGGCGGCCGATCAGTTCCGGTCAGGCGGCCGGGCGCGCGTCCGCCGCGGCGGGCACGATGCGCGGACTGCCGCGCAGCGCCGCCAGAAAGCGGTCGCGCCAGATCGCCACGTCGCTGGCGCGGATGGCGGCCAGCAGCTTCTCGTGCCGGGCGACCCGCTCCTTTCGCGGCATCGCCAGCGCCGCGCTGAGCGTGCGGGCCATGTCGTCGATGTCGTAGGGGTTGACCAGCAGCGCCTCGCCCATCTCCTCCGCAGCGCCGGCGAATTGCGAGAGAACCAGCACGCCGGGATCGTCCGGGTCCTGCGCGGCGACATATTCCTTGGCCACAAGGTTCATTCCGTCGCGCAGCGGCGTCACCAGCCCGACCTCGCTGGAGCGGTAGAGCGCGGCCAGCTTCTCGCGCGCCACAGCGCGGTGGATATATTTGATCGGCGTCCAGTCGAATTCGCCGAAGCGCCCGTTGACGCGGCCCGACAGCGCCTCCAGTTCGGTACGGATGTCCGCATAGGCAGGGATCGAGCCGCGGGTGGGCGGCGCGATCTGGAGGAAGGAGACCGAACGCTCCAGCTCAGGGTGGTCGTCGAGCAGCCGCCCGAACGCCTCGAACCGCGCCGGCAGGCCCTTGGAATAGTCGAGGCGGTCGACGCCGATGATCTGGCGGCGGCCGAGCACGGCGCGCCGCAGCCGGTCGAGCCGCACATCCTCGGGCGCGTGGCCGGCCAGCGCGGCGAAACCGTCGACATCGATGCCGATCGGGAAGCGCTGCGCCAGAACCGTCCGCCCCTCGATCGCCACCGTGCCGTCGTCCGCCGCCTCGCCGAGCCCGTATTCGCGCACGCAGCGCAGGAAATTGGCAAGGTCGGTGCCGGTCTGGAAGCCGACCACGTCATGGGCCAGCAGCGACGACACGATGAACGCGCTGTTGGGCGTCGCGGCCAGCACCTCGGGCGGCGGGAAGGGAATGTGCAGGAAGAAGCCGAGGCGCGCGCCGAAACCCGCCTCGCGCAGGAAGGCGGCCACCGGGATCAAATGGTAGTCGTGCACCCAGACGAGGTCGCCCGCGCCGGCGTTGTCGCGCGCGGCCTGCGCGAAGGCGCGGTTGACGCGCAGATAAGCCTCGAAATCCTCGGCGCGATAGGCGACGAGGTCGGTTCGGTAGTGGAAGAGCGGCCACAGCACGCTGTTGGCGTAGCCGAGATAATAGCCGGCATGGTCCTCCCCGGAAAGGCCGAGATGGATGCAGGTCACGCCGCCGACCCTTTCGCGCCGGGTCGAGCCAGGCGCCTGCGCATCGCCGTCGGCGCCGATCCAGATACCGCCGCTGGCGCCGAGCGCATCGGCAAGCGCGACCGCAAGCCCGCCGGCCTGCGCGCCTCCCTTGAGGTCCGCCACACGGTTGGATAGGACGACGAGCCGGCTCACGTCTGGCTCCGTGGCCCGGCTCCCTGCAACACCTGAAAAACTCATGGATCCAAGGCTCTCGCAGGTCAAACGCCCGGAAGGAGCATCCGTTCCATTGCAGCGCAGCATGATCCTTGTGCATGGCAAGACGAGAGGGCGGGAAGCTTGATGCGGACCGAAGGTGCGGATGGACCCGATGCATTCTTCGCGCGCGGCGCCGAGGCGGTTGCGCGCGACCTCGTCGGCGCGACGCTGACCTTCCGCGGAGTCGGCGGCATCGTCGTGGAAACGGAAGCCTACGATGCGGGCGACCCGGCCTCGCACAGCTTTCGCGGGGAAACGGCGCGCAACCGCTCGATGTTCGCCGCGCCGGGCACGGCCTATGTGTACCTCTCCTACGGCATGCACTGGTGCCTCAACGCGGTATGCCTGCCCGGCAGCGCCGCGCTGATCCGCGCCATCGAGCCGCGCTTCGGGCTGGAGGCGATGCGGCAGCGCCGCGGCACCGGCGACACGCGGCTCCTGTGTTCCGGGCCGGGGCGCGTGGGACAGGCGCTCGGCATCGACCGGACCGTGGACGGGACATGCCTTTTCGCGTCGCCCTTCGCGCTCGAACCGGGGGACGGCGATGGCGGCGCGGTGGTGGCAAGCCCGCGCATCGGCATCTCGAAGGGGATGGACACGCCCTGGCGCTTCTGCCTCGCCGGCTCGCCCTTCCTCAGCCGCAAGGCATGACGGGGCCGGCGGCGCGGCTTGCCCGCGGCCTCCGGAATGCTAGCTTTGACCGGATGGCGGAACCTCCAATCGACCTCGATCCCCTCGCCACCGCGCTGTTCTTCGACTTCGACGGCACGCTCGCGCCCATCGTCGACGACCCCGCCTGCGCGCGCCTGCCCGGTACGACGCGCGCCCTGCTGGCGCGGCTGGCGCAGGCGGCCGGCGGCGCAGTCGCGGTCGTGTCGGGCCGGCCGCTGGAGGAACTGGACCTTATGCTGGCGCCGCTGCGCCTGCCGCTCGCGGGCGTGCACGGGCGCGAGTGGCGCAGCGCTGACGGACGCGTGGAGCGGGCGGCGTCTACGTCTCCCGAGTTGAGCGCCGCCGGCCGCCGCGTGACGGATTTTGCCGCGCGGCACGCCGGCACACTGGTGGAGCGCAAGCCGGGAGCCGTGGCGCTGCATTTTCGCCTGCGCCCCGATCTCGAACCGGTAGCGCGGGCGCTGACCCGCACCATCGCGGCCGGCGCGCCGTCGCTGCGGCTGATCGAGGGGAAGATGGTCGCCGAATTCGCGCTGGGCGCCCACGGCAAGGGCGACGCCGTCGCCGCCTTCATGGCCGAGCCGCCTTTCGCCGGGCGCCAACCCGTCTATTTCGGCGACGACGTCACCGACGAGGACGCCTATCCGGCGGTCGATGCTTCCGGCGGCGTGTCCGTCCGGGTCGGCCCCGGCCCCACGAAAGCGCGGTTCCGGCTCGACGGCGTGGAGGCGCTGGCGGTCTGGATGGCGCGGCTCGCCGCGCGGTGGGCCGGCTGAGCGCCGGCCTCAGATATATTTCAGGCCCTTGGCGGCCAGCTTCTCGCGCATCTTGTAGAGGTCGAGCCCGAGCTCGCCCGAGGCGAGACGGGCGCGCTTCTCCTCCTCGGCGGCGAGGCGCTTGTTGGCCGCGACCAGCACCGTGTCGGCATCCTCGCGCCGCACCACGCACACGCCGTCGTCGTCGGCGACGATCACGTCGCCCGCATCGACCAGCGCGCCGGCGCAGACGACCGGCACGTTGACCGAGCCCAGCGTCTCCTTGACCGTGCCCTGCGCCCACACGGTCTTCGACCAGACGGGAAAGCCCATCTTCGTCAGGTCGCGGCGGTCGCGCACGCCGGCGTCGATGACGAGGCCACGGCAGCCCCGCGCCATCAGCGAGGTCGCGAGCAAATCGCCGAAATAGCCGTCCTCGCAGGGGCTGGTGGGCGCCACCACGAGGATGTCGCCTTCCTTCACCTGCTCGACCGCGACATGGATCATCCAGTTGTCGCCCGGCGCCACCGACACGGTGACGGCCGAGCCCGCGACCTGCGCGCCGCTGAAGATGGGTGTCATGTAGGAGGCGAGCAGGCCGGTGCGGCCCTGCGCCTCGTGCACGGTGGCGACGCCGGCCTCGCCAAGGCCGGCGACGGTCGCGGCGGAAGCCCGCCCGATGTTCCGGACGACGACGCTCATCTGCGTCCCTCGGTCGGCACCAGCGTTTCCACGACATGCGGGAATACCGCCTCGTAGGCTTCGCCGTACCTCACCTTCTTGTCGGAGTTGCGGGCGGCCTGCGCGCCGCGCTGCTCGGCCACGCGGGTATAGTATTCCCACAGATGCTCCTGCCCGGCCATGCACTCGATGGCGGCGCGCTTCTTCTCCCACACGTCGGTGATGTCGAGCAGCACGTTGGGCATCCAGCGGCACTGCTCGGGCTGGTGCGGCTCGAACAGGAAGACCGGCGGCGCGCCCAGCACGGTCTCGCCCGGCTTGTGGCCGTGCGCCTGCGCGATGATGCGCGCATGCTGGGCGAACTGGTTCACCTCCGGGTGGTCGCGGTTGTAGAGATCCTCGCGCGAATGGGTGAGCATGAAGGACGGGCGCAGCTTGCGATAGACGTCGACCAGCCGGTAGAGCGCCTCGTCGGTCAGGTCGATCGGATAGTCGCCGAGATCCCAGAACTGGATGTCGGCCACGTCCAGCGCCCGCGCCGCGGCCTCGGCCTCCTTCTGGCGCTCGGCCTTCACCTTCTCCAGCGTCATGCCGGCCTGCCGCCACAGCTTGGCGCTTTCGCCGCGCTCGCCGTAGGAGAGGCAGATGACGGTCATCGCCACGCCCTCGCCGGCATGGAGCGCGATGGCGCCGCCGGCACGCCAGACGAAATCGGCCGAATGCGCCGATACGACCAAACCAGTCTTTGCCATGGTCATTGCCTCAATGCTTGGGCCTCAATGCCCGGCCGGCACGGGCGGCGTGCCGTGGGTGTGAAAGGTGTCGATGGTCTTCAGGCCCCAGGCCTGGCCCTTCTTGCGCTCGGTCTCGGTCCATGTGACCGTCTGCCAGTCCGGCGCGAGGATCAGCCGCGCGCCCGCATTGGCGACCTCGACGCGGTTGCCGGCGGGCTCCCAGACATAGAGGAAGAACGTGCCCTGGATCGCGTGCTTGTGCGGCCCGGTCTCGATATGCACGCCGTTCTCCAGGAAGATGTCGGCCGCGCGCAAAATGTCCTCGCGCTGGTCCACCGCGTAGGTGATGTGGTGGAAGCGCGCGCTGCCGGTATCGCCCGCATGATCCTCGCTGACGGCGATGTCGTAGCTCTTGTTGTTGACCGTGAACCAGCAGCCGCCGAGGCGGCCGTTGTCGAGCTGGATCTGCTCGGTCACGCGGCTGCCCATGGCCTCGACCATGAACGCCTTGAACGCCTTCACGTCCTTGACCAGCAGGTTGAAATGGTCGAGCCGGCGCACCGCGGCGCCGCGGCCGTGATAGCGCTGGGCGACGTTCTTCAGCGCCGGTCTCTCGCCCTCGGGCGCGACATAACGCTTCGTGTCCCAGTAGAGCTCGAAGACATGGCCGTCCGGCGAGCGGAATTGATAGGCGCGGCCATGGCCGAGGTCGCCTTCGCTCCACCCGATGCCGCAGCCCATATTCTCGATCACCTTGACGCGGCGCTCCAGCGCCTCGGGCGAGGAGACGCGATAGCCGATATGGGCGACGCCCGTGGTGTGCGAGCGCGTCAGCTTCAGCGTGTGGAACTCGTAGTCGTCCCAGGCGCGCAGATAGACAGCATCGCCTTCGCGGCCGCTCTCGGTCAGCCCGTAGACGCGGGTGAAGAAGTCGAGGCTTTCCTCGAACTTGTCGGTGAGGATCTCCAGATGCCCGAGATGGGCGACGTCGAAACAGGGCTCGGTCATGCTGCGTCTTCCTTGCATTCGCTGGGCTTGCGTTCCTTGTTGCCCTCGCGCGCGGCGAGAACCGTGTCGTAGAGGCCCTCCAGCCCCGCATTCTCGTCCAGCCTCAGCCCGAGGTCGCCGACCTCCTGCTGGAGCGAGGCGACGGCCATGGCCATGTCATGGCCGGCCGCAAAACCCAGCTCCGCCATGGTGACGGCGGATTCGCGCATCTCGGCGGCGCGGCGCACGCCGTGCCTGGTCACGCGCTCGACCAGATATTTCGGGAAGTCCGGCCAGCCGAGGCCGGGAAACGACTTCGACAGCGAGGCGTAGATCTCGTCGAAGCGGCCCGCGGCGCGCGCCGCCAGCAGCGTCTGCACGGTCACCGCCTCCAGCCCCTTCACGAACATGGAGCGCAGCATCTTGATCGTGGTAGCGTCGCCGATCCTGTCGCCGACCACTTCGAGGTCGAAGCCGAGCAGGCCGAGGCGGTGGCCCATCTCCAGCGCCTGCGGGCCGGCGATCAGCACGGGCGTGCGGTGGCCCTTGGGGTGCACCGGCGCCATCACCGCCATGTCGAGATAGGCCGCGCCGGCGGCCGTCACGATCGCCGCGGTCTCCTCCTTGCGCCCGCCCGACACGGAGTTGATGTCGATGAACACCTGGCCGGGCCCGAGCAGCGCGGCGACGGACTTGCCGGCGTCGAGGCTGTCGGCGGCGGTGACGGCGGAAAACACCCAGTCGGCGCCCTCCACCGCTTCGGCCGGATCGGCCGCGACGCGGACGCCGAGCTTCGCCGCCGCCTCGCGCACCGCCTGATCGCGGCCCCGCGGGGTCAGGATGTCGAAGGCGGCAAAGCCGAGGGCGCCGGCCGGCGCCAATGTGGCGACGAAGGCCCGCGCGGCCTCGCCGAAGCCGATGAAGGCTATTTTCATACTCTCCTCCCCAGCAGCGACGGCCCCGAAGGCCACCGCCGTCTTCCGCCTCAATGCGCCAGCATCGACAGCGCCGGTATGCGGCCGATCAGGCTGCGATCCTCTTCCAGCACATATTCGAGGTTGAGCCGCGCGTGGCGCGCATGCTCGCGCGCGATCGCCTCGGCGCGGGCGCCCTCGCGCATCTCGATCGCCTGGATCATCGCGCGGTGCTGCATCTGGGCGACGTCGAGCGAGCGGCGGAAGGCGACCACCTTCTCCTGCGTCTCCAGAAAGGCGCTCGGCGAGGCGAAGGGCAGGCGCGTCGCGCGCTCGATCTCGCGGCGGATGATCTCGCTGCCGCACAGGCCGGAAAGCAGGCGATGGAACTCGCTGTTCAGCGCGACATAGCGCTCGAACTGCATGTTGGCGGGATCGGGCTCCAGCGTCTGGCCGATGGCCTCGACGACCCGCGATATCTCGGAGAACTTGCGCGGCTCGACGCCCCGCTCGGCCGCCAGCCGCGCCGCCGTGCCCTCGAGCACGCCGCGCAGCTCGATGGAATCGATGACCTCGGAGATCGAGAAGCTGCGCACCGCATAGCCGCCGCCGGCCACCTGCTCCAGCAGGCCCTCCTGCTCCAGCCGCGCCAGCGCGGCGCGGATCGGCGTGCGCGAGATGCCCAGCCGCTCGGAAAGGGGCACTTCCGAAAGCCGCTCGCCGGCCGCCGCGGCCCCGCTGAGTATCAGGTCGCGTATGCCCAGCAGCGCCTTGAGCGACTGCGAACTTTCCCTCGAATCGACCATCCTTCGTCTCCGCCTTCCGATTCCTGCGACGGGGCGCAAGCTATCCGCCCGCGCCCCGCCGCGAAAGCCGGTCAGGCGCCGCGGGTGCGCCAGCTATCCTGGTAGTTCTCGCGGGCCTCGCGCGCATAAGGCACGTTGGAGACGCGGACCCGGATCTTCGCCTGCTTGTGCTTCTCGGTCGAGGTCTTGTCGGACCCGCCGTTCGGCTCGCCCCAGGTCAGGGTCAGCACGTCGCCGGTCTGGACGTCGTCGTCGACGAAGCCCAGCGAGAGCATGCAGCGCTCGTTGTAGGAGTAGCCGTTGAACATGGACAGGCCGACCAGCTTGCCGTCGCGCTCGACGCGGTCGAAGGACGACGAGGCGTAGTTCGACAGCGGGAAGTCGATCCACTTGGCGTGATCCTCGCCCGGACGGAAGGCCGAGGCGATGACGGCGACGACGTCCTCGGCGTTCCACTCGAAGGTCACCTTGCGGCGATGCTTCCTGTCCTGCATGGCCTCCAGCGCCTTGCGGCCGACGAAGTCGTGGTCGAACTTCACGTAGAAGCCGTAACCCAGCTCGTAGGGCGTGGTGTAGTAGTCGCGGATGTCGTTCGACACGTAGGAACCGCCGATCGAGCCGCCGGTCGCCTCATAGGAGTCGGCGCCGAGCCACCTGCGATAGTCCGCCATCTCCGGGTCGGTGTAGACGGCCGGCAGCGGCGACGGAATCCAGCCGGATTCCAGCGTGTTGGTCGCGTAGGCGCGGCTGCCGACCTGATAGAGGTCGAAGCCCTTGCCGGCTTCGAGGATCGCCTCGCGGATCTCGTCCTTCTCGCCATAGGGCCCGAAGATTTCGAGGCCCGGGGCGCCGGCCATGCCGTGACGCAGGGCGCGCACCTTGCGGCCGGCGATGTTGATCCAGTCCATGTTGAAAAACTTGATGGTCGGCAGCGGAGCGCCGTTCAGCTTCTCGAGGATCCTGTCGGCGTTCGGGCCCTGCACCTGGAAGCGGTAGTGGCCGCGTGTCACCGCCTTGCCGTCCGGACGCGAGGGCGAGCGGTCGTCGCGCGTCGTCTTCACCGAGCCGTGCTTGGTGGCGTTGTACTCGATCCAGTTGACCGTCGGCGCGCGGCCGACCAGCACGTACTTGCCGTCGAGGTTGAAGATGATGACGTCGCCGATGACATGGCCCGAATGGCTGACCGGCACGTAGTGCTTGGCCTTGTTGGTGGTGAAGCCCTTGAAGGAGTTGATGCCCAGGCTTTCGAGGAAGGCGCCGGCGTCGGAGCCCTCGACGGTGAGCTCGGCCATGTGGTGCGACTGGTCGAACAGCACGGCCGAGTCGCGCCACGCCTTCTGCTCGGTGCGCCAGTTGGAGAACTCGGAGGCGACGACGGGGTAGACATAGATGCCGCTCTTGGAGTTGCGCAGCAGTTCCACCGTGTTGCCGCTCGCCTTCAAGACCTCTTCGAGGTTCTTCGGTGCCATGGATTTCCTCCGCTAGGCTGTTGGCGGCCGGTCTCTCGCACCGCCCGCGACGCGCCCCGCCGCAGGATATCGGTCGCGAGGCTTCGTGTACAGGCTGTATACATAGCGGGGCGCGCCGACGCAAGCGCCAAGCACTGTGTTGCGCGGCCACTACACAGCCGCGCCCAACGCACGGGCGGGGACTTTTCGTTGCGGAATGTTGCGTTGACAAAGCCGCCCCGTTTCCGGACCTTGGCCGCGCTGGGGGCGGCGCGAGGCAGGATCTGGAGGCTGACGTCAATGAACAGATTGGTGATACTGGGCGTGTCGGGCACGCTCGTCGTAGCCGGCTGCGGCCCGATGGTAGGCGGGGGTGGCGGCGGTGGCGGTGGCGGCGGCACCACCTTCAAGGAGAACGCCTATTTCAGCCGCTTCATCGCGACCGAAACCGACGCGGCCGGCGACGCGATCGCCGTCGTCGACCGCTCGATCGACGAGCAGGATCTGAAGACGACGCAGCGGCTGGTCGGCGGCGTTCCGCGCACCGCCAGCGTGAAGGTCGACGGCACGATGGGCGGCGGCACACCGGTTCCGGGCGACGACGACCTGCCCGTCGACCCGCTCTCGCTGGCCGACTCGTTCCCGACCTACGAGAGCGAGGATTCGTTCCTCGGCGAGGTCGAGACCGGCGAGAACTACCAGATCGTGAAATACGCCACGCAACTGGGGAACCGCCGCTACACCGGCTACGGCGTCGACGGCAACGAGACGCTGAACATGCCGAATGTCGGAAGCGCCACCTATTCCGGCACCGTCAACGGCACCGTCTACGGCTCGCAGACGCGCGAATCGGCGCTGTCCGGCAAGCTCGCGCTCAGGGCGGAGTTCGATCCGGTGCTGAACACCGTCGACGGCCGCTTGAACGACCTGAAGCTCCACCAGAGCGGCGACACCATCCCCCTCGGCTCCGACATCCGCCTTTCGCCCACCATGATCGGCGGCAACGGCTATCACGGCGCCGTGCGGGTGGTGCAGCCGGGCACGCTCGTGGAGGCCGGCACGTCGAGCTTCGGCAGCTACAACGGCGCGTTCTACGGCAATCTCGCCAAGGAAACGGGCGGCACCTTCCAGTTCAGCGCGCAGAACATCCCGATCGTCAACGAAGCCGGGGTGCCCACCGGCGCGGTCGAGAACATGCAGGGCGTCGGCGCGTTCGGCGGCTTCCGTCCCTGATCGATCACGCCCGGGCAGCGCCGGCGACCGGGGCTGCCCCGCCCTAGCCATTACGGCCTCGCGCCGCGCGCGAGGTCGTAGAGGTTCGGCAGCGGCACCTGCCGCACGAAGATCGTGCCCTGGTCGAACACCGTCACCTCGGCGAGCGCGCCCGTGCCCCTGGCCGCGGTCTGGTCGAACAGGAAATTGCCGAGCGAATAGAGCATCGCCGCATCGCCGCCGCCCAGCGCCTCGATGCCGGCGCCGGCCCGGTGCGGATGGGCGCCGACGACGGCCGCGACGCCGCGCCGGCGCATCTCCTCGCCCAGCATGCGCTCGCGCGCGCCGGGTTCGGCGACATATTCCTCGCCCCAGTGCACGAAGGCGATCACCGGCGTCGCCGCATCGGTCACGGTCAGGCGCGACAGCAAGTCGTCGCCGATCAGCGTCGTCTCCTGCGAGGCGTTGGTGCCGAGGTCGCTGAGCGCGACGACGGCCGCGCCGGCGAGATCGAACCGCTCGCCCTGCCCGATCCGGCCGATGCCGGCAGCTTCCAGCACCGCGGCGGTCTCGGCATAGCCGGTTTCGCCGATGTCGAAGGCGTGGTTGTTGGCGAGCCCCGCCGCCACCACGTTGAGGCGCTTCAGCCACGCCACCGCCTGCGCGGCCGGCATGGCGAGCACCATGTGGTCGAGCCCGGACGGCACCTGCGGCAGCAGCACGCCTTCGAGGTTGACGATCAGCGGCTCGCCGCCGGTGGCGGAGAGCACCGCCGCCTCGACCCGTTCGGCCGCATCCTCGTCGAGCAGCGCGCGCGTCATGCCGCGGCCGAAGAAGGTGTCGCCGGCGAAGAAGAAGCGGCGCGCGCCGGCCGGCAGCGCGACGGGCGGCGCGTCCGGGGTCATGAAGGCAGCGACCACGTAGCTGGTCGTCTCGACGACGAAGGATTGCGAATATTGCTGGCCGTTCTCGTTGGCGAGCACCCGCAAGGCCGCGCCGCGCAGGCGCTGCTGCAAGGTCGTGTGGACATACATGGCGCCGGCCGAGTCGAGATGCTCGGGCTGGTGCAGCGCTGCGATCTGGTCGAGCGAGCCTGCGGCGAGCACGTTGAGCGTCTGCTGGTCGCGCACCCGCGCGCCGTGGTGCGGCAGGTAATGCGAGAAGTCGGTCGATTGCAGGATCAGCGTGCGCTCGCCGACCAGCGGCGCAAGCGCATTCGCCAGCTTGTCCCAGTCGGCCCGCGTCGAGCGGATGGAGATCGCCACCGGCACCACCGGCACGCCCGGCAGGTAGTGCGCGACGAAGGGCAGCAACGCGTGAACGCCATGTTCCAGCGCGAACAGGCAGGAGTCTTCGACCAGCGGGCTCGCGGCGCGCAGCGCCTCGACGGCGGGAACATCGGCGGCCACCCGCCCCAGCACCGTCCCGAAGCCGCGCGCCGTGGTGGCGAAGGGCGTGCGGGCGCGGCGGAAATGGTCGGGCGACAAAAGGATGACGCGGTCGTAGCCATGGCCCGCGGCGAGCCTTATCCCGCCGGCCACCAACCGATCGGCGAGAAGGTGGTGCGGCACCACCAGCCCAGCCGGCGGAACCACGGGCGGCGCGAAGTCGCGGGCCTTCTCCAGCGCCGCCTCGAACATCGCGCGGTCGGTGTAGAAGGGCGCGAAATCGGCCCCGTCCGCCGGGCACAGCCGGTCGGAGGCCAGCGCCTGCGACCAGCAGCAGAGCAGCCCGAAAAGGGCCGCCGCCAGCGCCCTCACGGCCGCGCCAGCAGGAAGTTCGATGTCTGCGCGATGTGGTAGAACGGCTCCTGCCGGTTGTGGGTCAGGCGCACCACCTCGCGGTAGACGAAGTCGGCGAGGCCGAGCAGCCGCACGCCGTCGCCGGAGGTGTTGGCCTGGCCGCGCAGCCCTTCGAGGATCGACCAGGTGAACACGCCGTGGCCGAGCTCGCGCAGCTCGGCCGCCGTGTTGTTGGCCGCCGTCGCCGAGAACACGACGATGCGCGCGTCGGCGGCGTCCTTTTCCAGCCGCGGATTGAAGGCGTTGGCCGCATGGCAGGTGTCGAGCAGCAGGATGCGCCGGCCCTTGGCGCGCTCCAGCGACTTCTGGATGTCGCTCCAGTCGACCAGCGAGGAGCGGCGCCAGCGGTCGGCGTCCTGCTTCCGCCCGTCGGTCGGGATGAAATAATAGTCGTCGTCGATGTTGATGCCGTGGCCGGCGACGAAGACGATGGTCGTGTCGTCCGGGCCCGGCAGGTCGAGGAAGTCGACGATCTCGTCGCCGATGGCGCGCGATTCGGGATCGAGGACGCCGCGGTCGCCGGCCAGCCGCTCGATCACGGCGGCGCGCTCGGGATCGGCGTCGAGCGCGTCGCGGTTGACCATGACCAGCGCCTCCATCTCGGCGAAGAGCGGCGCAGTGCGGTCGGCGACGACGCGCAGGAACTCGGCCGCGTCGTCGACGGGAAAATCGAGGTCGCAGGAGCGGCCCGAGCAGTCGGTCGGCAGATTGGGATATTCCTCGACGCCGACGGCGACGACCCAGAGCTTGCCCTTCTTCTCATCCTTCTGCTTGCGCGCCATGGCGGTCACGCCGCGCTCGGTGACGTAGCCGAACTCGTTGACGCCGGTGATCAGGATCTCGTTCTGCCCGTCCTCGACCGGCACCTCGATGATCACCCGGCCGCCGCCGGCGTCGCGCGCGGCGAACTGGTCGACGCGGCGCTCGTTGGACAGCACGGCGAACTCGGCGACGTTGGCGCCGGCCTCGGCCGCGCCGACGATCTCGACGGCAACAAAGCCCTCGGCCGCCTGAACGCCCTCGGCGATGCGGATCTCGAACTCGGGCGGGCGGCGGCGCAGCAACTCGTCGAGCCGCGAATCGGTGGGGCGGAGCTCGCGCACGGCGCGGCCGGCATCGCCGAGGATGATGGCGCGGCGCACGATCTCCGGACTGTGCAGATGGGTCTTCAACTGGCGGGCGCGCACGAAGCGGGCCTCGCGGTCGGGGCCCTGGTTGACCTGCCAGCCGACCAGCGCGTCGCCCTTGGGCGACGAATGATAGTAGCCCTGCGGCGTCCAGATGATCCAGTCGTCGGCGGAGACGAAGATCGACACGACCAGCTCGCGCGTGTCGAGGTTCCACAGGCGGATGGTCTGGTCGGCGCTGCCGGTCACCAGCAGCCCGGCCCTGGCCGCTTCGGCCATGGCGTGCACCTCGCCGGTATGGCCGCCGAGGAATTCGCCGGCATAGACGGCGTCGGCCAGGTTGTAGCTCATCAGCGTGCCGTCGCCGCCGCCCGTGACCAGCGCGGCGGCGCGCTGTAGCAAGGTGAAGGAGGCGTGGTAGAAGCCGTCCCCGGCGCTGTTCTCGATGCTCAGAGTCCTGTCGCCGAGATTGATGTCGAGCACGGCGTTCTCGAAGCCGAGATCGCCGCCGGCGCGGGCGGTGAGCGAGACCCCGCCCGACTGGTGGACAGCGCGCGACAGACGCGCAGCGTCCGGCCCGAGCGGCCTAGGGTCCTCGAAATCGCGGTCGGCGGCGGGCAGCATCAACTGGCGCGTCAGCTCGCCCATCACCTCGGGACAGGCGAAACGCTGCGGGCAGGCATTGGCATTGCCCCAGGCGATGGTGCGCCCGGCCGCGTCGACGCCGATCGCCGTGACCGGCAGGCCGACGCCCTTCAGCACCTTCGACGGCGCGCCGGTCCCGGTATCCCACATGTGGATCTCATGGGCGATGCCGCCCGCGGTGACGACGGTCTTGCCGTCCGGCATCATCGCCGCCGCCATGACCGAGGAATCGTGGCCGCGATATTCGGCCCTGGTCGCGCCGGTCGCCACGTCGATCACGATCGAGCGGTTCACGTCGGCGCAGCGATAGGCGCAGTTGACGACCAGGCTTGAACCGTCGCCGGTGAAGGCGATGGCGTCGGCGCGGAAGCCGGGCGCGGGCAGGTCGCCGGCCGGCGTGCCGTCGGCGGCGTTCCACAGATGGAGCCGGCCGTCGGCGGCGGCGGTGGCGAAGCGGGCGCCGTCCGGCGTCACCGCCAGCGCCTGCAAGGGCACGTCGCGCAGCTCCTCGGCCGCCGGCATGTCGATCTCGTCGCCGGAGGCGACGTCCCACAGGCGCAGGCCGTTGTCCTGGGTGACGGCGGCGAGGCGCGCGCCGCCGGCCGCGAAGGCGACGCGCTCGATGCGCCAGGAATCGCCGTCGAGCGTCTTCTCCAGCGTCCAGTCGCCGCCGGCCTCGGCCGGCCGCCGCCACAGATAGGCGGCGCCGTCGCCGCCGCCGGCGGCCAGCAGCGTGCCGTCCGGCGAGAAATCGAGGTCGTAGGTGGCGTATTGCTGGCTCTGGAGCCGCGCGAGCTGGCGCCCCGACGACAGGTCGAAGATGCGGATGTCGCCATAGGGCGGCTGCTCGCCCAGCCCCGGCCCGAAGAAGCCGCCGACCGCCAGCAGCTCGCCGTCGGGCGAGATGTCGACGGCGAAGATCTTGCCTTCGCTTCCGGTGCCGATCTCGGGCCGGATGGTGCGGATGCTGATGCCGGAGCGCCAGTCCCACACGCGCACGGTCTTGTCCTCGGAGGCCGAGACGATCAGCTCGCCGTCCGGGCTCACGGCAAGGTCGCGGATGACGGCGCGGTGGCCGCCGGTGTCGAGGTCGAGGAAGAACTCCACCGCGTCCTGCGCCGGTGCAGCCTGCTGGGCAAGTGCCAGCGCCGCCCAGCCGCCGAGGCCGGCGAGCATGATCGCGGGCGCCGCGGCGAAGCGGAAAAAGGACAGGTTGCGGATGGTGGTCATGCCGGTGCTCCCGGTAAAATAGCGTGTCATCGCCCAGTGGACGGGCCGGCGGACGAGCCGGCCGGAGCGGCAGGCTGGACCGTTTTCAGGAAGGCTTCCAGCGGCGCGGCATAGCTCGTCGCGCCGCCCTTGCGCTCCAGCGCGACATGGCCGGAGAAATAGTCCCAGAAGGAGCGCGCATAATCGCCGAAATAGCCGTCGACCATCGACCGCGAGCAGAGCTTGCCCTCGACGCAGAAGGCCATCCGGTTGAGGAAATAGAGGACGCGGCCGAACTCGGCGCGGAACTCCGGCAGCGGCATCGTGCCGCCATCCGCGGTCATGGCCTCGATGCCGATCTGGTCGAGATAGACCTGCCGTTCGGCCGGCGAGGGATTGGCGCCGAGCAGGCCGGCGTAACGCTCGTTCAGGGCGTCGAGGCGCCGGGCCACCGCCTGCTGCGCGCCCTGGTATTCGGCGCGCTCCCACAACTCGACCAGTTGCAGCGTGCGCTCGACGCGCTTCTCCTCCTTCGCCTCCATGTACTGGTAGGCGGAGAACAGGCCGCCGAGCACGATCAGCACGCGCACCGCCATGCCCGCCCACGCATAGGCCAGCATGCGCAGGTCGCGCGAGGTGAACGGGTTCGATTCCGGCTTGATCTCGTGGCTCGAAACTTCCGGAAAGCCCTCGGTCGTCTCGGGAAGCTGCTCGATCCTGCGCGGCGCGGGAGGGGCGGCATTGGTGGACTGGGCATTGGCGGGCGAGGCGGCAGCCGCGGGTGCGGCGGACGGCGGCTGCGCCGCCCCGGCCGTCTGCGCGTGCGCCTCGCCCCTTGCCATGTCAGCAGGTCGCCAGGTCGATGGTGAAGGACGGGTCGAGCACCACGCCCGGCTGCTCCAGCTTCGATTTGATGCAGGCGAGCTGGTCCGGCGAGGCGATGAAGCGCAAGGTCGGCGGCACCGCGCCGACCTGCGGCGGGCGCAGGGCCGCGACCACGCCGCGATCCGTCTCGCAATCCTCGAGGTTGACCGCGACCGCGTTGCCGGAGCGCGCGGCGAGCTGCGGATAGCGCTCGAGGAAGCACTGGGCGGTGGCTGAATCCACCACGACCTCGCGCGCGCACAGGCCGCAGGCCCGCTCCTGCGCGATCGAGGGCTGCACCGCCGCCATCGCGGCGGCAACGAGCGCGCCCGCAAGCCGCGCGCCGTAGGAATTCTTCGCGTTCATGCCCGACACCTGCCGCCCGGAAAGCGGCCCAGAGAGATTATACGAGAGGATATACCGCCGCCGCGAGCCCGCAAGCCGCGGCGGCGCCTTATGGTTTTCAGCCTTCTCACGCCCGCGGCGTGTTCTCCAGCGTGTAGATCAGCAGGGCGCCCTTGGCCTGGGCGGTCTGGCCCATCTTCATGGCGCCGCGCGTGGCAGGCGCATCGGCGATGTCGCGCAGCATGGCGGAGAAGCCTTCCTGCGTTCCGACGGCGCGGGTCACGACGCGCACGCCCTCCTGGGCGAGGAAGGACAGGTCCTCCATCGTCGTGATCTGGCTGCCCTCGGTCAGCACCACGATCATGCGCTCGACGCCGTAGCTCTTGTCGTTGAAGAAGAGCAGCCCCTCGTCGAAGCCCGGCCCCGCGCTGGGGTGCAGGCGCTCGGCATGGATGTGGTTTATCGAATAATCGCTGCCGATATAGAGCACGTTCATGTCGATCGGCCGGCCGGACAGGTTGCGCGCCAGAAGGTGCACCTCGTCCAGCGGATGCACCCTCGGCATGGTGCCGGGGAGCAGATCATCGAACGTATCGGTATCCGGGCGGCGGATGCGGAACCTGATCTCGAACTCCTCGGGCTTCAGGTTCGACGCGCCGCCCAGCCGCGCCAGGTTGGTGGCGCGGAAGATGCGGATCAGCGTGTCCGACACCTCGCCGAACAGGCCGTCGCGCGTCGAGCCGGCAAAGCCGATCGAGGGCGGCCGGCGGCCGGTTTCGAGCGACACTTCGGCGGTCGGCGGCAGGAACCACAGGCGCGGCGCATTGCTGACGGCGGCGCGCATGCCCTCGACCGCGGCCGAGGTCGCGTCAGGACCGGCGTCGGCCACCATGATCGCCACCTCCTCCTCCGACAGCACGGCGAGCTTGATGTCGGCCGGGGCGCGCGCCTCGACCAGCTTCAGCTTCAGCGGCTTGGATTCCTCGCCGACGATGCGGGCGAGGATCTCGCGCACCTGCGCCACCTCGGCGGCGAAGCTTGCGCTGTCCGGCGGCAGCGAGACGGTGAGCTCGGTGTCGAAGGTCATTTCTGTCAGCCGCGCATAGGCCTGCGGCGGGATGGTCGCGGCGGTGGGCGCCGAGCGGCCCTCATGGGCCACCGGCGCCACGGTCGAGCGCAAGGTCTCGGCGCTGCGCACCTCGACATAGCCGACCGCGTCCTCCGTCGCCGCGCCCGGCGAGGCGACGAGCGCCAGCCGCGTTCCGGGCGTCAGCCCGTGCAGCTTGCCGGCGGGCAGCGTCAGGCTGTTGGGGCCGATCTTCAGCGGCCACTGGCGCACGCCCTCGCTGGCCTGCGTGCCGAACACCGGCACGTCGAGCTTGCCCTCGAACAGCGGCGTCGGGCGCGTGCGGTTGGCGGCCGAATAGGCCTGCATCACCGACTGGCCGAGCTGGCGGTAGGTCATGTTCGGGTTGGCCGCGACCTGCTCGAAGATCGTGTGGGTGAACAGGCCGTACTGCTTGGCCTCGGCGTCGCCGCGCGGCAGCAGCATCTCTGGCGTCGTCTCCACCGTCTGGGCGGCGAAGAAGGCGACCATGCCGCCCGGCACCATGCTCTCGGCGCCGGTCGGCTCGGCCTGAAGGCCGGCGGGGTCGGTGTTGGCCGCAACGGCGAGGCCGCGCGTCTTCGGCTCGCCGCCGACGCCGCGGGCGCCTTCTCCGGCAGCCGCGGCCGCCGCCGCTTCCGCCGCGGCGAAGGCTTCGTCCGGGATGCCGAGGAGGCGCGGGTCGAGCTTGCGCTCCACCACGTCGTCGTCGCCCAGCCCGGCCGCGCGGGTCGCGGTGCCGGAATGGCAGCAGTCCATGACGATCCAGACGAAGGCGCCGGTGGCGCGGATGGCGTCCAGCGCCTTGCCGATGTCGTTGTCGGCGAGCGCGTTGGGGATGCCCTTGGTCTGGTCGACCCAGTTCTCGATGTCGTTGGGCAGGAAGGCTTCGTCCTTGCCGTCCGGCTCCTCCTTCACGTCGGCGGCCGGCTGCTGGATGCCGTGGCCGCCGAGCTGGAGGTAGACGAAGTCGCCGCGCCGGGCCTTCTTCGCCACCTTGTCCAGCGCGTCGAGGATATTCTGCCGCGAGGGCGTGACCTGCGCGATGTCGATGCCGTCCGCCAGCACCTGCACGTTCTCGGGCGAGAAGGGCAGCGAGCCGTTCATCAGGAACTCGTGGGCGAGCACGGCGTCGTTGTTCGGGCCGGCAAGGTCGGCGTTCTTGACGTTGTGGTATTTCGTCACCGCCACGATGACGGCGTGGTTGGTCCGGCCGACGGCCTCCTGAGCGAAGGCGGCACGCGGCACCGCCGCGCAGGCGGCCACCACGGCTGTTCCGGTGAGGAAGGCGCGGCGGTTCATGGCAAGCGTCATTGGTATCACTCCCAAGCCCGTGTCTTTGATGATCAACTAAATGTTACCCGAATAGGGCACAAATTTGATCGACGGAAATCCATGCGTATCAAGCAATTAGCCCGCCGACCCTAGCAGGACGCAGCCCCGTGCCGCAATCTTGCCGTGTCGCGGCGCGAGCGCCCGCGCGCTCAATTCGGCGTGGGGTGGACCCGCGAAAAGGAGGATGCCGGCCCCTGCGGAGGACCCGCGGCGCCCGGCTCAGTGGGCCTCGTCCCAGTTGTGGGCGGCACGCGCGTCGACCTTGAGCGGCACCTTCATGGCGACCGCCGGCATCGGCGCCTCCTCCATCACGTCGCGGATCACGGGAATCGCGGCCTCTACCTCACCCTCGACCACCTCGAAGATCAGCTCGTCATGCACCTGGAGCAGCATGCGCGTGCCGGTCAGTCCGGCCCTGTCCAGCGCCAGCTCGATGCGGATCATGGCGCGCCGGATGATGTCGGCCGCCGTGCCCTGGAGCCGGGCGTTGATGGACGCGCGCTCGTTGAAGGCGCGGATCGAAGGGTTGGACGCCTTGATGTCGGGATAGTGGATGCGGCGGCCGAAGATGGTCTCCACATAGCCGTTCTCGCGCGCGAACGCCTTTGTCTCGTCCATGTAGTCGCGGATGCCGGGGAAGCGCTGGAAATAGCGCTTGATGTACTCGGCCGCTTCCTCGCGCGGGATCGAGAGCTGGTTGGCCAGTCCGAAGGCCGAGATGCCGTAGATGATGCCGAAATTGATCGCCTTGGCGCGGCGCCTGATCTCGCCCGGCATGCCCTCGATCGGCACGCTGAACATCTCCGACGCCGTCGCCGCGTGAATGTCGAGGCCGTCGGCGAAAGCCTGCCGCAACTGCGGGATGTCGGCGACATGGGCGAGCACGCGCAGCTCGATCTGCGAATAGTCGGCGCTGACCAGCCTGTGGCCGGGCTCGGCGATGAAGGCGGTGCGTATCTTGCGGCCCTCGGCCGTGCGGACCGGGATGTTCTGGAGGTTGGGGTCCGACGACGACAGGCGCCCGGTCGTCGTGGCGCCCAGCGCGTAGCTCGTGTGCACCCGCTTCGTGTCCGGGTTGATGAAGCCCGGCAGCGCGTCGGTGTAGGTGGATTTCAGCTTGGTGAGCTGGCGCCAGTCGACGATCCTGCGCGGCAGGGCATGGCCCTCGGCGGCAAGATCCTCCAGCTCCCGCGCGGTGGTCGACCACTGGCCCGTCTTGGTCTTCGACCCGCCCGGCAGGCCCATCGTGCCGAACAATATGTCGCCGAGCTGCTTGGGCGAGCCGATGGTGAAGCGCTGGCCGGCAAGCTGGTAGATCTCCTCCTCCAGCCCGGCGGCGCCCTGCGCCAGCTCGCCCGACAGGCGCGACAGGATCTGCCGGTCGACCGAGATGCCGCGCTGCTCCATGCGGCAGAGCACGGGCACGAGTGGCCGCTCCAGCCGCTCGTAGACCGAGACGACGCTTTTTTCGACCATGCGCGGCCTGAACACATGCCAGAGCCGCAGCGTCACGTCGGCGTCCTCGGCGGCGTAGGCCGTCGCCTTGTCGATCTCGGCGAAATCGAAGGTGCGGAACGTCTTGCCGCTGCCGCACACCTCCTTGAACGGGATCGGAACATGGCCGAGCCAGCGCTCCGACAGCGCGTCCATGCCGTGCGTGGCCAGCGAGTTCGCCGCGTCGCAGACATAGGACATCAGCAGCGTGTCGTCATAGGGCCGGATGTTTATGCCGTGCTGCATCATCAGCAGCATGTCGTATTTCAGATTGTGGACGATCTTGAGCGTGCTCTCGTCCTCGAGCAGGCCCTTCAGGACGGCGAGCGCCTCGCGCACCGGGATCTGGCCTTCCACCAGCCCGCCGCCGAGCAGGTCGCCGGCACCGGCCTTGTGGGCGAGCGGCACGTAGGCGGCCCGGCCCGGCCGGATGGCGAGGCTGAAGCCGCACAGCTCGGCCTGCATGGGGTCGAGCGAGGTGGTCTCCGTGTCGAAGGAGACGCGGCCCTCCTCCTTCGCCTCGGCGATCCACGCTTCCAGCGTCGGCAAATCGCGGATGGTGACGTAGAGGCTGCGGTCGACCTTGTCGGCGGCCGCGGCCTCGGCGGCTCGCTTCGCGGCTGCCTCGATGCCGCCCGGCGCGCCAGCAGCGGCGGGCGTCGAGTCGAGCCTGGAGTCGGGGCGCCGCGGCGCGACGTCGCCCTCCACGACGTCGCCGCCGTTGGCGGGCAGGACGGGCGCCACGTCGAGGTCGGGACCGTGGGCGTCCGCCCATTCGACCGCGACGGCGGCGGGCTCGATGGCCGACGCGTCCGCGCCCGTCGCCTCGGCGACGCGCCGGGTCAGGGTGGTGAACTCCATCGCCTTGAGGAAGCCGATCAGCTTCGGCCCGTTGGGCGGCTGGAGCAGGAAATCGTCGAGCGGGTCGACACCGGGCACGTCGTTCTTCAGCGTCACCAGCACCTTGGAGATGCGCGCCTTCTCGGCATGCTCGATCAGGTTCTCGCGCCGCTTCTGCTGCTTGATCTCGCCGGCGCGGGCGAGCAGCGTTTCGAGGTCGCCATACTCCTCCAGCAGCTGCGCCGCCGTCTTCGGGCCGATGCCGGGCACGCCGGGCACGTTGTCGACCGAGTCGCCCGTCAGCGCCTGCAAGTCGATCATCTTCTCCGGCGGCACGCCCCATTTCTCGATCACGTCGGGGATGCCGAGGGTCTTGTCCTTCACCGGGTCGTACATCGACACGGTGGGGCCGACGAGCTGCATCAGATCCTTGTCCGACGATACGATGGTGGTATCGCCGCCGGCCTCGCACATCAGCCGCGCATAGGTGGCGATGAGGTCGTCGGCCTCGAACCCTTCCTTCTCGATACAGGGCAGGTCGAACGCCTTGGTCGCCTGCCGGATCAGCCCGAATTGCGGGATGAGGTCCTCGGGCGGCGCCGTGCGGTTGGCCTTGTACTCGCCATAGAGCTCGTTGCGGAACGTCTTCGACGAATAGTCGAAGATGACGGCGAAATGGGTCGGCACAACGCCGACATCCGTGTTGCGCGCGTCGAGCATCAGCTTCCACAGCATGTTGCAGAAGCCGGACACCGCGCCGACCGGCAGCCCGTCCGACTTGCGCGTCAGCGGCGGCAGCGCGTGGTAGGCGCGGAAGATGTAGCCGGAGCCGTCGACGAGGAAGAGGTGCTTGCCGTTTGCCATGGCAAACGCCTAGCGCGGGGTGCCGCGCCTGTCCATCGGAGACGGCGGCAGGCGAAACTGCTCCTGACTCGCGCCGGCAGCGCTCACGGCCATGTTACATACTTGTAATCTTCGTGCCCTTGATTCGCCAGAATCCGGGACCAAATGGAGGTCATCGGCATTTTGACGCCGAAGTCCGGTTCAAGGCCCGTCCCCCGCCTACCCCGGACCTCATAGGTGGCAGCCTCATCCCCCTCTCCGGGCTGCTGCCGTGTTTTGAGTAGCGCCGCCGTGGCTCCCCCTCCGCCACGGCGGCACTTTTTTGTGGCGTTGGCCCAGCATCCAAGCCTTTTCGATCTCTTTCGCACCCACTACGGTCGCCAGCGAAGAATCGAAAGGTTTCCGCGCATGGCCGCCCTCGCCCCCGTCCTCGACCATCTCGACACGAGTTTCGACGCCTCCATCGAGCGCCTGTTCGGGCTGCTGCGGCTGAAGTCGATCTCCACCGATCCGGCCTTCAACGCCGAGGTGCGCAGAACCGCCGAATGGCTCGCCGCCGACCTCAAATCCATCGGCTTCGACGCCAGCGTGCGCGACACGATCGGCCATCCGATGGTCGTCGGCCACCATCCCGGCCCGAAAGCCGACAGCCCGCATGTGCTGTTCTACGGCCATTACGACGTGCAGCCGGTCGACCCGCTCGATCTGTGGAACTCGGACCCGTTCGAGCCGGGGATCGGCGAGGTCGACGGCGTCAAGGTCATCACCGGGCGCGGCTCGTCCGACGACAAGGGCCAGTTGATGACCTTCGTCGAGGCGTGCCGGGCCTACAAGGCGGTGCACGGCGCCCTGCCCTGCAAGGTCACCATCCTGTTCGAGGGCGAAGAGGAGTCGGGCTCGAAATCGCTGAAACCCTTCCTCGAGGCCAACAAGGACGAGCTGAAGGCCGATTTCGCCATGGTGTGCGACACCGGCATGTGGGATCGCGAGACGCCGGCGATTACGGTCGGCCTGCGCGGGCTGGTCGGCGAGGAGGTGACGATCCACGCCGCCGACCGCGACCTGCATTCGGGCATATTCGGCGGCGCGGCGGCCAACCCGATCCGCGTTCTGGCGAAGATCCTCGCCGACATCCACGACGAGACCGGCCGGATCACCATTCCCGGCTTCTATGACGGCGTCGAGGAGACGCCGTCGCAGATCAAGGCGTCGTGGGACGGCCTCGGCATGGGCGCCGGGCAGTTCCTCGGGCAGATCGGTCTTTCCGTGCCGGCCGGCGAGAAGGGCAGGTCCGTGCTCGAAATGGTGTGGGCGCGGCCGACCGCCGAGTTCAACGGCATTTCCGGCGGCTACGAGGGCGACGGGTTCAAGACCGTGATCGCGGCGAAAGCCTCGGCGAAACTGTCGTTCCGGCTGGTGCACAACCAGAACCCCGAGGCGATCCGCGCGGCCTTCCGCAAATTCGTCACCGACCGGCTGCCGGCCGACTGCCGCGCCGAATTCGAGAAGCATGGCGGCTCGCCGGCGCTCCAGCTCTCCTACGATGCGCCGATCCTCATCAAGGCGCAGGCCGCGCTCTCCGACGAATGGCCGAAGAAGGCGCTGATGGTGGCGACCGGCGGCTCGATACCCATCGTCGGCGACTTCAAGCGCCAGCTCGGCATGGATACGCTGCTCACCGGCTTCGGGCTGGACGACGACCGCATCCACTCGCCCAACGAGAAATACGACCTGAACTCGTTCCGCAAGGGCCAGCGCTCCTGGGCGCGCATCCTCGACGCGATCGCCAAGGGCTGACCGGCCCGGAGACTCAAATGACCATTCGCTTCCACAAGGGCGACCTGCCCGACCTGTCGCATTACGCGGTCGACTCCATCGCCATCGACACCGAGACGCTGGGGCTGAAGCCGCATCGCGACCGGCTGTGCGTCGTGCAGATCTCGCCCGGCGACGGCAGCGCCGACGTGATCCAGATCGCGGCGGGGCAGAGGCAAGCGCCCAACCTCGTCGCGCTGCTCTCGGACCCGGCGGTGACGAAGATCTTCCATTTCGGCCGCTTCGACCTCGCCGTGCTCTACCAGTATCTCGGCGTTATGACCGGCCCGGTCTTCTGCACCAAGATCGCGTCGCGGCTCGTGCGCACCTATACCGACCGCCACGGGCTGAAGGACATCACCAGCGAGCTTCTGGGCATCAGCCTGTCGAAGGTCCAGCAATCGTCGGACTGGGCGGCGGCGGAGCTTTCCGAGGCGCAGCTCGACTATGCGGCCTCGGACGTGCTCCATCTTCACGCGCTGAAGGCGAAGCTGGAGGAGCGGCTCGACCGCGACGGGCGCCGCGAGATCGCCGACGCCTGCTTCCGCTTCCTGCCGACGCGGGCGAGGCTCGACCTCCTGGGCTGGGACGAGGAGGACATCTTCGCCCATAGCTGAGGGGCCTATCCGGCCGGCTGCAAGCCCTGCGATCGCGCGGGCCGGTCGATCCGCGCCCATGCGGGGCGCTCGAACAGCCATTTGCCCCGGCCGCTCCATTGGACGAGGCCGTAGAGAACGACCGGCCCGACGACCGCCGCGACCCATGTGACGAAGGAGACCGTGCCGACATCGTCGATGACGCCGGCCTTCAGCAGCACGGTGCGGGTCGCCGCCATCGGCAGAAAGAAGGCGAGGTAGACCACGATGGAGCGGCTGCCGAGCCAGGTCAGCCAGCGGCTCCACGAGGCGCCTGCGACCAGCGCCGCAACCGCGATGACGACGGCGATGCCCGGGATCGCGAGCGCCAGCGAGACGAAGGGAAGCTCGGCCAGCCCGCCTATGGCGCCCGAGGTGCCGATATCCGGCTGGAGCCATGGCGCGATGTGGCCCGGGCAGGTGGTGAAGGTGAGCCACCCGTTGACCGGCGCCCAGACCGCGATGCCGGCAAACACCTTGCCGGGATTGGCGCGCGCCCAGCCGGCGAAGCGGAAGATGTGCGGCGCCAGCGCGTAGCCGGCATAGAACCAGACGAAGCGCGCGCAGAATTCGTCGACGATGATCGACCCGGTATGGACCGGCAGGATCTCCAGCACCGCCGCCCAGCCGAGCACCATCCAAACCGGCAGGCGCTTCAGCACGCGGGCGGTCACGAAGAAGACGGGCAGCAGGTAGACGAACCAGAGGGTGCCGAAGGGCTGGACGAAGGCGAGGAGGAAATTCTCGGCCGGCGCCAGCACGCCCTCCTCCATCGCCATGCCGGGCGCCTTGAAGGCGAACTGGATGGCGAGCCACAGCACGTAGAAATAGGCGAAATGCACGACCTTGGTGTCGAGGTAGCGACGCCACGGACGGTCGATCACCGCCGCGAGGAACAGGCCGGAGATCAGGAAGAAGTCCGGCATGCGGAACGGCCGCGCGAAGGTGACCGCAAGGCCGAGCCAGCCGGTCTCGCCCGCCGCCTCCTCGACGCCCAGCGCGGCATGCACCATCACCACCATGATGATGCAGATGCCCTTGGCCGTGTCGACCCAGGCTATGCGGGAGGCGTTCCCCGCGCTGGCCCCTGCGCTGGCGCTCGTCGTCGTCATTCTCCGGTTGTGGCGCCAGCGCCTCACCATCCGGTTAACGCGCCCGTGTCGGGCGCGCTGAAACCCTTCACGATCGCGTCAGCGGCGCATCCCCGCTTAACCCGCCATTAACCATGATTATTTAAGTTGAGTTATCGAATTCTAATGCAATTAAAAGATGCATCAATCCATGCGCGGCGCCAGCCTCCTCGTCCTGCCCGTCATCGCCGCCCTGCCGGCGCAGGGCCTTGCCGCCACGCAGGGCGTGCAGTTCAACGCGACGGTGACGCCGGTCTGCACGCTCACGGTGGGCGGCAACGGCACGATGACGCCGAGCGCGGACCTGAAGACCCTGTCCTCGACGGAGGCGGGCGGGCAGGCGGGCTCGGTCTCGCTGTCCACCACGGGCGGCGTGAATGTCAGCGTCGACCCGGTGACGGCGGTGACGCCGCCACCCGCCGACGTCACCGCCACCACCTGGACGCCGTCCTATTCCGTCAGCGGCTCGCACAATGTCGCCTCGACCAGCCTTCCGTCGGCGCTGAACGGGCCCGGCTCGTCCACGGTGACGGTGCACCTGTCCGGCACCAAGGGCGGCAGCAACACTTTCACGACCGGCAACTATACGGCGACGGTGACCGTGCGATGCGAATGATCGCTCTCCTTCTCCTCGCCTTGCCGCCGGCGCTCGTCCCGGCGTCGCCGCAGGCCCAGTCGATGACGCCCATGCGCGGCGAGGTCGTCAGCTTCGACGAGGCGTTCGCCGTGCGGGTGTTTCCGGGCAATCCCTACGGCCACCGCATCAAGGTCGAGGTCAAGGTCTACGACCAGTCGTTCCGGCCCGTGGCCGCGCGGATCAGCCCAGCGCAGATGATGCTGGGCGCCGAGGCGAGCCGGCCGGTGCTGGTGGTCGTGCCCTTCGACGGGCAGAGCGAGCGCAAGGTGCGCATCTGCACCGAGAGCATCCCATTCCCGGGCCGGAACACGCAGATAAGGGCGCAGATATGCGGCAAATTCCTCGCGCGGCGGCTCTGATCGCCGCACTGACCCTCCCTGCGGCCCTCGCTCCGGCCACGGCCGCGGCGGGCGACATCTACGCGCTCAACCAGAACACCACGGGCTTTTCCCTGCCCGGCGTGTCGCTGCCGCAGGCGCAGGACGAGGTGCGCGCCGCGGACGGCACCACCTGCCGCTCGGCCGTCTCCGGCTCGGGCGCCTATCTCGACATCGGCGTGGTCGGCGGCAACGGGGCCACGCCCGGCGGCGTCGCGACCTACGGGCGCGTCGTCGTGCCGCTGGGACGCAAGCCGCCGCGCCTCGACTGCTCGAAGCTCTACGCGCTGGAGGTCGAGCGGCTGCAAATGGAGATCAGGCTGCTGAAGATGGGCCTGGCGCGCGGCTCCGACCTGCCGGACGGCAACAATCCGGGCTGGGCGCGGGAGGGATGGGATGGCGGCAAGTAGGATCGCACGCGCCTTGCGCCCGGCGCTCGCAGCCGGCCTATGCTGCTGCGCGTCCGGCGCGCAGGCGGCGATCATCGGAACCTGCACCATCGTCGTCAACGCGCCGGGCGCCATGGCGCCCAACCCGGCGATCACGACGCTCAGCTCCAAGGCGGGCGGGGGCAGCGCGGCCAGCCTCACCGTGACCATGAACTCCGCCGTGTGCATCCTGTTCGGCCTGATCGACTGCTATTCGGTGTCGGCGCCGCCGCCCGCATATTTCGACGTGACGCCGAACGACGGCGGAACCGGCGTCAGCTTCCTGTCGACCTACCGGATCAACGGCGGCGCCGAGATCCCCGGCGCGACCCCGACGCGCCGCGCCAACGGATCCTTCGCCCTGACGGTCGACCTCGTCGCCAGCCGCGCTTCGGGCGTGTTTCCCGCCGGGGACTACGAAGCCACCGTGCTGGTGCGCTGCGAATAGCTTCCTTCCGGTCGCGTTGCCGCTATGGTGCGCACGACCAGGGGGTGAACATATGATCGTCGTCGTCGGCTCCATCAATCTCGACCTCATCGCGCGCGTGGACCGCCTGCCGGGACCGGGCGAGACCGTTTCGGGCAGCGGCTTTTCCACCGCGCCGGGCGGCTAGGGCGCCAACCAGGCGCTGGCCGCGCGGCGGGCGGGGGCGCGGGTGCGCATGGTCGGCGCGGTCGGCAAGGATGCCTTCGCCGCGCAGGCGACCGCGCTCTTGACCGAAGGCGGGGTCGACCTCTCGGCCGTCCGCGCGGTCGACGCGCCCACCGGCACGGCGCTGATCCTCGTCGGCGGCGACGGCGAGAACATGATCGCGGTGGTGCCGGGCGCGAACGCCGCCGTTTGCGCCGCCGACGCGCGCGGCGCAGAACTGGGTCAAAACGACTGCGTGCTGCTCCAGAACGAGACGCCGCACGACGCAGCGGCGGCGGCGCTGCAATGCGCCCGCGAGGCCGGCGCGCTGTCGCTGCTCAACCTCGCGCCCTTCAGCGCCGACATCGCGCGGCTGGCGCCGCAGGCCGACATCGCCGTGGCCAACGAGACCGAGTTCGACCTGCTGGCGGGCGAACTGGCGCTGCCCGGCGCCGACCGGCCGGCGCGCATGCGCGCCTATGCGGCGCGGACGGGGCGCATCGTCGTCGTCACGCTCGGCGGCGACGGCGTGGCGGCGGCGACGCCGGAGGCTTTCCTGTCGGTGCCGGCTATGCCGATCGAGCCGGTCGACACGGTGGGCGCCGGCGACACGTTCTGCGGCTATCTCGCCCACGGGCTCAATGCCGGCATGACGCTCGAAGCCGCCATCCGCCGGGCCGGCATCGCCGGCTCGCTGGCCTGCCTCAAGGCCGACGCGCAGCCTTCGATCCCGCTGGCAGCGGAGGTGGATGCGGCGATGAAGGGGTAGGAAGGCGCGCGAGACGCCTACTCGACCGCGCCGACCAGCATGTTCTGGTCTTCGAGCAGGTTCACCCAGCGGCCGGTATGGTTGCTCGCCTGCCGCTTGAGGAACTTGTAGCCCGTATGGTGCCAGGGCTTCACCTTGTCGGACAGGTTGTCGAGGATGTAGTCGCCGCGGCTGGTGCGCACGGTCAGCACCGCGTGGCCCTCGCCGTCCTGCTTGCGCACCACAGTGATCAACAGGTTCGACAGCGATATGCCGAGGCCGGCGAGGCGGCGGCGCTTCTCCAGCGCATAGTCCTCGCAGTCGCCGACGCCGGCGTCGGGGTAGGTCCAGACCTCCTCTAGGCCGTAGATGTCCCTATCGCTCATCGGCTTGACCGCGTGGTTGACCGCGCGGTTCACCTCGTCGATCGCCTGCCAGACGACATCCGTCAGCGCCACCGGCCCGCGGTCGCGCGGGCGGATCGCGCATTCGTCGGGATTGGCCTTGCAGAATTCGTAGTGGCCGATGGGCTGCGAGGTCTGGCGGCCGACGGCCATGCCCGAATTCGCCTCGGCCGGCGCGGCGGCGAAGAAAAGAACGGCCGAGGCGGCTGCAAGCAGCAGCGTGCATGCCGAGTTCAGCCGTGTCGCCATGAAGCCGGAATCCCCGCCCCGTGTTTCGCCCGTTAAGAAAACGTTAAGGGGCGACGCGGCGGAAAGTCAATTCATACGTTCGGCAAGGCGGGCGCCATGGTTACCGCGCGGCAGCGGCTGTGGCACGAACGCGACGGTTTCAGCGGCCCGCGCGCCGGTCAGCCCTTCCGGTTCGACACGACCTTCGGGCGCACGTTGCGGGCGTTCTTCGGGTTCGAGCGGATGAAGTCGTTGATTCGCGGCACGACCTCGGCGCGAAAGCGCGAGCCGTTGAACACGCCGTAATGGCCGACCTTCGGCTGCATGTAGTGGGCCTTGCGGGCGCCGGGAATATTGGGCGTCAGGTCGTGCGCGGCCTGCGTCTGGCCGAGGCCGGAAATGTCGTCGTTCTCGCCCTCGACGGTGAGCAGCGCCGTGCCTCGGATGGCCGAGGGGTCGACGAGCTCGCCGCGGAACTTCATGCGCCCGCGCGGCAGGTCGTGGCTGACGAAGACGGTTTCCACGGTCTGGAGGTAGAATTCGGCGGTCAGATCCATCACCGCCAGATACTCGTCGTAGAATTCGCGGTGCTTCTCGGCCGAATCGCCGTCATTGCGCACAAGATGCAGGAAGAAGTCCTTGTGCGCGCTGATGTGGCGGTCGAGGTTCATCGACATGAAGCCCGAGAGCTGGAGGAAGCCCGGATAGACGTCGCGGCCGCAGCCGGCCTGCGGCCAGGGCACGTTCATGATGACGTTGTCGCGAAACCAGCCGATGCCCTTCTTCTGCGCCAGCAGGTTGACCGCCGTCGGGTTGCGGCGCGTGTCGATCGGCCCGCCCATCAGCGTCATGGAGGCAGGCGCGTTGGGATCGCCGCGCGCTTCCATCAGCGATGCCGCCGTGAAGACCGGCACCGCCGGCTGGCAGACGCCCAGCACATGCGTGTCGGGGCCGAGCGCCGCCAGCATGGCGATCAGGTAGTCGACATAGTCGTCGAGGTCGAAACGGCCGGCCACCAGCGGCACGGTGCGCGCATCGGCCCAGTCGGTGATGTAGACCTCGTATTTCGGCAGGAACGCCTCGACCGTGCCGCGCAGCAGAGTGGCGTAGTGGCCGGACATCGGCGCCACGATCAGCATCTTCGGGTCGGGGCGGCGCCCCTGCGGCAGCTCCCGGCGGAAATGCAGGAGATCGCCGAACGGCCGCGACCAGACCACCTCCTCCGTCACCGGCACCCTGACGAAGTCGACCATCGCGTCGTTGAGCCCGAAGGCGGGCTTTCCGTAGCGCCGCGTGGTGCGCTCGAACAGCTCGGCCGCCCCGGCTATGGAGCGCCCGACGGTGGTCTGCGCCAGCGGGTTGAGCGGGTGGGTGTAGAGGAGGCGCACCGCATCGGCGATGGCCCGGGACGGCTGCAACGCAGCATGATTGAGTTCGTAGAGCTGGTAGAACATGGCTATCCCGTCACGCGGTCGCCCCCGCAGGTGCGGGAATTCCGCCGCTCTTGTTCATATGACAAAACTATCAACGTTTTGTTGCAATGCAATAGAGGCGGGCCGGTTCCGCAGGGATATGGCGCGGAGCCATTTGCGCGGCGTCAACCGTCGCGGCCGCGATATTTGAACCAGGAGAAATCCGCCGGCAGGCCGCCGCCGCTCGTATCGAACGCCGCCATGCCGACGAAGGCGCCGGTGAAGGAGCCGTGCTCGCCGCGGCCCGCCTCGTCGGAGACGACGCTTGCGTCCAGCACCGGCCCGAGCGTCTGCCATGTGCCGCGCTGGCGCCACCAGAATTGCAGGTTCCAGCCGTCGACGTCGGCGGCGAGCGCCACCTTACCTCCGCCGGGGCCCTCATCGGGAATTTCGACCGGAGTGCCTTCGGCGAAGGCGAGCCGCCCGTCCGGCCGGTCGCCGAGGCAGGAGATCGCCCGCAGCACGCGGCCCATGCCGGGATGGGCGGTGACGCAGGCGAAGTGGAATTTGTGGCGGTTGTAGTAGTGGGCCAGCCCCGCGGCCTGCTGGTACGTCTGCGGCGCGAAGGCGAGCTCGGTCTCGGCGCGGAAGGAAAAATGCTCCTGCCGGCGGGCGACCAGCGCCTGCTCGTACCAGCTTCCGATCGACTCGCGGCCGTAAAGGCGCAGCCGGCCCGGCTCCTCCGTCAACGAGAACAGGCGCGCCGGAACGGGCGTGCGCAGCCACTGGAAGTCGAGCGGCAGTTCGGCGGTGGAGAATTCATAGCGGATCGCCTCGGGCTTCGGCCCGGGATGCGCACCGCTCCCTCCCGCATCACCGGGGGCGGGCACCTCCACCGGCGGCACAAGCCCGCCATGGGCGAGGCGCGGCCAGCCGTCGGCGCCCCAGACGACCTTCTGGATCGCCGTCTCGCGGCCCAGCGGCGAGCGTTTCGGCCGGTTGCCGCCGCCCTTGAGCGGCCGTCCGGTCAGATGCGTGTGATACCATTCGCCCTCGGGCGTCTCGACCATCTGGCCGTGGCCGGCGCGCTGGAGAGGCGCGTCGGGCGCATCCTTCGACGTGATGAGGAAGGTGTTGGGATGGAGCTCGTACGGCCCGTCCATGGTCCTCGACCGGGCGTAGGTCGCCGCGTGGCCGTAGCCGGTGCCGCCCTCGGCCGTGGTGAGGTAGTAGAAACCGTCCTTCCTGAACAGATGCGGACCCTCGACCAGCCCGTGCGGGCTGCCGGCGAAAATGTTCGTCACCGGGCCGACGAGTTTTTTGGCCTTCGGATCCCACTCCTGAAGCAGGATGCCGGCGAAGGACGGGTGCCTGGGCTGGCCGCCGACCCCGGTCGACACATGGTTCCAGACCATGTTGACGAACCACTTCCTGCCGTCCTCGTCATGGAACAGCGAGGGATCGAAGCCCGACGAATTGACGTAGGAAGGGTCGGACCACGGCCCCTCGATCGACGGCGCGGTGACGATGTAGTTGTGCGCATCCTTGAAGTTGCCGTCGATGCGCTTCACGTCGGTGTAGACCAGCCAGAACAGGCCGTCGGCGAAAGACAGGCACGGCGCCCATATGCCGCCGGAATCGGGATTGCCGCGCATGTCGAGCTGGGCGGCGCGGTCCAGCGGGCGCTTCACCAGCCTCCAGTTCGCCAGATCGGTGGAATGGTGGATCTGTACCCCCGGATACCACTCGAAGGTCGAGGTCGCGATGTAATAGTCGCCACCCACCCGGCAGATCGACGGATCGGGATTGAAGCCGGGCAGGATCGGGTTGCGGATCACCGGCGGCGTCCGCGGAGAAGTTCGTGCTCTGCCGCACCCCCCTCTGGCCTGCCGGCCATCTCCCCCTCAAGGGGGGAGATCGGCTTACAGTTTCGATTTCGCCAATCGCCGAAGGCTGGCGAAAGCAGAAATGAAATCCAATCTCCCCCCCTTGAGGGGGAGATGGCCGGCAGGCCAGAGGGGGGGTGGTCGAGTGCGAAGACCTCACCGCGCCGGCCCTTTCCGCTCCGCCGAGGCGGCCCACAGGTTGACGCCGCTCTCCTGCGCATAGCGGTCGATCTCGGCCAGCTCGCCGGCCGAGAAGTCGAGGTTCTTCAGCGCGCCGACGCAATCCTCGACCTGACTTGGCCGCGAGGCGCCGATGAGGGCCGTGGTCACGCGGCCCCCTGAGTCCTGGGCGCGCAGCACCCAGGCCAGCGCCATCTGCGCCAGCGTCTGGCCGCGGCGGGCGGCGATGTCGTTGAGCGCGCGGATGTTGGCCAGCGTCTGGTCGTTGATGAAGGACTGCCGCAGCGACTTGCCCTGGCTGGCGCGGCTGCCTTCCGGGATGCCCTTCAGGTATTTGTCGGTCAGCATGCCCTGCGCCAGCGGCGAGAAGACGATGGAGCCGATGCCCTCGCCGTCCAGCGTGTCGAGCAGGCCGTCCTCCTCGATCCAGCGGTTGATCATCGAATAGGAAGGCTGGTGGATCAGGCAGGGCGTGCCGAGCTGGCGCAGGATGGCGGCCGCCTCGCGGGTGCGCTGCGAATTGTAGGACGAGATGCCGGCATAGAGCGCCTTGCCCGAGCGCACCGCCTGGTCGAGCGCGCCCATCGTCTCCTCGAGCGGCGTGTCGGGGTCGAAGCGGTGCGAATAGAAGATGTCGACATAGTCGAGCCCCAGGCGCTTCAGGCTCTGGTCGAGCGAGGAGAGCAGGTATTTGCGGCTGCCCCACTCGCCGTAGGGGCCGGGCCACATGCCGTAGCCGGCCTTGGTCGAGATCACCAGCTCGTCGCGCCAGCCGGCGAAATCGGTGCGCAGGATCTCGCCGAACGCCGTTTCGGCCGAGCCGGGCGGCGGGCCGTAATTGTTGGCGAGATCGAAATGGGTGATGCCGAGATCGAACGCCTTGCGCGCGATGGCGCGCTTGGTCTCGTGCGGCGTGTCGCCGCCGAAATTGTGCCACAGGCCGAGCGAAATCGCGGGCAGCTTCAGGCCCGAGCGGCCGCAGCGGCGATAGAGCATCTTCGAGTAGCGGTCGGCGGCGGGAACGTAGGTCATCATCTGCTCCTGATTACCCTCCCCCCTTGCGGGGAGGGTCGCGAACGAAGTGGGTGGGGCGAGGGTGCGAATCTCTTCCCGGCCCCCGCCCCGATCCTCTGTGAGGATCGACTCGCCCTGGGGCGAGCCACTTGTCTCGCCCGTCCTTCGGACCCCCGCAAGGGGGAGGGCAAGGGCGTTCACGCCGCTTTCTGCTTCGCCAGCATGGCCTTCGCCTCGGCGACGCCGAGCGCGGCAGGGCGCTCGCAGCTCGTCTGCATGGCCAGCACCTTGCCCGCCTCTCCGGCTTTGATGAGGCCGGTCATCACCTCGACCGCATGCAGCGCCATCTCCATCGAGCAGCGGTGCGGCCGCCCCTCGGCTATGGCGAGCGCCATGTCGGCGAGGCCGACGGTGCGGTAGTTGGCCATCATGCCCTCGCCGTGCGGCTGGTTCGGCACGCCGAGCGGGTGCTTCCACGCCGGGTCCTTCCGCATCGGCTCGCCGCGCTTCGTCTGCCTCACTATGCCGTCGAAAAAATTCGGGTCGGGCAGGAACAGCGTGCCTTCCTCGCCGTAGAGCTCCATCGGCGAATGGCCGTGCTTCCACACGTCCCATGAGCCGTTCATCGTCACCACGGCGCCGCCGGCGAATTCGAGGATGCCGTGGATCGTGGTCGGCGTCCTCACCGGGATCTTCTGGCCGAAGCGCGGCTTCGACGTGATGGTGCGTTCGGGCGACGGGATCGACGCGAAGGACGCCACCCGCCTCACCGGCCCGAGGAGCTGGATCAGGTTGGTGACGTAATAGGGGCCGACGTCGAGGACCGGCCCGGCGCCCGGCAGGAAGAAGAAATCCGGGTTCGGGTGCCAGTGCTCCATGCCGTGGCTCATCACGAAGGCGGTGCCGCTTGTGATGCGGCCGACCGCGCCGGAATCGACGATGGAGCGGGCGAGCTGGTGGGCGCCGCCGAGGAAGGTGTCGGGCGCCGAGCCGATGCGCAGGCCCTTCTTCCGGGCGCGTCCGGCGAGATCCAGCCCTTCCTTCACCGAAAGCACGAAGGGCTTTTCCGAATAGAGGTGCTTGCCGGCGTCGAGCGCCGCGCGGGCGACGGCGTAGTGTGCGGCGGGGACGGTCAGGTTGACGACGATGTCGACGTCCTTTGCGCCGAGCAGGCTTTCGACGCTTTCGGCGCGCAGGCCGAAAGCCTGCGCCTGCGCCTGCGCGGCCTTCATGTCGATGTCGGCGCAGGTGACGATCTCGAAACCCCTGAAGAGCTTCGACAGCCTGAAATAGGCGGTCGAGATGTTGCCGGTGCCGACGACGCCGACTCCGAGTTTCCTTGCCATGGGATGCCCCCTAGAAATTGCGCGCCGCGGCGATCGAGCGGCTGGCGAAACGCCGGTGGTCGGACGGGTTGTCGTGCTCCATCACGAAGGTCGTGGCCAGCGTCTTCTTCAGCGCCTTCCATATGGCCTTCCAGTCGACGGTGCCGTGGCCGACATCGGCCCAGCCGTCCTCGTCGGTGTTCTCGCCGGCCGGGGCGATGTCCTTGACGTGGACGGCGGCGATGCGGTCCGCAAGCCTGTCGATCCATTCGATCGGGTCGGCGCCGCCGCGTATCACCCAGGCGATGTCGGCTTCCCATTTCAGCGACGGGCCGCCGTCGAAGATGAGCTGCTGCGGCACCTCGCCCCCTGGCAACGCCTTGAACTCGAAATCATGGTTGTGCCAGCCGAACAGATAGCCGGCTTTCACCACATTCTCGCCGGCCCGTTCGAGCCGCTCGCCGAACGCCGTCCAGCCCGCCGCGTCGGACGGGCGGAGCTCCTGCGCCAGATGAGGGCAGTAGAGCGCTTTCATGCCGAGCGTGCCGGCTATGTCGAGAACCCTCGCGCCCTCCTTCTCCAGCATGTCGAGGGAGAAATGGCCGGAGGTCATCTTCAGCCCGGCGGCGTCGAGCCGCGCGCGCAGGGTTCTGGGGTCGGCATAGACGCCGCCGAAACCCTCCACCTCGCGATAGCCGGCCGCGGCCAGCATCGCCAGCGTCGCTTCGAGCGGCGGGAAATTGCGGGAGGAATAGAGCTGGTACGAGAAGTCGGTCATGGAGGGCGCCTTTCAGGCATTTCGTGCTTGATCGTTCAGCGTGCAGGCATGTGTCACATCCTCGCATCCGTCGCCGCGTCGAACAGCGAGGCGCGCATCGGATCGAAGCCGATGGTAACGCGCTGGCGCTGGCCGCCCGAAAGCGCCATTGGCTTGCGCTTCAGCGGCGGCTCGATCTGGAGGATCCCGGCGGCGCGCCTGACGCGCTTTTCGATCTCGCCCTTCGGCATGCGGGCGTTCTTCAGGCCGAAGGAGAGGTTTCCTTCCACGCTCATCTGCGGACGGAGCGCATGGACTGGAACACCATGCCGGCGCTGCTACGCCTTGATGGCGACGAGCACCGCTCCCGCCCCGATCATGGCCACGCCCAGCCAGTTGAGCGTCGACAGCCGCTCCTTGAGGAACACCGCCGCGAACACCGCGACCAGCACGACCGACAGCTTGTCGATCGGAGCCACCTGCGCGGCGTTGCCCAGCTTCAGGGCGCGGAAATAGGCGAGCCACGACAGGCCGGTGGCGATGCCCGACAGCACGAGGAACAGCCAGGTCCGGCCGGATATGGCGGAGAACGGCTGCCATTGCGCGGTCGCGGATACGATGAGCAGCGCCACCGCAAGGATCACGCAGGTGCGGATCAGCGTTGCCAGGTCGGAGTTGATGTCCGCGACGCCGACCTTGGCGAGGATCGCCGTCAACGCGGCGAAGACAGCCGAGAGCACCGCCCAGAGCTGCCAGCTTCCGGCAAGCTCACGCACCTCTCATGCCCCGGCGCTGTAGGCCGCGATCGCCGCCATGTTGACGATGTCGCTGTCCTTGGCGTTGAGCGGCACGATCTGGGCCGGCTTGTTGAGGCCGACCAGCAGCGGGCCGATGACCGTGGAGCCGCCCAGTTCCTGCAACATCTTGGTCGAGATCGACGCCGAGTGGAACGCCGGCATGACCAGCACGTTGGCCGGCCCCGACAGGCGGCAGAACGGGTACTGCTTCATCAGCTTGGGGTTCAGCGCCACGTCGGCGGCCATCTCGCCGTCATACTCGAAATCGACGCGCCGCCGGTCGAGCAGGCGCACCGCCTCGGCGACCTTTTCCGAACGTTCGCCCTGCGGCGTGCCGAAGGTCGAGTAGGCGAGCAGCGCCACGCGCGGCTCGTAGCCCATGCGGCGGGCGAAGCCGGCGGCCTCCTCGGCAATGTCGGCGATCTGCTCGGAGCTCGGCATGTCGTGCACGGCCGTGTCGGCGACGATCACGGTGCGGCCGCGCGCCAGCACGATCGACACCCCGATGACGCGATGGCCCGGCCGGTCGTCGATGACGCGGCGCACATCCTCCAGCGCGGTCGAGTAGTTGCGGGTGACGCCGGTCACCATCGCGTCGGCGTCGCCCAGCGCCACC
>CAZVTK010000029.1:0-38156 GCA_964629765.1 uncultured Mesorhizobium sp.
AGCGGGGCGCCGACGACGAGCGCCGGCAGCACGGGCCCGAGCCGGCCCCTGCGGCGGTTGCCGGCGGGAGACGGGCTAGCCTGCGGGCCGGGCGCGGTGTCGACCAGCGCCGTCATTCCAGGACCTTCACCGCTTCGGGCGGCAGCTCGATCGCGATCTCGGGCGCGTCGGCGATGGCCCGGTACGCGTGCCCCGGCACCTCGGCGACGATCTCCTGCCCGTCCTCGCCGATAGCGAGCACCAGATGGGCGAGGTTGCCGAGATAGATGGCGTTGCGCAGCTTGGCGGGAAACGCGCCGGGCCTGCGTGCGGCTTCGCCCGTGTGGACGCGCACGTCCTCGGGCCTGACGCCGACGAGGCTGGCGGCGGCGCCGTCGGCGAGCTTGAGGCTGTGGCCGGCCAGCGTGGCCTCACCGCCCTGCGTGGTGACCGGCAGCAGGTTCATGCGGCCGATGAAGGAAGCGACGAAACGCGAGGCGGGCTGCTCGTAGAGCTCGCGCGCCGTGCCGATCTGGGCGATGCGGCCGGTGTCCATGACGACGATGCGGTCGGCCATGGTCAGCGCCTCCTCCTGGTCGTGCGTGACCATGATGGTGGTGATGCCGAGCCGCTTCTGGAGCTCGCGGATTTCCAGGCGCAGGCTCTCGCGCACCTTGGCGTCGAGCGCCGACAGCGGCTCGTCGAGCAGCAGCATGTCCGGATCGGGCGCGAGCGCACGGGCCAGCGCCACGCGCTGCTGCTGGCCGCCGGAAAGCTGCGAGGGCAGCTTCTGGGCATGGGCGGAGAGCGCCACGAGGCGCAGCATCTCATCGACGCGCGCGTCGATCTCGGGCTGCGGCCGGCGGCGGCATTCCAGCCCGTAGGCGACGTTGCGCGCCGCCGTCATGTTGGGAAACAGCGAATAGGACTGGAAGACGACGCCGAAATTGCGGTTGCGGGCGGGCACCTCGGAAAGGTCGCGGCCCTCGAGCATGACCGAGCCTTCCTCGGCCAGCTCGAGCCCGGCGACGATGCGCAGCAGCGTGGTCTTGCCGCAGCCCGACGGGCCGAGGAAGCAGACGAACTCGCCGCGCTCGATGGTCAGCGAGATGTCGTTCAGCGCGACGGTCGAGCCGAAGCGCTTGATCACATGCGAAAGGGCAAGCGCCACCGGGGGTCCCCGCGATGAATCGACAGGATTGTGCGACGGGATGCCCCGCCGGCGGGCGAGGGCGCGAGGCCCACGCCGCCGGCGGGGAAGGCCGTGACCGGCCTCAGCGTTCCAGCTCGCTTTGCCAGCGTGCCAGCACCGCCGCGCGGTTCGCCGCCGACCATGCGAAGTCCATGTTCCACATGACCGACGAGATATCTTCGGGCAGGCCGGCATCCTTGAAGTTCTGCGGCATGGAGCCGCCGGTGGCCGTGACGATCTCCTTCCAGACGTAGTATTCGCTGATCGCGTTGTCGGAGATGGTCCAGTCGAGGAAGCGCTTGGCCGCGTCCTTGTTCTTGGACGACGCCATCAGCGCGTTGGCCTCCAGCTCGTTGCCGGCGCCCTCGGACGGGATCACCATCTTGATCGGATAGCCTTCGGCGATGTTCTTGATCGCCCGCAGCGCGAAGGAGGCGCCGATGGCGAACTCGCCCTGGCTCGCCGCGTTGCAAGGGCGCGAGCCGCTCTTGATGTACTGGGCGATGTTGGCGTCGAGATCCTTGAGATACTGCCAGCCCTTCTCCTCGCCCATCATCTGGATGATCGAGGCGATCATCAGGTAGCCGGTGCCCGAGGACGCCGGGTTGGGCATCACCACCTGGCCCTTGTAGACCGGGTTGAGCAGGTCCGCCCACGACGTCGGCGCCGGCAGGTTGTTGGCCTTGAGCACCTCCTGGTTGACGCAGAAGGCGGCCATGTAGCCGGTGACGGCGAACCACTTGCCGTCCGCGTCGCGGAACTGCGCCGGGATGCGGTCGATGTTGGCCGGCTTGTAGGGCTCGATCAGCCCGCCTATGCGCGGGTCGATCAGCGAGGTCACCGCCCAGCCCCAGATGACGTCGTGCTGCGGGTTGGACGCCTCGGCGAGGATGCGCGCGTGCAGGTCGCCGGAGGACAGGCGCAGCACGTTGACGTCGAGGTCGGGCATGTCCGCCTTGGCCCTGGCAAGGAAGCCCGCGATCTCGTCCTCCTCGTAGGAGGTGTAGACGGTGATGCCGGCGGCCTGCGCGGCCGCCAGGCCGAGAGCGGTGAAAAATGCCAGACCGGCCAGTGCGGCACGCAGCACGCCGCGCTTCGAGATATTCTTGCGATTCATTATCTTAGCCCTTCACCCCTGGAGTTTATCTCTTGCACCCGGCGGGCGTTCCCGCGTTCGGAAACGCCGATCTTCTCCCGGTTCGACCGTTTGCCTTGAAATTATGGCACGGCGCGTCGCGGAAGCAAAGGTGCGACGCCTGCCGAACACGACGCGCCGGGTGCGGTTGCAGGCAGCCCCGGAGAGGGAAGCCGCGAGGAGGAATGCGGAGAGGAATTCCGCCGGAAAAACAAGGCATCCCGGATTGCTTCAACCGATTAATAGGAGTTAACTTCCCGCTCTTCGAGCGGTTCATCCGGCGGCCTTAATGCACCTGTCACAGAGGGCGGGTATCCGCGTCGAAGGCGTCGACAGGCGTCTGTTTTACGGAGAAATGCAATGATGAAACGCACGGGAACCGCGCTGTCGCTGACGGCTGCGGCGTTGATGGTATCGACGTCGCTCGCGTCGTCGCAGGACATCGCGGCGCTGGAAGCGGCCGCCAAGGCGGAAGGCCAGCTCACCACCATCGCGCTGCCGCACGACTGGTGCGGCTATGGCGACGTGATCGCCGGCTTCAAGGCCAAATATCCCTGGATCACGATCAACGAGCTGAACCCCGACGCGGGCTCCAGCGACGAGATCGAGGCGATCAAGGCCAACAAGGACAACAAGGGCCCGCAGGCGCCGGACGTCATCGACGTGGGCCTGTCCTACGGCCCGGCCGCCAAGGCCGACGGCCTGATCCAGGCCTACAAGGTGTCGACCTGGGATTCGATCCCGGATTCGGCCAAGGATGCCGACGGCTTCTGGTACGGCGACTATTACGGCGTGCTCGCCTTCGAGGTGAACAAGGATCTCGTGCAGAACGCGCCGGCGGACTGGGCTGACCTCCTGAAGCCGGAATACGCCAACGCGGTGGCCATGGCCGGCGATCCGCGCGCCTCCAACCAGGCCATCCAGGCGGTCTACGCGGCCGGCCTGTCCAAGGGCGCGGCCGGGGGCGCCGCCGCCGGCGAAGCCGGGCTCGAATTCTTCAAGGAGCTCAACGCGTCGGGCAATTTCGTGCCGGTCATCGGCAAGGCCGCGACGCTGGCGCAGGGCCAGACGCCGATCCTCATCACCTGGGACTACAACGCCCTCACCGGCCGCGACACGCTCAACGGCAACCCGCCGGTCGAGGTCATCGTGCCGGCGTCCGGCGTGGTGGCCGGCGTCTACATCCAGGCGATCAGCGCCTATGCGCCGCACCCCAACGCGGCGAAGCTGTGGATGGAGTATCTGTACTCCGACGAGGGCCAGCTCGGCTGGCTCAAGGGCTACTGCCATCCGATCCGCTTCAACGACATGGCCAAGCGCGGCGTGATCCCGCAGGACCTGCTGGACAAGCTGCCGCCGGCAGCCGCCTACGAGGCCGCGGTGTTCCCCTCGCTCGACGAGCAGGCTGCGGCGAAGGACGTGATCACCAGGAACTGGGACGCCGTCGTCGGCGCCAACGTTCAGTAGCAACCAACCGGAAGGGGCGGCGGCAGGCCGCCCCTTCCAATTTCCCGGATACCCCACGCTTGCCGACGACTTCTCCTATGACCGGGCCGCGATGACCGACGGGACCGCCGCTGCGCATGCGGGAAGACGGCGCGTGAGGCTGCCGACGCAATGGCTCGGCGTCGCGCCCTTCCTCGTCTTCGCGCTCATGTTCCTGATCCTGCCGACGGCCTATCTCGTCGTCGGAGCGTTCCAGAACGATGCCGGGGAGTTCACCCTCGACAATATCCGCCAGATCATCGACCTGCCGGGGCTGAGAGACTATTTCCTGTGCACCGGCAACTGCCGGATGCCGACCATTCCCGGCGCCTACTGGATCTCGATCCGCATCAGCTTCGCCTCGGCCGTGCTCGGCGCGCTCGCGGGGCTGGCCATCTCCATCGCCATCGTGCGCGGCGGGTTGCCGAACTGGGTGCGCTCGGCGACGATGACGTTCTCGGGCGTGGCGTCCAACTTCGCCGGCGTTCCGCTCGCCTTCGCCTTCCTGGCGACGCTCGGGCGCCTCGGCCTCGTGACGGTGCTGCTCAACACCTGGCTCGGCATCAACATCTATTCCTACGGCTTCAACATCCTGTCCTTCTGGGGGCTGACGCTCACCTATCTGTTCTTCCAGATCCCGCTGATGGTGGTGATCATCACGCCGGCCATCGACGGGCTGAAGAAGGAGTGGGGCGAGGCGGCCGCCACGCTCGGCGCCACCACCGCCCAGTACTGGCGCATGGTGGTGATCCCGGTGCTGTGGCCGAGCTTCCTCGGCACCGTGATCCTGCTCTTCGCCAACGCCTTCGGCGCCATCGCCACCGCCTACGCGCTGACCGGCTCGTCGCTCAACATCGTGCCGATCCTGCTCTACGCGCAGATCCGCGGCGACGTGCTGCACAACCCGCATCTGGGCTATGCGCTCGCCTTCGGCATGATCTTCATCACCGGGCTCGCCAACATCTTCTACATCTGGTTCCGCACGCGCAGCGAGAGGTGGCTCAAATGAAGCCTTCGCGCATCTGGGCGTGGATCACCTTCGGCGTCGGCGCGGCCTATTTCTTCGTGCCGCTGATCGCGACCGTCGAGTTCTCGCTGCGCATGCGGCGCGGCGAATATTCGCTCGACGCCTACCGCATCGTGCTCGGCGACACGCGCTTCCAGGAGACCTTCGCCTATTCGGTGGTGGTGGCGGTCTTCACCATCCTGCTGGGCGTGCTGCTGGTGGTGCCCACGGCCTACTGGATCAGGCTGCGGCTGCCGCAGCTTCGCCCGCTGGTCGAGTTCATCACGCTGCTGCCGCTCATTATCCCGGCCATCGTCATCGTGTTCGGCTATATCCGCATGTACGGCTCGTCCTCGCCGCTGCCGTTCCTGGCGACGCGCACGGGGACGGACGCGCTGCTGGTGATCGGCTACTCGACGCTGGCGCTGCCCTACATGTACCGCGCGGTCGATACCGGCCTGCGCACCATCGACGTGCGCACGCTGACGGAGGCCGCGCAGGTTCTCGGCGCGGGCTGGGCCACCATCATCGCGCGCGTCATCCTGCCCAACGTGCTGATCGCCGTGCTGTCCGGCGCCTTCCTGACCTTCGCGATCGTGATCGGCGAGTTCACCATGGCGAGCCTGCTCAACCGGCCGGCCTTCGGCCCCTATCTGCAGAACATCGGCGCCAACCGCGCCTACGAGCCGGCGGCGCTGGCGGTCATCGCCTTCGCCATCACCTGGGGCTGCATGTCGGTCATCCAGATCCTCGCGCGTTTCGCGCCGCGCTCGTCGAACCGACCCAACTGAGGCTGAGCTAGTATGGCCGAGACGTTCCTCGATCTGGACGGGCTGAAGAAGAATTTCGGCGCGACCACGGTCGTCCAGAACTTCAACCTCAAGGTGGGCCGGGGCGAGTTCGTCTCGTTCCTCGGCCCCTCGGGCTGCGGCAAGACCACGGTGCTGCGCATGGTCGCCGGCTTCGAGGAGCCGAGCGCCGGCACGATCCGCATCGGCGGCAAGGACGTCACCAGCCTCAAGCCGAACCAGCGCAACATCGGCATGGTGTTCCAGGCCTATGCGCTGTTTCCCAACCTGACCGTGGCGCAGAACATCGGCTTCGGGCTGCGCGTGGCGGGCAGGCCGCGCCTGGAGATCGACAGGCGCGTCGCCGAGATGCTGGCGCTCATCAAGCTGCCGGAATTCGGCGACCGCTATCCCTACCAGCTTTCCGGCGGCCAGCAGCAGCGCGTGGCGCTGGCGCGCGCGCTGGCGCCGTCGCCCAAGCTGCTGCTGCTCGACGAGCCGCTCTCGGCGCTGGACGCCAAGGTGCGCGTGTCGCTGCGCGACGAGATCCGGCAGATCCAGAAGGATCTCGGCATCACCACCGTCTTCGTCACGCACGACCAGGAGGAGGCGCTGTCGATCTCCGACCGCATCGTGGTGATGTATGGCGGCAGGGCCGAGCAGGTGGGGGCACCGTTCGAGATCTACAACAAGCCGGCGACGCGCTTCGTCGCCTCCTTCGTCGGCACGCTCAACATGCTGGAGGCGACCGTGGTGGACGGGCCGAACGGAACGGCCGAGATCGACGGCCAGAGGGTGACGCTCGGCCGCCCGCTCGACCGGCGCGCCGGCGCGTCGCTGACGCTGGCGCTCAGGCCCGAGGCGGCGGCCATCGGCGGCGACGGCGGGCTGGCGCTCAACGGCCGCATCAGCGACGTGTCGTTCCTCGGCTCGGTGATCCGCATCCGCGCCGATATCGGCCGCAGCCGCATCTCGTTCGACCGCTTCAACTCGCCGACCACCCCGCCGCCGGCCGTGGGCGAGCCCTGCGAGATCCGCTTCTCGGCACAGGACGTGCTGGTGCTGGACGACTGACAGCCCGGCGCCGGCCCGGCGGGTCTGTCACGAACCGTAGAACCTGCCGAAACCGTCGACGGCTGCCTGCCCGCCCGACAGGGCGACCGCCGCATGGGCGCCGACCATGGCGCTGGAGAGCACGGGCAGGCCGAGGCGCTTCTCCAGCCGGGGCGCGACGGCCGCGGTGCGCAAGCCGGCGCAGGCGACGACGAGGGCGTCGACGCGCGGCGCGGCGGCCAGCGCCCTGTCCGCAAGGGCCTCGATGTCGGCGCCGGCAACATCTTCCACCGCAGCCAGCGCGGCCAGCCCCATGCCCTCCAGCGCGGCGATTTCGTAGCCGTCGGCCTCGAAATAGGCACGGAAGAGGGCGTTCACCTCGGCGGTGTAGGCGGTGACGGCGGCGAAGCGGCGCACGCCGAGCGATGCCAGCGCGTCCGACAGCGCACCGGTGAGGGTCTGCGAGGGCAGGCCGGACGCGGCGGTCATGGACTCCACGATCCGCGCATTGCCGGCCGGACCGGAAAAGAAGGACAGCGACGTGCCGAACAGGAAGGCGCTAGCCGCGCCGCGCGCGGCGAGCGCCAGCGCGCAGTCGCCGGCGCGGCCGATCGCGGCGGCATAGGCGTCCGGCGCCATCGCGGCGAGGCCCAGCCCCTCGGCAAGGAAAGGCGTGCCCGGATACATGGCGGCCGCGTCGGGCGGCACGGCCGCCTTGAGCGGCGGCACCACGAGCCCCGCTGCGGGACCAGAGGCCGGATTCATCGCGGTGGACGGCACGTCGCCGGGGCTCCCGATTGGACGTTTAACATGTTTAGTGTATGCCGGACGGGGCAATGCGCAAGGCTAGTATACGGGCCGTTGGTGGGGTGAGGAGCACGATGGACGAGTTCGACTTCGTGGTCGTGGGCGCCGGATCGGCGGGCTGCGTGCTCGCCAACCGGCTGTCGGAGGATGCCGCCACGCGCGTCTGCCTGATTGAGGCGGGGCCGGCCGACCGTCATCCCGCCATCGAGGTGCCGTTCGGCGTCATGCACCTGTTCAACCACAAGACCTTCAACTGGCGCTTCAAGACCGTGCCGCAGGAGCACGCTGCCGGGCGCGAGATCTACGTGCCGCGCGGGCGGGTGCTGGGCGGTTCGTCCACCATCAACGGCATGGTCTATACGCGCGGCCATCCGGGCGACTATGACGACTGGGCCGCGCTCGGCAATCCCGGCTGGTCGTTTCGCGAGGTGCTGCCCTATTTCCGGCGCTCCGAGAACAATGAGGAGCACGGCTCCTCGCCCTATCACGGCCGCGGCGGGCCGCTGAACGTCAAATATCTCGATATGTACAGCCCGCTCTGCGAGACGCTGTTCCAGGCGGCCGAGGCGATGCAGTTCCGCCGCACCGACGATTTCTGCGGGCCCACCCATGAGGGGTTCGGGCGGCGGCAGGCGACCATGCGGAACGGCCGGCGCTGGTCGGCCTCGCATGCCTTCCTGCGGCCGGCGCTGAAGCGCCCCAACCTGACGGTGATGACCGGCGCGCTGGTGCGCCGGCTGGTGATGGACGGGCTGCGCGCCACGGGCGTCGAGATCGAGCGCGACGGCAAGGTGGAGCGGGTGCGCGCCGCGCGCGAGGTGGTGCTGGCGGCCGGCGTCATCGGCTCGCCGCAGATCCTGATGCTGTCGGGCATCGGGCCGGCAGCGGAGCTTAAGGCGCTGGGGATCGAGCCGGTCCACAACCTGCCGGGCGTCGGCAGAAACTATCAGGACCATGTCTGCACCACGGTCCAGTATCGCAGCCCGACCACCGTGCCCTACGGCCTATCGTGGAGGACGGTTCCGTGGGGCCTGTGGAGCGTGCTGCAATATCTCATGTTCCGGCGCGGCCTGTTCGCCAACAACATGCTGCATGCCGGCGGCTTCGTCCGCACGCTGCCGGAGCTGGAGCGGCCGGACCTGCAACTCATCTTCATGCCGGTGTTCCGCGACGCCAAGGGGCGAATGGGCGTCGGCCACGGCTTCGGCCTGATGCCGATCGTGCTGCGGCCGCAAAGCCGCGGCGCATTGCGGCTGGCCTCGGCCGATCCGCATGACGCGCCGCTGATCGACCCGCGCTTCCTGTCGGCTCCGGGCGATTTGGAGACGCTGCTGCGCGGACTGAAGATCGCGCGGCGGCTGCTGGGCAGTCCGCAATTCGACCCCTGGCGCGGCGAGGAGGCCAATCCCGGTGCCGGCGTGCAGGACGACGACGCGCTGCGCGACTATATCCGCGCCACCGTCTTCACCGCCTATCATCCGGTGGCGACGTGCAGCATGGGGCCGGCGGGCGTGGTCGATGCGGAGCTGAGGGTGCACGGCGTCGAGGGGCTGCGCGTCGCCGACGCCTCGGTCATGCCCACGCTGATCGGCGGCAACACCAACGCCCCGGCGATCATGATCGGCGAGAAGGCGTCGGACCTCATCCTCGGCAAGGCGCCGCCGGCGCCGGCCGACATAGTTACGGTCTGAGGCGTGCGCCGGATGCGGGCGCGCAGTAGGAGATCGGACCTGCCGTCAGACCTGCCTGCGCGGGCGGCCGCGCCGCTTGGCCGGGGCCACCTCGACATCGGGGATCGTGTCGTCGAACTTCAGCTCGATCGTGTCGAGCTTGGTCTCCAGCTCGGCCAGAAGCCCGATGAGCTGGCGCAGCTTGTCGCTGCCCATCGCGGCGCGGATCGCCGCATAGACCTCCTCGCATTCGGGCGAGGCGGCCTCGACCAGGCGGCGGCCGGACGGCGTCAGCCGCAGGATGCTGCGGCGCATGTCGGTGCCGACATAGTCCTTGTGCACGTAGCCGCGCTGGAGCAGCTCGCCGGCTATGCGCGACAGGGACGGCAGGTGCAGCGCGGTGACGCGCGACAGCTCGGTCATCTCCATGCCCTCGACCTGGTCGATGGTGCGCAGCACGCGCCATTGCGGCTCGGTGAGGTTGTAGCGGATGAGCAGGGCGCGGAACTGGGCCATCACCCGCTCGCGCACGCGAACGAGCGCGAGCGGCAGCGCCGTCACGACGGCGCGCACGGGCCGCTCGGTCGTCGTGTCCGTCGATCGCGTGGGGGGGGCTGGGGCGATGGTCAAGGCGCGGTTCTTGCGGCGATTCCCTGTTACGATCTCCCATGATGCACTGTGCGGGGACCGCTCGGCAAGAGCGGCGCCCGCGATAGCGCCGCGCCGGCGGCGTTTTGGTTTGTCCCGGCGGGGCGATTCGCCTAAGAATCCGCCCCCGAACAGGATATCGCCGATGGACGCAGCCGCGCCGAAGCCCAATGTGAACGTCAAGCTGCGGAGTTTCTCCAAGTCGCTGCCGATGTCGCTATTGTTGGCGCGCGAGGCGGTGATGAACCGCTTCCGCTCGTCGCTGAACCTCTTCAACATCACCGAGCAGCAGTGGCGCGTGCTCAGGGCGCTGTCGTCGATCCCCGAGATCGAGGTGATGGAACTCGCGAGGGTCACCTATCTGCTGGCGCCGTCGCTGTCGCGCATCCTGCGCGACATGGAGGCGCGCAAGCTGATCGAGCGGCGGCAGGCGCCGGACGATCTGCGGCGCTCGCTCATCTCCATCAGCCCCAGCGGCCTGAAGCTGATCGATGCCGTCGCGCCCTATTCGGAAGGCATTTATGCCGACATCACCGAGACCTACGGCCGGCAGAAGATGGAGCTGCTCCAGCAGATGCTGAAGGAGCTGACCGACGCCATGAACGGCCTGCCGTCGCCGGCCTATGGCGACGACGAGCTGGGCACCGACATCAGCGAGATCGTCGGGGCGAACCCGCGCGGGCGCCCGCGCTTTTCCCGGCAGAAGCCCGGCGAATGAGCCGGCCGCGGATACCGCCCTCCGCGATTGAGCCGAACAAGATAATTTGTTAAATACCTCTCCCGAACGGGGCCCGAGCCGGGGCCCGAACCGGGAGAGGAAGCGCCATGGCCGACATCACCATCGAGAGGTCCGGCGCGGTGGCGCGCATCGCGATCGAGCGGCCGCAGACGATGAACGCGCTGCGCGAGGCCACCTTTCGCGAGCTCGCCGAAGTGCTGGCCGGCCTTGCCGCCGACGGCGCGGTGCGGGCGCTGGTGCTGACCGGCTCCGGCCGCGCCTTCTCGTCGGGCGCCGACCTTTCCGATCCGATGATGGGCGGGCACCTGCCGCCGGAACAGCGCGGCGACGCTTGCCGCGCCACGATCGGCGGGCTGATGAACCCGCTGGTGAAGGCGCTGCGCGACGCTCCCTTTCCCACCGTGGCGGCGGTGAACGGCGTGGCGGCGGGCGGCGGCGTCGGGCTTGCGCTCGCCTGCGACATGGTGCTGGCGGCGCGCTCGGCGAAATTCATCCTCACCTTCACGCCGAAGCTGGGCCTCGTGCCCGACCTCGGATCGACCTGGCATCTCGCCCGCCATCTCGGACGCGCGCGGGCGATGGGCGTCATGCTGACGGGCGAGACGCTTTCCGCCGAGCGGGCGGCCGAGCTCGGCCTGATCTGGAAGGCGGTGGACGACGCGGCGCTGGCCGACGAGGCGATGGCGCTGGCGCGGACGCTGGCGGCGGGGCCGCTCAAGGGGCAGGTGGCGGCGCGCACGCTGCTCGACCGGGCCTTCGACAATGATTTTGCGGCGCAGCTCGATGCCGAGCGCGACGCGCAGGCAAGCCTCGTCGGCGGGGCCGAGGTGATCGAGGCGCTGTCGGCCTTCGGCGAGAAGCGTGCGCCCGATTTCGTCGCGGCGGCCGGCCGGCATGGGCAGGGAGGCCGGCCGTGAGATCGACCGTCACCCAGGGGATCAGGCGCGCCGCGCAGGTCAATCCGCGCGGCATCGCCACCATCTGCGGCGCGCGCAGGCGGACGTGGCGCGAGGTGGTCGACCGCGTGGCGCGGCTGGCGGCCGGGCTGCAATCGCTCGGCGTTGAAAAGGGCGACCGCGTGGCTGTGCTGTCGATGAACACCGACCGCTATTTCGAGCTTTACTACGCCATCTGGTGGGCGGGCGGCGTGGCGACGCCGATGAACATGCGGCTGGCGCCGGCCGAGATCGATTTTCGTCTCGAGGATTCCGGCGCGAAGGTGCTGTGCCTCGATGCCGAACACCTGCCCGTCGTCGGCCGGCTATGCGCGTCGCGGGCGGGCATCGCGCATGTCGTGGCGATGGAGGACGCGGCGGACGGCTTCGTCTCGACGGAGGAGCTGATCGCGCGCAACGCGCCGGCCGAGGACGCCGGGGCCGATGGCGACGACCTCGCCTTCATCGTCTACACCGGCGGCAGCACGGGCCGCTCCAAGGGCGTGATGCTCTCCCATGAGAACATCTGCCAGAACGGGCTTTCGGCGCTGCACACGATCGGCTACCGGCAGGCCAGCGTCTATCTCCATGCCGGGCCGATGTCGCATCTGGCCGACGGCATGTCGATCTTCGCCGTCACGCTGGCCGCCGCCACCCATGTGTTCATGCCGCGCTTCACGGTGGAGGAGTGCCTCTCGCTGATCGAGACGCATCGCATCACCCATCTGTGCGTGGTGCCGACCATGGTGGAGATGATCGTGCAGGGCGCCGAGGGCGGCAGGCACGACGTCTCGTCGCTGGAGCAGATCCAGTTCGGTTCCGCGCCGATGCCGGACGGCACGCTGAGGCGGGCCGTGGCGCTGTGGCCCGACATATTGTTCCTGCACGGCTACGGCATGACCGAGCTGTCGCCGCTGATCACCATCCATCCGCCCGAGACGCGGCGGCCGGACGTCGCCGGCGACCTGCTCAGATCGTGCGGCAAGGCCGGGCCGAATCTCGAGGTGAAGATCGTCGACGCCGAGGGCAGGGAGGTGCCGCGGGGCACGGTGGGCGAGCTGATCTGCCGCGGCCCGACCGTCATGCGCGGCTACTGGAACATGCCCGAGCAGACCGCCAAGGCCATCCGCAACGGCTGGATGCATACCGAGGACGCGGCCTGGATGGACGAGGAAGGCTATGTGTACATCGTCGACCGGCTGAAGGACATGATCATCTCCGGCGGCGAGAACATCTATTCGACCGAGGTGGAGAACGCGCTGTCGCGCATTCCCGGCGTGCTGATGGCGGCGGTGGTGGGCGTCCCGCATCCGCTGTGGGGCGAGGCCGTGCATGCGGTGATCGTGCCGGAGAAGGGCGCGCAGCTCTCGGCGGAATTCGTCATCGCCGAGTGCAGACAAGCCATCGCCGGCTACAAATGCCCGAAGACCGTGGAGTTCCGCAGCGGCGACATGCCGCTCACCAGCGCCGGCAAGGTCGACAAGAAGGCGCTGCGGGCCGAATTGGCGGGACGGGGCTGACCGCGCCGGGCTTGCTGTAGCGAGCGGACGCGCATAGGGCTGGCCCGCCGCTTCGGAGGGACGGGCATGGTTCAGCCATACGGGCTTCAGCCGTTCGGGCAGGACATCTGGATTGCCGACGGGCCGACGGTGGTCGCCGCCGCCGGGTTCCGCTATCCGACGCGCATGGCCGCCATCCGGCTCGCCGACGGAAGCCTCTTCATCTGGTCGCCGGTCGCCCCTGACGATGCGCTGCGAGCCGAGATCGACGCGCTGGGTCCGGTCGCTCATCTGGTCGCGCCGAATTCGCTGCATCACGTCTTCATCGGCGACTGGAAGCGCGCCTATCCCGCCGCGAGGCTCTGGGCCGCGCCGGGGCTGGCGGCCAAGCGCGGCGACCTCGCCTTCGACGGGGAACTGGGAGACGAGCCGCCGCCCGACTGGGCCGGCGAGATCGACCAGGCGGTTGTGCGCGGCAATGCGATCACGACCGAGGTGGTTTTCTTCCACCGCGCCAGCGGCACGGCGATCTTCACCGACTTGATCCAGCAGTTTCCCGATAGCTGGTTCTCGGGCTGGCGCGCCTTCGTGGCGAAATGGGACCTGATGGTGACGCCGGAGCCGACCGTGCCGCGCAAGTTCCGGGTGGCTTTCACGAAGCGCGGGCCGGCGCGCGCCGCGGTGCGCCGTATACTGGCATGGCCGGTCGAAAAGCTGCTGATGGCACACGGCGCGCCCGTTGCAAGCGACGCGCGCAGTGTGCTGGCGCGCGCCTTCGCATGGCTCAAGCCGTAGGCGGTCAGGCCGCCAGCCTTGCCGGCGGCTCCTTGCGGCCGCGCACGATGTCGGCGCCCTTCTCGGCGATCGCGATGGTGGGGCCGTTGGTGGCGCCCGAAACGATCTCCGGCATGACCGAGGCGTCGATGACGCGCAGCCCTTCGGTGCCGCGCACGCGCAGCTCGGCGTCCACCACGCCCAGCGGGTCGGAGGCGATCGCCATCTTGCAGCTTCCGACCGGATGGTGGACCGTCGTGGCGTGGGCGCGGATATGGGCGTCGAGCTCGGGGTCGGACTGCTTGTCGGCACCCGGCAGGATCTCGCGCTCGACGAAGGGCGCGACCTCGGGCGTCTCGCTGATCTTCCTGAACAGGCGCAGCCCCTCGCGCACGATGGCGATGTCGCGGTCGGAGGACAGGAAGTTCTGGTAGATGAGCGGCGCGACGCCCGTGTTCCGGTCGACCACCTCGACGCGGCCGCGGCTGTCGGGCTTCATCAGCGCGACGCGGTAGCCGATGCCGTCGGGTCCCGGATCGCGGCCGGGCAGATATTGCAGCGGCCGCGCGGCCGAGGCGCGGAACAGCAACGCAAGGTCGGCCTCGCCACGCGAAAAACTCGACTTCAGGAAGCCGACGATGCCCATCGGCAGGCCCGCCGTGCCGCCGGTGCCGAAGAGAAGGCCCTCAGCCACCATGGCGACGAAACGGTCGTAGCGCAGGTTCTTCTGGAACCAGCCCTGCCCCTTGCGGGCAAATTCCATCGGCACGGACATGTGGTCGTGCATGTTCTTGCCGACGCCGGGCACGTCGGCGACGAGGCCGACGCCGATGCGCGCCACTTCATCCGCCGCGCCGACGCCCGAGGCGATCAGCAACTGCGGCGCGTTGATGGCGCCGGCGGCGACGATCACCTCGCGCTTCGCCTTGGCGGCGACGAGGCGGCCATGCTGCTCGTATTCGATGCCGACGGCGCGCCTGCCGTCGAAGACGATGCGCTTCGTCAGGGCGTTCGCGGCGAGCGCGACGTTGCGGCGCTTCAGCGCCGGCCTGAGATAGGCGCTTGCTGCGCTGCACCGGCGCCCGCGCCGGATGGTCCATTGCGGGACCGCAAAACCGTCCTGATGCTCGGCATTGTTGTCGTCGCGCACCGGATAGCCCAGCCGCTCGCCAGCCTTGAACCAGGCGCGCACCAGCGGATCCTGATCCAGCCCGGCGCGCACGGTGTTGAGCGGGCCGTCGCCGCCGCGATAGTCGCTGGCGCCGTCTTCCCACGTTTCCGCCTTGCGGAAATAGGGCAGGATATCCGAATAGCCCCAGTCGTTGAGGCCCATATTCGCCCATTTGTCGTAGTCGGAGCGGTGGCCGCGCGCATAGGCCATGGCGTTGACCGAGGACGAGCCGCCGATCACCTTGCCACGCGCGCAGTCGAGCACGCGGCCGTTCAACTGCGGCTCGGGCTGGGTGTCGTAGCCCCAGTCGTGCTTGCGCGCGGCAAACAGCCGGCCCCATGCCAGCGGCAGGAAGATGTAGGGATCGCCCCGGTCGGACCCGCCGGCCTCGACGATCAGCACCGTGTGCCGGCCGTCCTCGGACAGCCGGCTGGCGAGCACGCAGCCGGCCGACCCGGCGCCGACGATGATGTAGTCGTATTCGGACATATGACGGTCCTGAATGTACCCGACCCCCACTCCGGTCCTTCGGACCACCTCTCCCCCGATCGACGGGGGAGAGGAACCCAAGCTGGAGAAGCGCTGCATCGCGGCAGGCGCTTCCTCTCCCCCGTCGATCGGGGGAGAGGTGGTCCGAAGGACCGGAGTGGGGGTCGATGACGGGTATGTTTCGAGAGGTCGCCCTATCTCACGATGTAATAATGGAAATAGCTGTGGTCGGCGTGGCGCTCGCCGCAGCCGATGATGAGGTGGCGGGTCATCCAGTCGTATTTGCCCACCGGCGTCTCGAAGGTCGGCGTGATGCGCATGTAATATTCGTCGAAGCGGACCTCCTCCAGCCGCTCCTGCTTCGCCGCCACTTCGGGCGAGGCGTAGCGGTAGCCGCGGTTCTGCATGTAGATCTGCACGCCGTCATGCGATTCCAGCATGTAGTGCGCGTTGAACTGCACGGTATCGTCGTCGCGGTAGAGCGCCCAGTCGCCGCCCGACATCGGCATGACGCGGCCCTGGAGCATCGGCCCCTCGATCTCGCCGCCGGCCGCCTGCACGAAGCCGCGCACGCCGCCCTGCGGGATGCGGCCGATCTTCTGGCGCACGCCGAGCTGCATGCGGATGCGGAAGGCGAATTCGAGGCCGAGCTGCGGCGGGTCGATGGGGCGGGACGTCATCTGCTACTGTCTCCCTGAATGTAAACGTGCGCTTACGAAAGGCGCATCACGAAGGGGTTGGGCACGTCGGCGCCGTAATTGATCCAGACGCTCTTCGTCTTCAGGAACGTCTCGATGGCGGGCAGGCCGTTCTCGATGCCGATGCCGGAATGCTTGTAGCCGCCGAAGGGCGTGGTGTAGCTCGCGGCGCGGTAGGTGTTGACCCACACGGTGCCGGCCTCGATGGCATTGGCCATGGTGAACATGCGCTTCACGCTCTGCGTCCACACGCCGGAGGCGAGGCCGTAGATCGTGTCGTTGGCGATCTCGATCGCCTCGTCCTCGTCCCTGAACCTGATGATCGACAGGACCGGGCCGAACACTTCTTCCTGCGCGATGCGCATCCTGTTGCTGACGCCGGAGAAGATGGTCGGCTGCACGAAATATTCGCCGAAATCCGACGCGCCGCCGCCCAGCAGCAGCTCGGCGCCTTCGCTTTTGGCGACGTCGATATAGCCCAGCACCTTCTGGTATTGCGGCGGCGTGGTGACCGGGCCGACCTCGGTGTCCGGCTTCGACGGGTCGCCGAGGCGCGCCGTCTTCGCCATCGCCAGCAGCTTCTCCACGAACTGGTCGTGGATCGAGTCCTGCACCAGCAGGCGCGAGCCGGCGATGCAGGTCTGGCCCGAGGCGGCGAAGATGCCCGAGATGGCGCCCTTGACCGCGTCCTCCATCACGCAGTCGTCGAACACGATGTTGGGCGACTTGCCGCCCAGCTCCAGCGTCACCGACTTGAAGTCGCGCGCGGCGGCCTGGTAGACGGCGCGCCCGCCATAGTCGGAGCCGGTGAACGACACTTTCGCGACCTTGGGATGGGCGGTCAGCGCCGCGCCGACATCCTGCCCGAAGCCGGTGACGACGTTGATCACGCCGTCGGGGAAGCCCGCTTCCTTGACGAGGCGCGCCATCTCCAGCGTCGAGGCGGAGGTGAATTCCGACGGTTTTATCACCACCGTGCAGCCGGCAGCGAGCGCCGGCGAGATCTTGGAGATGGCCAGAAGGATCGGCGAGTTCCACGGCGTGATCGCGGCGACCACGCCGACCGGCTCGCGGCGCGTGTAGTTGAAATAGCCCGGCCGCTCGATGGGCGGCACCGAACCCTCCACCTTGTCGGCCATGCCGGCGAAATAGTGCACGATCTGCGGCACATATCCGAGCTGAAGGCTCATCTCGGCGATCAGCTTGCCGTTGTCCCGCACTTCCGTCTCGGCGAGGCCCTGGGCGTTCTCGGCCAGCAGGTCGGCGAAGCGGCGCATGATGGCGCCGCGCGCCGAGGCCGACATCTTGCCCCACGGCCCGGTCTTCAGCGCCTTGTGCGCCGCCTCGACGGCGCGGCCGGCATCGTCGGCGGTGCCCTTGGCGATGGTCGCCCAGGTCTTCGCGGTGAACGGGTTCATGGTTTCGAAGCGCTCGCCGCCTGCGCCTTCCACCCACTCGCCGCCGATCAACATCCGGTAGTGCTGCATGGCTCTCCTCCTGCGCCGGCTGCGAGCGCCATTTGCGCAGCCTCGCCCCGGGAGATCGAGCTTGAAATGCGCCGGCAGCGGCTCTATTAACAAGTTAAATAATAGCTTGTCAAACCGGGCGGCGTCGGGCAAACCGCCTCAGTTTCCTGCAAGACCGGGTTTCCTGCGAAGAGGAGTGGGGCGTGGCTGGGGCCTACATCTACGATGCAGTGAGGACGCCGCGCGGCAAGGGCCGCCCCAATGGCGGGCTGCACACGCTGTCGCCGGTCGAGCTCAGCGCCTTCGTACTGACCGAGCTCGACAGGCGCACCGGCTTCTCGACGGCCGATCCCGAGGATGTTGTGTTCGGCGTCGGCGACGGCGTCAACGACCAGGGCTCCAACATGGCGCGCTCGGCAATCATCATGGCCGGCATGCCCGATTCGATCCCCGGCTCGACGGTCAGCCGCTTCTGCTCGTCGGGGCTCGATGCGGTGAACATGGCCGCGTCGCGGATCATGGCCGGGCAGGCCGACCTCGTGGTGGCCGGCGGCGTCGAGATGATGTCGCTCATTCCCATTGCCGGCACGGGCGGGCCGAACGGCTCGGACGCCATCTTCAACAACCGCGCGCACTACACGCCGCTCGGCATCGCCGCCGACCTGCTCGCCACGCTATGCGGCCATTCGCGCGAGGATGTCGACGCCTATGCGATGGAATCGCAGGCGCGCGCGGCGGCGGCGTGGCAGGATCGGCGTTTTTCGAAGTCGGTCGTGCCGGTCACCGACTTCAACGGCGAGACGCTGCTCGCCCATGACGAGTATATGCGGCCGGGCACGGGCATGGCCGATCTCGGCAAGCTGCCGGCGGCCTTCGAAGGCATGGGCGGGAAGGGCGGCTTCGACACCATCGTCAGGCAGCGCTACCCGGAAGTGCTGAGCGTCAGCCACGTCCATACGGCCGGCAACTCGTCCGGCATCGTCGACGGCGCGGCGGCCATGCTGATCGGCTCGCGCGCGGCGGGCGAGAAATTGGGTCTCCGGCCGCGCGCCGTGATCCGCAGCTTCGCCTCGACCGGCATGGACCCATGCCTGATGCTGGCCGCCCCCGCCGACGCCACGAAGCGGGCGCTCGCCCGCGTGGCCAGGGATTTTGCCGATGTCGACCTCTACGAGGTCAACGAGGCGTTCGCCTCGGTCGTCCTGCATTTCATGGAGCGCACCGGGGTTTCCCACGACCGCGTCAACGTCAATGGCGGCGGCATCGCCATGGGCCACCCGATCGGCGCGACCGGCGTGATGCTGACCAACACGCTGGTGGACGAGCTGGAGCGCACCGGCGCGAAATCCGGCATCGTCACGCTGTGCGTGGGGCTCGGCATGGGCGTCGCCACCTATATCGAGCGCGTGGAGAACTGATCTTGTCCGGGAAAAGAGAGGGGATCAGCGTCGAGAAGCTCGAGGGCGGCATCGCCCGCCTGGTGATCGCGACCGAAGGCTCGGTCAACACGCTGTCGACCGCGACGAATATCGAGTTCGCGCGCATCGTCGAGGAACTGACGACCGACGCGGCGGTCACCGGCATCATCATCACCTCGTCCAAGGGCGATTTCGCCGTGGGCGGCAATCTGGACGAACTGCGCGCGGCGCGGACGCCGGCCGAGGTCGCGGCGATCATCGATCCGTCGCTGAAGGCGTTCCGCCGGCTCGAAACCTCGGGCAAGCCGGTGGTGGCCGCGCTCAACGGCACCGCGCTGGGCGGCGGCTACGAGATCGCGCTCGCCTGCCACCGCCGCATCGCCGCCGACCGGCCCGACGCGCAGTTCGGCCTGCCGGAAGCCGGCCTCGGCCTGATGCCCGGCGCGGGCGGAACGCAGCGCCTGCCGCGCATGATCGGCATCGCGCCCGCCGCCGAGCTCATCCTGAAGGGCAGGACGCTCGGCGTGCAGGACGCGCTGAAGGCGGGGCTGGTGGACGAGGTGGTGGCGCCGGAGAAGCTCACCGAAGCCGCCGCCGCGTGGATCAGGGCCAATCCGCAGGCGAGCCAGCCATGGGACCGCAAGGGTTTCGTGCTGCCCGGCGACGACCCGCAGTCGCAGCGCGGCCGGCACTGGTTCATCGGCCAGTGGGCCAAGGTGCGCCAGCGCGCCGCCGGCACCGACGAGGGCGCCATCGCCATCCTCTACGCGCTGCACCATGGCGTGGAGCGCATGCTCGACGCCGGCATCGCCATCGAGCGGCGGCATTTCATCCGGCTCGCCAGCGCGCCGGCCGCCAAGAACCGCATCCGCAACACCTTCTTCGCGCCGAAGGCGGCGCGGCCCAACCCGCCGGCCGGGGCCGGCGACGCCATCAGGACCGTGGGCGTCATCGGCGGCGGCACGATGGGCAACGGTATCGCCTTTTCGGCGGCGCGCGCCGGCACCGAGGTGGTGCTGGTCGAGCTGGACGAGGCGCGGGCGGCGGACGCTGCGGCGCGCATCGGCAAGATTGCCGAGCGGCAGGTGTCGCGAGGCCGCATGAGCGAGGCCGACGCCAAGGCGCTGCTCGCCAAGGTCGACACGACTGCCGACTATGCGAAGCTCGCGAGGGCCGATTTCGTCGTGGAAGCCGTGTTCGAGCGGCTCGACGTGAAGCACGACGTCTACCGCAAGGCCGAAGCGGTGCTCGCCGCGGGCGTGACGATCGCGTCGAACACGTCCTCGATCCCCATCGCCAGGCTGGCCGCCGGCCTCAAGGATCCGGCGCGCATGGTCGGCATGCATTTCTTCGCGCCGGTCGAGACGATGAGGCTGCTGGAGATCATCGTCGCGCCGGAAACCTCGGAGCGGGCGAAGAGCGAGGCGCTGCGCGTCGCCAACGCGCTGAAGAAGTCGGTCATCGTCGTCCGCGACGGTCTCGGCTTCTACACCAGCCGCATGGTCTCGTCGCTGTCGTCGGAGGCGATGACGCTGCTCGCCGAGGGCGTCGCGCCGCAGGTGATCGACAATGTGATGGTCGACCAGGGTTTTGCCGTGGGGCCGGCGACGCTGGCCGAGCTGACCAAGCTGCCGCTGCTGAAGGACATCATGATCTCGATGTCCGGCGACGGCATGCCGATCTCGATGAAGGGCGGCCGCGCGGTCGAGGCGCTGACGAAGCTGGTCGATGCCGGCCGCGAGGGCAAGGCCGCCGGCAAGGGCATCTACGACCATACCGAGGCGGGCCCGAAAGCCTGGCGGGGGCTCGCCGCGCTTTTTCCGCCTCGGGGGCCGGCGGCGGACGGCGAGACCGTCCGGCGCCGGCTGCTCTACACGCAGTCGCTCGAAGCGGTGCGGGCGCTGGAGGACGGCACGGTGGACGACCCGGTGACGGCCGACCTCGCCGCCGTCACCGGCTGGGGCTACCCGTCGCATCTGGGCGGTCCCTTCGCGCTGATCGACATGCTCGGCGCGGATGAATTCGTGGCGCGGGCCGAGGCGCTGGAAGCCGCGTTCGGCGAGCGCTTCGCCGTGCCGGGGAAACTGCGCGACATGGCGGCGAAAGGCGAGCGGTTCCATGCCCTCTAGGGCGGCCGCGGCGAGGAAGATGACCGGATCAACGCGTTCAATCACCCCCACTCCGGTTTGCTTCGCAAACCACCTCTCTCCCTGCCTGGGGGAGAGGAAGGGCGCCTTTCATCGCGGCGGGCATTTCCTCTCCCCCGTCGATCGGGGGGTCCGAAGGACGGGCGAGACAAGCGGCTCGCCCCGGGACGGTGGTCCGAAGGACCGGAGTGGGGGTCGATTGTCGGCAAAACCAGAGGAGACCATCCGATGAAGGCAGCTCTCGTCGACCCGATGGGTCTCGAAAACCTGAAGATCGTCGACCTGCCCGAGCCGGCGGCCGGCCCGGGCGAGGTGCTGGTGGCGATGAAGGCCGCCTCGCTCAACTTCCGCGACCTGCTCGCGGTCAAGGGCGGCTACGGCTCCATGCAGAAGCAGGAGCGGCTGATCCCGCTCTCCGACGGGGCCGGCGAGATCGTCGCCGTGGGCGACAAGGTGCGCGGCTGGAAGGTCGGCGACCGCGTCGTCGGCTGCTTCTTTCCCGACTGGCAGGCCGGCCCGCTGCGCCTTGAGGCGGTCGCCACCGATCTCGGCGGGCGCATGGACGGCGTTGCGGTGGAGAAGCGCGTGTTCCGGCAGGACGCGATCGTGAAGCTGCCCGACGGCCTCGACTTTGCCGAGGGCGCGGCGCTGCCCTGCGCGGCGGCGACGGCGTGGAACGGGCTGGTGGAGCAGGGCAAGGTCGCGCCCGGCGACCGCGTGCTGATCCAGGGCACCGGCGGCGTGTCGCTGTTCGCGCTCCAGTTCGCGGTGATGGCCGGCGCGGAGGTCTATGCGATCTCCTCCGGCGCGGAGAAGCTGGAATTGATGAAAGGCATGGGCGCCGCCCATCTCGTCAACTACCGGGACGACGCGGAGTGGGGCAAGACGATCCAGAAACTGTCGAGGGGCAGGGGCGTCACCCACGCCGTCGAGATCGCCGGCGGCGACCAGCTCAAGCAGACCATGCGGGCGATGGCGCTGGGCGGCTATATCTCGCTGATCGGCGTGGTGGGCGGCAACCGCTCGGAGCTCAACCTGCCGGTGTTCTCCATGGGGGGGCTGCGCATGGAAGGCGCCTCGGCCGGCAGCAGGGCGTCCTTGCAGAAGCTGATCGACGCCATGGCGATCGCCAAGGTGAAGCCGGTGCTCGACAAGGAGCGCTTCAAGCTGGACGAGTTGAAAGCGGCGCTCGAATACCTTGCCTCCGGCAAGCATATCGGCAAGGTGATCGTCGACATCGCGTGAGAATGCGTGAAGGCGGTTCCGGGACGCAATCGGCGGAGAGACGAATGACGGCGGCGGAGAACCCCGACCATGCGCTGATGCGCGCCTTCATGGCGGGCGGGCGCGGGCCGGTGGCCGTCGATTCCAATCCGCTGTTCGTGGCGCTGGACACGACGCTCGCCGCCTGCGACCTCGACGCGCGCACGGTGACGCTGCGCTTTGCGCCGGGCGACATGTTCCGGCAGGGCAGCGGCGTCATCCAGGGCGGCGCAATCTCGGCGATGCTCGATTTCGCCATGGCCTTCGCCGCGATGACGGTCATCGAGCCGGACAAGACCGTGACGACGACGGCGATGAACACGTCGTTCTATGCGGCCGGCAAGGGCGCGATCTACGAGGCCGTCGGCAAGGTCGAGAAGCCCGGCCGGCGGGTCGTGTTCACCTCGGCGGAGCTGACCTGCGAGGGCAAGACGGTGGCAGCGGCCACGTCGACGCTGCTGGTGGTGTGAAGGGCAAGCGCTGCCTTCCCTCCCCCTTGCGGGGAGGGTGGCCGGCCAAGGGCCGGCCGGGTGGGGTACGTGCGGCAGCGCTCGACGCCGATCTTTTAGACGTCGCGCGGGTGGAGGTTACCCACCCGGCTCGCTGCGCGGGCCACCCTCCCCGCAAGGGGAGGGGCGCCTATCCCTTCCGCGCCCTGGCGAAATCCGGCTTTTCCTTCGCGGCGAAGGCGCGCAGGCCCTCCGCCACCTCGGACGATGCGCCCAGCGCGACGGCGCGTTCGAGCCCCAGCCGCAGCGCCTCGGCCTCCGGCAGTTCGGCGCCCTCGCGCAGCGCGCCCTTGAGCGAGGCGACGGCCATGCGCGGGCCGGCGGCGAAGCGGCGGGCGAGCTTGGCCGCCTCGGCAAGCACGTCGGCGCGCGCAACGAGGCGGTTGGCGAGGCCCCATAGCAGCGCCTCGGCCGCCGGCACGTCGCGGCCGGTGAGCATCATCTCGGCGGCGCGCCCCGCCCCGATGCGGCGCGGCAGGCGCACCGTGCCGCCGATGCCGGGAAACACGCCGAGCCTGATCTCGGGCAGCGAGAAGGTGGCGTCGTCGGCGGCCAGCACCATGTCGCAGCAGATGGCGAGCTCGACCCCGCCGCCGACGCACAGGCCGTTGACCGCCGCGACGGTGGGGATGTCGAGGCCGGCCAGCAGGTCGAAGGCACGGTTCTCCGCCGTAAGCAATGCGCCCGGCCCGTCGCCCGATTCATGCAGCCGCCTGAACTCGCCGATGTCGGAGCCGGCGCAGAAGGTCCGGTCGCCGGCGCCGGTCACCACCACCGCGCCGATCTCCCCGTCGCCGGGCACGGCGGACAGGAGCTCGGCGAGCTGTCCGGCCATGGCGAGCGTCATCGCGTTGGCCGGGCCGTTGTCCAGCGTCAGCGTCAGCACGCCCGCCTCGACGGCCGATCGGATTTCGCCCATTCGTCCTCCTCAGCACGGCTTGCCGGCCGCCGCGCCAGATACTAAACACATTAAGTAATCCATTCCTACGGAGCGCGCCCCGCCGTGTCAAACCAGTTGGAGGCCGATTTCGTCGTCGTCGGCGGTGGCTCGGCGGGCTGCGTGGTGGCGGGCCGGCTGGCCGAGGCCGGTCATAGCACCATCCTCCTCGAGGCGGGGCCGAAGGACAGCAATCCGCTGATCCACATTCCGGCCGGCGTGCGCTATCTGCTCAACGATCCGAAGGCGGCATGGCTCGATGCGACCGAGCCCAACGCCGAGGCGGGCGGGCGCAGGCTCGCCTGGCCGCACGGGCGCGTGCTGGGCGGCTCGGGCTCGATCAACGGCATGATCTTCATTCGCGGCGACCGGGCGGATTTTGACCAGTGGGCGCAGGCCGGCAATCCCGGCTGGGATTTTGACTCCGTGCTGCCGTATTTCAAATCTCTCGAAACCTATAGGGGCAAGGCCGGCGCCCATCGCGGCACATCAGGCCCGCTGCCGGTGGAGGACCGGCGATTCAGCCTGCCAATCACAGATCGCTTCGTGGAAGCGGCGCAGGCCGTCGGCTACGCCTTTCGCGAGGACATCAACGTGCCGCGGCCCGACGGCGTCGGCTATGCGCAGATGAACCGCTTCGGCCGCTGGCGCGGGTCGAGCGCGCGCGCCTTCCTGCCGCGAGGGCTGAAGACCGGCAGGCTGCGGATCGTCACCGGCGCGGAGGCGACCGGGCTCGTCATGGGGGGTGGGGGGGACGGCCGGCGCTGCACCGGGGTGCGCGTCATGCTGGACGGCGCCGAGCGCACGGTGTCGGCGCGGCGCGAGGTGATCGTCTCGGCCGGCGCGGTCGGCTCGCCGAAGCTGCTGCAACTCTCCGGTATCGGGCCGGCGGCGCATCTGGCCGCGCTCGGCATCGAAATGGTGCACGACCTGCCCGGCGTCGGGCGCGAGCTCTCCGACCATTACGGCATACGCTGCACGGTGCGGCTGAAGAATGCGGCGAGCGTCAACGAGAAGGCGCGCATGCCGCGTCTCGCGTGGGAGGTCGCGAAATTCCTGACCACGGGCACCGGCGCGCTGGTGACGGGCGTGACGACGGCCATGCTGTTCTGCCGCAGCCGCGAGGGCCTGTCGGGACCGGATTTGCAACTCCTGTTCACGCCGACCAGCTTCGACCGGAACCGTTTCGGCGCGCTGGAGCGCGCGCCGGGCGCGTCGATCTCGGTCTGCCTGTCGCGGCCGAAAAGCCGCGGCTCGATCATGATCCGCAGCGCGGACTGGCGGCAGGCGCCGGCCATCGACGCCGACTATCTGTCCGACCGCGACGACCTCGACGTCTTGATGCGCGGCTTCGGCATCGCGCGCGGCCTGTTCGCGACCCGGCCGCTGGCCGACCATGTGGCCGCCGAGACGCTGCCGGGACCGGAGGTCGACGGCGAGGCGCTGGAGCGCTATGTGCGCGACAAGGGCGTGACCATCTACCACCCGACCGGCACGTGCCGGATGGCGCCGGGCGGCGTGGTAGACCACCGCCTGCGCGTGCATGGCATCGCGGGCCTGCGCGTCGCCGACGCGTCGATCATGCCGAACATCACGTCCGGCAACACCAATGCCGCGACGATGATGATTGGCGAGAAGGCGGCGGCCATGATCGCCGGGGATGCGCGATAGCCCTTCGCGCGACGGGCGGCTTGACAAAGCGGCCGCGATTTAGTTCACACGTTATCTAACGCCCGTCGCGGCGGGATGTCCTCTGAACTTTAATTAACGTATTAAATAATTTGCCATGCCGCACGTCACCATCGAATACTCCGCCAATCTCGACGGCAAGGTCGACATGCCGGCCCTGTGCGACACGGTCCGCAAGGCGATGCTGGCCACCGGCATATTCGAGCTCGGCGCGGTGCGGGTGCGCGCGATCCGCTGCGAAGCCTATTCGATCGCCGACGCGCTGCCTGAGAACGCCTTCGTCGACATCTCGCTGCGGATGGGCGAGGGACGCTCGATGGAGGTGAAGAAGGCCGCCGGCGCTGCTATCAACGATGCCGCGGCGGCGTTCCTGTCGACGCTGTTTCAGACGCCGCATTTCGCGCTGTCGGTCGAGGTGCGGGAGATCGGCTCCGAACTCTCGTGGAAGAAGAACGCCATGCACGCGCGCCTGCGCGACGCCTGAAGGACAAGACGAGGACACCGTGGGCCAGTTCGAAGACAACATCGCCAGAGCCGAAACCTATCTGGCGCGCTTCCGCCGCGACGGGGTGAAGAACCACATTGCCGGCGAGGCGGTCAATGCCACCGACGGCTCGACCTTCGAGACGATCTCGCCGATCGACCTCAAGCCGCTGGCGAGAGTGGCGCACGGCAAGGCGGCCGACATCGACCGCGCCGCGAAGGCCGCGAAGGCGGCGTTTCCCGCCTGGGCGGCGATGCCCGGCGACCAGCGCAAGAAGCTGCTGCACAGGATTGCCGACGCCATCGTGGCGCGCGCCGACGAGATCGCCTTCGTCGAATGCGTCGACACGGGCCAGGCACTGAAGTTCATGTCCAAGGCGGCGCTGCGCGGCGCGGAGAATTTCCGCTTCTATGCCGACAAGGCGCCCGAGGCGCGCGACGGCCGGTCGCTGCGCATGGAAGGGCAGATGAACATCACCACGCGCGCCCCGATCGGCCCGGTGGGCGTCATCACGCCGTGGAACACGCCCTTCATGCTGTCGACATGGAAGATCGCGCCGGCGCTGGCGGCAGGCTGCACCATCGTGCACAAGCCGGCCGAGCTGTCGCCGCTGACGGCGCGGCTGCTGGTCGAGATCGCCGAGGAGGCCGGGCTGCCGAAGGGCGTGTGGAACCTCGTCAACGGTTTCGGCGAGGACGCCGGCAAGGCGCTGACCGAGCATCCGGACATCAAGGCCATCGGCTTCGTCGGCGAGAGCCGCACAGGCTCGATGATCATGAAGCAGGGCGCCGACACGCTGAAGCGCGTGCATTTCGAGCTCGGCGGCAAGAACCCGGTGGTGGTGTTCGCCGATGCCGACCTCGAGCGCGCGGCGGACGCCGCCGTGTTCATGATCTACTCGCTCAACGGCGAGCGCTGCACCTCGTCCTCGCGCCTGCTTGTCGAGGCGTCGATCCACGACACATTCACCGCGATGGTGGCCGAGAAGGCGAAGCGGATAAAAATCGGCCACCCGCTCGACCCGTCGACGGTCATCGGCCCGCTGGTGCACCCGGTGCACGAGAAGAAGGTGCTGTCCTATGTCGAGATCGCCCGGCAGGAAGGCGCGACGGTCGCCGCCGGCGGGGCCAAGGCCGACGGGCCGGGCGGCGGCTGCTATGTGCAGCCGACGCTGTTCACCAACGCCACCAACGCCATGCGCATCGCGCAGGAGGAGATCTTCGGTCCCGTGCTGACCGCCATCCCCTTCAAGGCCGAGGCCGAGGCGCTGGCGCTCGCCAACGACGTGCAGTACGGCCTTGCCGGCTATCTGTGGACCTCCGACGTGACCCGCGCCTTCCGCTTCTCCGAGGCGCTGGAGGCCGGCATGATCTGGGTGAACTCGGAGAACGTGCGCCACCTGCCGACGCCGTTCGGCGGCGTCAAGGCGTCCGGCATCGGCCGCGACGGCGGCGACTGGTCGTTCGATTTCTACATGGAAACCAAGAACATCGCCTTCGCGACAACGGTCCACGCCATCGCGAAGCTCGGCGGCTGACCGCCGCCGCGTTGCGCGAAGTCAAAGCACCGGAGCCTGACCGGCCCTAGCCTGAAGCAGTGTCGGCCAAGGAGGACCAGAATGCCCGCACCCAAACCCAATCTCTATCCTGCCTTCAACGTCGTGCGGCTGTCGCATGTCGAGTTCGTCGTGAAGGATCTCGATATCAGCAAGGCGTTCTATGTCGACACGCTCGGCCTTCAGGTGACCCATGAGGACGGCGAGCGCGTGTGCCTGCGCGCGCTGGAGGAGCGCGGCCACCACTGCATCGTGCTCAAGAAGGGCGCCGAGCCGGTCGCCAACGTGCTCGGCTTCAAGGTCTATCACGACGACGACCTCGACAAGGCAAGGGACTGGTTCGAGGCCAAAGGCCGCAAGACGGCGTGGGTGGAGCGGCCGCACCAGGGGCGCACGCTCGCCACCAGCGACCATGAGGGCATCCCGCTGGAATTCTACCACCAGATGGAGCGCCTTCCGACGATCCATCAGAAGTACAAGCTCTATCGCGGCGTGAGGCCGCTGCGCATCGACCATTTCAACATGTTCTCGACCAATGTCGACCGCTCCGTCACGTTCTGGAACGAGATGGGCTTTCGCCTGACCGAGTACACGGAGGACGCCGAGACGGGGAAGATGTGGGCCGCCTGGATGCACCGCAAGGGCGGCGTGCACGACGTTGCCTTCACCAACGGGCGCGGCCCGCGGCTGCACCACACCGCGTTCTGGGTGCCGACGCCGCTCAGCATCATCGACCTGCTCGACCTGATGTCGACCACCGGCTACCTTGCCAATATCGAGCGTGGCCCGGGCCGGCACGGCATCTCCAACGCCTTCTTCCTCTATGTGCGCGATCCCGACGGGCACCGCATCGAGATCTACTGCTCCGACTATCAGACGGTCGACCCCGACCTCGAGCCGATCAGATGGGACCTGAAGGACCCGCAACGGCAAACCCTGTGGGGCGCGCCCGCGCCGCGGAGCTGGTTCGAGGAAGGCTCGCTGTTCCCGGGCGTCGCCGTCGCCGAGCCCGAGCTCAAGGCCCAGCCGATCGTGGCGCCGTGAACGCTCCCATGGCCTTCGTGCTCTCACCCCCCTCTGTCCTGCCGGACATCTCCCCCTCAAGGGGGGAGATTGTGTCGACATTGGTTGCTTCGCCAAACTTCAACGACTGGCGAAATCAACACGGCAACCCGATCTCCCCCCTTGAGGGGGAGATGCCCGGCAGGGCAGAGGGGGGTGAGGCGGCAGGGGGCTTCAAATCCAGCCGGAAATACGTGCCATGACCCGCCCCCGCCTTCTCGCCTTTTCCGCCGGCGGCAAGAGCCGCTACGGGCTCCTGCGCGCCGACGGGGTCGTCGACCTGTCGGCGCATTACGGCAAGCAGTGGCCGACGCTGCGCGAGGTGATCGAGGCCGGCGCGCTCGCCAAGCTGGCGGAGGAGGGCACGCGGCTCGCGGCCGAATTTTCGGCCGACGAGATCGCCTATGCGGTCCCCGTGCCGGCGCCGGAGAAGATCATCTGCGTCGGGGTGAACTATCCCGACCGCAACGAGGAGTACAAGGACGCGCAGGCGGCGGCGAGCAACCCGTCGCTGTTCGTGCGCTTCCCGCGCTCCTTCGTCGGCCACGGCCAGCCGATCCTGCGGCCCTTCGTGTCGCCGCAGTTCGACTATGAGGGCGAGGTCGTCATCGTCATCGGCAAAGCGGGGCGCCACATCGCCGAGCGCGACGCGCTTTCCCACATCGCCGCCCTGTCGCTGGCAAACGAGGGCTCGGTGCGCGACTGGCTGCGCCATGCGAAGTTCAACGTCACGCAGGGCAAGAACTTCGACGCCTCGGGTTCGATCGGGCCGTGGCTGGTGCCGTTCGAGGACGAGGCGCAGATCGCCGACATCGCGTTGCAGACCCGCGTCAACGGCGAGTTGCGCCAGAGCGACCGCACCTCGCGCATGACCTATTCGTTCCGCAAGCTGATCGCCTATATCTCGACCTTCGCGACGCTGGTGCCGGGCGACGTGATCCTCACCGGCACGCCGACCGGGGCGGGCGCCCGCTTCGAGCCGCCGAAATGGCTGGTGCCCGGCGACGTGGTCGAGGTCGAGGCCGAGGGCATCGGCCTCTTGTCCAACACGGTTGCGGACGAGCCCAGATGATGAGCCCCGACGACATCGCCGCCGCCGCCCGCGCCCTCGACGGGGCCGAGCGCACGCGCACGCAGATCGGCCTCCTCAGCCTCGCCCATGCGGGCATGGACATGGACGACGCCTATGCGGTGCAGGCGGCGTGGATGGAGCTGAAGCGCGGGGCCGGGCGCAGGATCATCGGCCGCAAGATCGGGCTGACGTCGAAGGCGATGCAGCAGGCGCTGAACATCGACATCCCCGATTCGGGCATCCTGCTCGACGACATGCTGTTTGCCGACGGCGCGACGATTCCCGCCGGGCGCTTCATCCAGCCGCGCATCGAGGTCGAGATCGCCTTCGTCATGAAGGCCCCGCTCAAGGGGCCGGGCGTCACCCCCGCCGACGTGATCGCCGCGACCGACACCATCCAGCCGTCGCTGGAGATCCTCGACACGCGCATCCTGCGCGTCGACCCGACGACGAAGAAGGCGCGCACCGTGTTCGACACCATCGCCGACAACGCGGCCAATGCCGGCATCGTGCTCGGCGGGGAGAGGATCGCGCCGGGCGAGGCCGACATGCGCTGGGTGGGCGCCATCGTCTACCGCAACGGCGAGGTGGAGGAGACAGGGCTCGGCGCCGGCGTGCTGGACGACCCGGCGCTGTCGATGGCCTGGCTCGCCAACCGGCTGGCGCAATATGGCGACCAGATCCATGTGGGTGAGATCGTGCTGTCGGGTTCGTTCATCCGGCCGGTCGAGGCGCCTTCCGGCTCGAAGATCGTCGCCGATTTCGGTCCGTTCGGAACGGTGAGCTGCGAGTTTGCGTAAGCGCTACGCGGCTTGCGCCAGCAGATCGGCCGAAAGCTGGGCGCGCGCGTCGAGCAATTCTATGCTGACGATCCGGCCTTCCGCATCGTAATCGAACACGACATCGCGCGAGATCTCGGCGCTTTCGAGCACCTTCGCAGGCGAAAGCCGCAGATAGGCGGCGTTGTCTTCCGGGTGATATGTGATCTTCGGCGTCATGTCCGTCGCTTCGCGTTTCGATCGAAGAACACGGTCAATATACGGATTTTGGTCGGGCTTTCAAAGTAAGCAGCGCCTACTCGACAACGGTGAACTCGAGTTGACGCTGTGCCAATCACCCCCACTCCGGTCCTTCGGACCACCTCTCCCCCTGCCCGGGGGAGAGGAAGGTCCCACTCCATAGCGGCCGGCGCTTCCTCTCCCCCGTCGAGCGGGGGAGAGGTGGTTTGCGAAGCAAACCGGAGTGGGGGTCGATGCACGGCAACAACCTGAATTCGACGTCCGTCTCTACTCCTCGAAGCTGACGAGCACTGTTCCCTCGGTTACCTGCGCGCCCTCGGCGGCGATGGCGGCGACCACCCCGTCGTGCGGGGCGGCGATGGCATGCTCCATCTTCATCGCCTCCAGCACCAGAAGCGGCTGGCCTTTCGTCACCGTCTCGCCCGCGGCGGCCCGCACGATCTTGACGAGCCCCGGCATCGGCGCGCGCAGGCTGCCGGCGGCGGCGTCCGCATCGTCCGCCGCGTCGAGCGGGTCGCGCACGGAAAAATTGCGCGCGACGGCGCCGTTGAACACGGTGACATGGCCCGGCCAGCGGGCGAGCCGTGCCGCGCCGGGGCGCACGACATGCGCCGCGCCGCCGACCGAAACCGTGTAGGCGTTGCCTCCCGCCGCGATGAGGGCGGTCAGATGCTCGTCGCCGAGCCCGATGGTCACCTGCTGCTCCAGCGGCGAGAAATGCGCGTAGCCCTTCAGCGTCTCCCACGGGTCGACGGATGGCGCGGTTTCATCTGCCCCCGCTGCCGCCAGCGCGGCCGCAGCGATGTCGGCCGGGCGGGGCGTGCCGGTTGCCGTCAGCGCCTCCTGATGGCGGGCGATCAGGCCGGTGTCGACGTCGCCGGAGGCGAAGTCGGCATCCGCTGCCAACACGGCGAGGAACGCCGTGTTGACCGTGGAGCCGGCAACCTCGGTGCGCGAGAGCACGTCCGACAGCGCGGCCAGCGCGTCCGGCCGGTCGGCGGCGTGCACCACCAGCTTGGCGATCATCGGGTCGTAGAAGGGTGAGATCGCATCGCCCTGCCGCACGCCGGTCTCGACGCGCAAAGCGGCACCCGCCGGCGCCGTCTGCGGGAAGCGCAGGTGATGCAGAGTGCCGGTGGCGGGCAGGAAGCCGCGTCCCGCGTCCTCGGCGTAGAGCCGCGCCTCGAAGGCGTGGCCGGACAGGCCGATCTCGTTTTGCGTCTTCGGCAGCCTATCGCCAGCCGCCACCCGCAACTGCCATTCCACGAGGTCGACGCCGGTGACCATCTCCGTCACCGGATGCTCGACCTGGAGCCGCGTGTTCATCTCCATGAACCAGAAGCGGTCGGGCCGCAGCCCCTCCGATGCATCGACGATGAACTCGATGGTGCCGGCGCCGGAATAGGAGATCGCCTTGGCGGCCTTCACCGCGGCGCCGGTCATCGCGGCGCGCATCGCCTCGGTCATGCCGGGGGCCGGCGCCTCCTCGATCACCTTCTGGTGGCGGCGCTGCGCCGAGCAGTCGCGCTCGAACAGGTGCACGGCATTGCCGAAATTGTCGCCGAACACCTGCACCTCGATGTGGCGCGGCTTCTCGACATATTTCTCCACCAGCACGCGGTCGTCGCCGAAGGCGGCCTTGGCCTCGCGCCGGGCGGCGGCCAGCGCCTCGGCGAAGTCGTCGGGATGGTCGACCTTGCGCATCCCCTTGCCGCCGCCGCCGGCGCGCGCCTTGATGAGCACCGGATAGCCGATCTCGCGCGCCTTGGGCGCCAGCACGACGATCTCCTGCGCCTCGCCGTGATAGCCGGGCACCACCGGCACGCCGGCCTTCTCCATCAGCCGCTTGGCGGCGTCCTTCAGGCCCATGGCGCGGATCGAGGCCGCCGACGGCCCGATGAAGACGAGCCCTGCCGCGACCACCTCGTCCACGAAGCCGGGGTTTTCGGACAGGAAGCCGTAGCCGGGGTGGATCGCCTCGGCGCCCGTCGCCTTCGCTGCCGCGATGATCCTGTCGCCGCGCAGGTAGCTCTCGCCCACCGGCGAGCCGCCGATGTGCACCGCCTCGTCGGCCATCGCGACATGCATGGAGGCCGCATCCGCGTCCGAATAGACGGCGACTGTCGCTACCCCCATGCGGCGCGCGGTGCGCATCACCCGGCACGCGATCTCGCCGCGATTCGCGATCAGGATTTTCGTGAACAGCGTCGCCTCCCTCGGCCCGCGCCGGCACTGGCCGGTCCTTCTCCCGGAGAGTTGCCGGCCCGCCCCCGCCTGTCAACGCGCCGAGACTGCGCGCTTGCCGGAAAAGCCCTGGCCGGCGCATCCTGCGCGACGCGCATCGCAGGCCGGGAGGACGAAGAGTGGGGGAATCGCCACGCAGCGAGGCACGCGGGCCGCTGGCCGGCCTGCGCATCGTCGAGTTCGTCGGGCTGGGACCGGCGCCCTTCGCGGCCATGCTCCTGTCGGACATGGGGGCCGACGTGCTGCGCGTCGACCGGCCGGGCGCGCCGCGCATGCTGCCCGACCCGGTGACCGGACGCGGGCGGCCGAGCGTGGAAGCGGATCTGAAGCGGCCGGAGGACATCGAGGCCGTGCGGGGTCTGTGCGAGCGCGCCGACGCGCTGATCGAGGGGTTTCGCCCGGGCGTGATGGAGCGGCTGGGGCTCGGGCCGGACGATCTCTTCCCGCGCAACCCGAGGCTCGTCTACGGCCGCATGACCGGCTGGGGCCAGGACGGGCCGCTGGCGCCGCGCGCCGGCCACGACATCGACTATATCGCGGTGACCGGCGCACTGGCGGCCATCGGCCCGGCGCACAAGCCGGTGCCACCGCTCAACCTCGTCGCCGACTATGGCGGCGGCGCGATGTTCCTCGTGGCCGGGGTGCTGGCGGCGCTGATCTCGGCCGGGCGTACCGGCGAGGGGCAGGTGGTGGACGCGGCCATGGTGGACGGCACCGCGACGCTGATGTCGCTGTTCGTCGAGATGACGGCTTGCGGCCTGTGGAAGGACGGGCGCGAATCGAACCTGCTCGACGGTGCCGCCCCCCACTATGGCACCTATGCCTGCGCCGACGGGCTGTTCGTCGCGGTCGGCGCGCTGGAGCCGCAATTCCATGCCGAATTGATCAGGGGGCTCGGCTTCTCGCCGGAGGAGTTCGCGCGCCGCGACGATCCGCGCGCCTGGGCGGGCCTGCGCGCGCGCATGGCCGAGCGTATCGCCAGCCGGCCGCGCGCCGAATGGCTGGCGCTGCTGGAGCACACCGACGCCTGCTTCGCGCCGGTGATGCCGCTCTCCGAGGCGCCGCGGCATCATCACCTTGCCGCGCGCGGCACGTTCATCGAGGTCGGCGGCGTCACCCAGGCGGCGCCTGCGCCGCGGTTTTCCGGCACGCCGTCGCGGGTGGAGCCGGAGCGCAAGCGCGTCCTGACGCTCGACGAGGCGGCGGCGCTATGGAGTTGAAGGTGGGGCGATGGTGGGCGTGACAGGGATTGAACCTGTGACCCCTACGATGTCAACATCGTTCCCCTGCCTGAAACCCGCGGATTTCCGGGAAAAGGGAACTATGTGGAGGGGCGTTTCCGGCACAGTTTCCCATTTCGTTCCGTTTTTCAGGTTCGCTGAACCTGAGGGGAACTTCATCTGCCAGCTTACGGGATATCCCTATAGGAACGCCTGTCTATTATCTTCTGGATTGCGACGTGAGTTACAGGGTAACTCCCCGCAATGGCATAAGCCTTCTCGCCCGCGCAAGCTCGGGATCGGATGCGCCTTACGTCATCCGGCGAGAGCTTGCGCCTCATTGGGCGATTGTTCACCATCCTGCCGTGGCGCTTCTTGTCAGCTTCGTTTTCCTTTGGCGTCTTCCAAAACAGATGTCGCTTGTTAACGCAGGACTTCAACCCGCATTGGTGTGCGGCATGATGCTTTGGGGACGGCGGCTCTCCGTGCATCATCTTACAGATGCGCCTGTGTGGCTTATAGAAGCCTGCGGCGTCCTGCGCCTGAGGGTAGCCCCTCTTGTCAAGGGCGTGGGGCCAGACGATGCATTCGTCTGTGTCCGTCGTGAATGCTTCGTCTACGAACAAGCGTGTAGCGCCGCCTAAGATAGCCATCTATCTCACTCCACCAGTTAAGCCATGAACCTAACACGGCGAGTGAATCACGTAAACTAGACGTTCAACGAGTCCGCCAGCTTGCGCAGATGCGTCGGGCTGAAGCGGGCGTAGATGCTGGTCGTCGTCTTGACGTTGCCGTGGCCTAGGAATTCGGCGATCTCCCACATGCTGTGTCCGCCTTCCGCCAACCAGACGGCGGCACTGTGCCTAAGCATGTGTGGCGACACGTCCGGGCGGCTTATCGCGGTGCCGGCGGCCTTGAGCCCGCGCTTGATCGACTTGACTGGCTCTCCAGCCCATTCGATGACGAAGGGCGTTAGCGCTCCCTTCTGGCTCGTCTCCAGCGCCGCAAACAGCGTGTCGTTCATCGGTACGGTTGCCCGTCCTTTCCGCTTTGCGCGATCGAACGGGTTGCGCAACTGGATCATGCGCCTATCGAGGTCGACGCGATCCCATGTGAGCTGTAGGGCTGCCTCGTTGCGTGCGCCTGTGCCGATCAGCAGCATGATCGCCAGCCTGATATGCGGCACCTTCGCCGCCTCGATAAGCGCGCGCACTTCATCGCGGGTCAGGTGATCCGATTTCGGCTCCGGTTTTGAGGGGCGTTCGATGGCGGGCACCTTGGCAATCAGGTCGCGTTTGCCCGCCCATAACAGCACCATGCGCAGGTGGCCGAGTTCGGTATGGATGGTGCCATCCTTGATGCCTGCCTTACGCCGCGCCTCGGTATGCGCTCGGCAGTCGTCAATCGTGATCGCCTCTGCCTCCATCGGACCAAAGCGCGACGACAGCGCTTTCCATGTGTATTTCATGGTGCCGACGACGGCGCGGCCGGCCATATCCTTCTCGTAGCCGGTCCAGAGATCAGCTACCGTCGAGCCGCGCGGCCTCGTAAGCTCTGCGTATCGAGCCGGGGCGAGGCGGGACGCCTCTTTGGCGTCACTCGTTCCAAGGCGATAACGTCGGCGCCCGCCGGGGACGGATGGGTCATCCCAGGTGAGGCAGAGTTCGCCTCGCAGTCGGGTGAGCCGCCATTCGGGCATTCGTACGCCTCCACATCTTCCTGCCGGATTCGGATGAGCTTGCCGCCAAGCCGGAAGGCCGGCAGGTCGCCACGTTCGATCATGAGCCGAACCTGCCGCTCTGAGCAAGCCCAGCGCTCTGCCAGAGTGGCCGGCGTATAGACCGACGCCCTGCTCATCCCTTCTTCTCCGATAGGACCCTGCTCGCGATTGCAACAACATCATGGACGTGGTGGCTTTCGCACGAGGCGATACGCTCCAGCACCGCCTGTAGCCGCGCTGCTTCTGCCTCGGCTACTACGGCCCGCTCAGCCTGCTTTGCAACGTCGTTGCCGAGCGTGGCTCGCTCCAGTTCCTCATTGCGCTGTCGGAGGGCGGCGAGTTCGGATTCCGGCACGTATGCGTGGCCCTGCATGTGGATGCGCGCCGCAGGCTGATTGCCTCGCGCGATCTCCAACGCCTCCCGGGCACCTTCGCTGATGCGTTCAAACGCGGTCTTGGCCATCCATGCGCCCTCCCGAGGTGGAGCGGGAGGGAGTGGGCGCCAAAGCTCGAAGCCGTAGCGGATCACGCCGTCGTCAAAATCGTAGTGGACGAATCCGCCCTGCCAGAAACGACAGGTGAACGGCGCGAACCCAAGATTGCAGGCGATGAACTCGGTGCCGTCGCGCGGCGCAGTTTCGGCGGGCCGCCAACCCTCTGCGGACGGCTCTGCGGGGACGGTTGCCGCTGGACCGCTTTTCTGAACTGCGCCTCTCTCTGAGCCGGAGTCCGCCTTCTGCTTGGAGATGGCGCGGGCACGGGCTGCGCGGATGCTGTCAAATGCTGGCTTCATATCTTCAATGAGCCAGTTCTGAACGTCCCGTTTTGAGTGCCAACCCTCGGGCAGCGCGCCCCATGCAAAAAGCGCGGCCTCCAGCGCCTTGTCCTTCTCCGCTATGATGCGGTGAGCTTCGGCAAATGCGCTCGCCAGCTCGGCAACGATCGTATCGCCTATGTGCTCACCCACGCACACGCCATCGGCGTCAGTCGTGCTGGGGAAGTTTGTTTGATCGTCACAGTAGCGAGGATATCCGAGCGCCCGGCCGGCGATCTGTTCGCACTGATGCAGGTGGCTGAGATAGCCATCCCGCTCCCGTGTCAGTTCCTCTACCTTCGCAGACAGGGAGGCGAGGGCGGTGGCAAGATTCTCGATCAGGTCGGCCGTGTAGCCCGACGAAGCTCCGCCGTTTTCCCGAAGCAGGCAAACATGTGCGGCCGCGTCCCAATCGCCGCCGTCTCGTATCTCAGACATGGGAGTCTCCGATCTGCTTGAACATGGGGCGGGGAGCGAGAGCGGGCTTGGGAGCCGGCTTCGGAGCCTTCGGAGGCGAGGGGATCGGCCGCTTGGTCTTAGGCTTCAGCCCCAGGTTCGCCGCCGCCTGAGCGCTTGCCTTCGCCCGGACCTTCGCTTCCGCGGTGGTCTTGGCCTGATGCTCGGGTTTGTGGATCGCGTGGAGGTTACTTTCGCGGTTCTGGCCTCCGAGCCACAGCGGCACCTTGTGGTCGAACTGCGGCTTCTCCTTCGCGGTGAAAGGGCGACCGGATAGCGCGCAGCACCCGTCCTGCCGCGCGACTATACGCAGCTTGCAGGCGGTCGACGGCGGGGTGTCGTCGGTCTTGCCAATCCATTCTTTGACGGAGCGCACCATTACGACCTCCCCACCCGCCGCGATTCCGCCTTCACGCGGAACTTGTGGCCGATCTCTTTTGCCAGCCGCCAGTTGACGGGCGTATCCAACCGGCTCTTGCGCTTCGGCGACTTGCGCATGTGGGCGCGTACAGTGTGGAGGGCAGGGCGGGTCATGCGGCCCTAACGGTCGAAGCGCGGATGAAGTCGCCGAAGGACAGTTCGGAGAAGCTGTCCGAGATTTTCAGCCACTGAGCGTAACGCGCGTGTGCGCGGCTCTTGGCTGGGACAACCGTCGCGTAGCCTTCAAACGTCACTTCATAGGCTTGGTGGCGCTCGCCAACGTCAAGTGCGTCGAGATGATCGGCGAGAGCCTTGCGGCCAGCGTCCGTGACGGCGAAGAACGCCATTCCGGCGCGGACGGGACCTAGCGGACGCCACCATGCCGAGACGCGGAAGGCCGCGAACAGATCGCTGTCGACGTAGACCGCGAAGTAGTTGCGGTTAGTCTCGCGCAGCGGCCAGATCGGACGGCCCAACGCATGGTCGATGTGGTCCATCGCCTTGTCGCGGAGATAGCGGTTGACGGGAGGATTGGCGCTCATGCTGCCCTCGCCAAGCTGGAAATCAGCGAAACGCGCGGCGCCGCGGCGGCG
>CAZVTK010000030.1:0-38108 GCA_964629765.1 uncultured Mesorhizobium sp.
AGGTGAGGCAGTCGAGCGGGTGGTCGGAGATGTAGAGCTCCATCACGCCGCGGCGGATGTCCTTGAGGCGGCTGGTCTGCGTCCTCACCACCATGCCCGGCGCCACCGGCGTGGTGCAGGAGGACGGCGTTCCGGCGCGGCCCTCGATCTCGACGAGGCAGAGCCGGCACGAGCCGAAGGCGTCGACCATGTCGGTGGCGCACAGTTTCGGGATGGCGATGCCGGCTTCCATCGAGGCGCGCATGATAGAGGTGCCCTCGGGCACGGTGACGGGAAAGCCGTCGACGGTCAGCGTGACTTGGCTTTCGGCTTTGGAAGCCGGCGTGCCGTAGTCGATTTCCTGGACGAGACCCATCAGAAGGCTCCATCGAATGATGCGGACAGGCTGCGCCCCTTCGCGCCCCCCTCTGTCCTGCCGGACATCTCCCCCTCAAGGGGGGAGATTGGATTGCCGTTCTCATTTCGCCAATCTTTGAAGACTGGCGAAGGAAAGGACGAAAGCCGATCTCCCCCCTTGAGGGGGAGATGTCCGGCAGGACAGAGGGGGGCAACGTAGAGCACCACTATCTCCTACTCTGCCGCCTCAGCCATCGGTTTCGGCGCAAAATCCTCGGGGAAATGGTTGATGGCGCTCATCACCGGGTAGGGCGTGAAGCCGCCCAGCGCGCAGAGCGAGCCGAACTTCATCGTGTTGCAAAGGTCGGTCACCAGAGCGAGGTTCTTCTCCGGCTCGATGTTCCTCGCCAGCTTGTCCAGCGTCTCCACCCCGCGCGTCGAGCCGATGCGGCAGGGCGTGCACTTGCCGCAGCTCTCGATGGCGCAGAACTCCATGGCGAAGCGCGCCTGCTTCAGCATGTCGGCCGTGTCGTCGAAGACGGTGATGCCGGCATGGCCGATCAGCCCGTCCTTCGCCGCGAAGGCTTCGTAGTCGAACGGCGTGTCGAACAAAGCGGGCGGGAAATAGGCGCCGAGCGGCCCGCCCACCTGCACGGCCTTGACCGGGCGGCCGGACGCCGTGCCGCCGCCGATGCCGTGGACGATCTCGCCGAGCGAGAGGCCGAAGGCCGTCTCGAACAGGCCGCCATGCTTGACGTTTCCAGCAAGCTGGATCGGCATGGTGCCGCGCGAGCGGCCATGGCCAAAATCCTTGTAGAACTGGGCGCCTCTCTCGAGGATCACCGGCACGGATGCCAGCGAGATCACGTTGTTGACCACCGTCGGCTTGCCGAACAGGCCCTGCAACGCGGGCAGCGGCGGCTTTGCCCTGACCACGCCGCGCTTGCCTTCGAGCGAATTGAGCAGGGACGTCTCCTCGCCGCACACATAGGCGCCGGCGCCGACGCGCACTTCCATGTCGAAACCGTTGGGCGAACCGAGCACCGAATGGCCGAGGATGCCGGCCTGCCGCGCGATCTCGATGGCGCGCCGCATGGCGCGGATCGCATGCGGGTATTCGGAGCGGATATAGACGAAGCCCCTGGTGGCGCCGACCGCGATGCCGGCGATCGCCATGCCCTCGATGAGCACGAAGGGATCGCCCTCCATGATCATCCGGTCGGCGAAGGTGGCGCTGTCGCCCTCGTCGGCGTTGCAGACGATGTACTTCCGGTCTGCCACCGCGCCGGCCACCGTGTTCCACTTGATGCCGGTCGGAAAGCCGGCGCCGCCGCGCCCGCGCAGGCCGGATTCGGTGACGGTCCTGACGATTTCGGCCGGGGGCATGGCGAGCGCTGCCCGCAGGCCGGTCAGGCCACCATGCGCCTCGTAATCGGCCAGCGACAGCGGGTCGGCGACGCCGTTGCGCGCGAAGGTCAGCCGCGTTTGGCGCGCGAGGAACGGGATATCCGCCGTCCTGCCGAGCGAAAGGCGGTGCTGCCCGCCCGTGAGGAAGCCCGCGTCGAACAGCGATTTCACGTCGGCCGGCTTCACCGGGCCGTAGGCGACGCGGCCGTGTTCGGTCGCGACCTCGACCATGGGTTCGAGGAAGAAGGCACCGCGCGAGCCGTTGCGGACGATTTTCGCGTCGATGGCGCGGGCTTCGAGTTCGGCGCGAACCGCCTTCGCCACGCGGTCGGCGCCGACGGCGATGGCGGCGGAATCGCAGGGGACGTAGATGACGGGGGTCATGGACGGACACCCTCACCGTCTTCACCCCCCTCTGTCCTGCCGGACATCTCCCCCTCAGGGGGGGAGATTGGCTTTCGTCCCAGCTTTCGCCAGTCATTGAAGGCTGGCGAAATCAAATCTGCAGTCCGATCTCCCCCCCTGAGGGGGAGATGTCCGGCAGGACAGAGGGGGGTATGAAGGCCGTCTGCCGCGATCGTCATCATCGCCGCACCTCCGCGACGATCTCCGCGATCGCGTCGGCGTCCACGCGGCCGATGGGCTGGCCGTCCAGCATGGCCGACGGGGCGCAGGCGCAAAGCCCGAGGCAGTATACAGGCTCCAGCGTCACCGAGCCGTCCCGCGCCGTCTCGTGGAAGCCGATGCCGAGCGCGGCCTTGACCTCAGCGGCGATCGCGTCGGAGCCCATCGACTGGCATGCCTCGGCCTGGCACAGCTTCAGCACATGCCGGCCGGCGGGATGCCTGCGGTAGTCGTGATAGAAGGTGGCGACGCCGTGCACCTCGGCGTTGGAGATGTTCAGCGCCTCGGCGATGATCGGCATGATTTCCGCCGGCACGAAGCCGAATTCGTCCTGGATGCCGTGGAGGATCGGCAGCAGCGGGCCCTCGAGCCCTTTCATCTCCTCGATGACGGCTCTCGTGCGGGCTTCCCTCATCTGGGTTTCCCGAGTCTGGGCTTCGGTACTTTGCGCCTGCAACGACGCCCTCCCTTGATAGTGTATACAAGGCTAAACCGGAAACGGCAGGCAAAATCAATAAAGCCGGATCGTGGCTTGATAGAAAAATCCTATCAAGCGCACGCACTCGCCCTTATTGTGGCTCACCGTTTCGCGGCAAGTCCGCCTGCTTGCGCCGCCGCCTCGTCCAGAAACGCCGCGACCAGCGGCGTGCGCGGCTCGCGCTGGGCGGCGACGATGCCCACCGTGTGGCGGGCGTCGGGCTCGACGATGGGAATGGCGCAGATCGGCTCGGCGAAGCCGAACGTCTCGGCAAGGTTCAGCGGCATGATCGACGACCATTTGCCGGTGCGGATGTGCGAGAACAGCACGATCATGGAGTTGGAGACGAGCGTCGGGCGGGCGGTGACGCCCGCCTCGGCAAGGTGCTGGTCGAGGATGCGGCGGTTCTGCATGTCGGGCGTCAGCAGGCAGAGCGGCAGGCCGGCGACCTCGGCCCATGTCACGCTGGTGCGCTCGGCGAAGGCGGTGCCGGCCGCGGTGATGAGCTGGTAGCGCTCCTCGTAGAGCGGCACGGCGACGACGCGGCCCAGCGGCTCGTTGTCGAGATAGGTGATGCCGATGTCGATGTCGAAATTGCCGAGCAGCGACAGGATCTCGATGGAGGTGCGCGACAGCACCGAGAAGGTGACGCCGGGATGCTTGTCGCGGAAGGGCGTGGTCAGCCGCGGCACCATGGCGAGCGCGGTGGGGATGGCGGCGATGCGCAGCCGGCCGGCAAGGCCGTGGCGGGCGGCGCGCATCTCCTCGCGCATGGTGCGCACGTCGTCGACGATGCGCCGCGCCCAGACGAGCACCTGCTCGCCCTCCGGCGTCAGCCCCTTGAAGCGCGAGCCGCGCGCCACCAGCATCACGCCGAGCTGGTCCTCCAACTGGCGGATGGCGGCCGAGAGCGTCGGCTGGGTGATGCCGAGCTCCTCGGCCGCCCTGCCGAAATGCTGGGCGCGGGCGAGCGCGATGAAATATTCGAGCCGGTCGATCATGGCGCGAAACCTATAGGCGGATCTCGCCGCGCGCCATGCCCCGTTGTCCCGATTGCCGGATGGTCAGCCCCTTGCCGCGGCCTCCAGCGCGGCGACGTCGAGCTTCACCATCCTCATCATGGCCTGCGTGACGCGCTTCGCCGCTTCCCGGTCGGGTCCGTTGGAGAGACGGTGCAGCACTTCGGGGACGATCTGCCAGCGAAAGCCGTATTTGTCGATCACCCAGCCGCACTGCACCTCGCGTCCTCCTTCAGTGGCAAGCCTGTTCCAGTATTCGTCGACCTCGGCCTGGTCGGCGCACAGGATCTGGAACGAGACGGCGTCGTTGGGGATGCCGCCGGGATGCTTGCCGCCGTTGAGGCAGTAGAATTCGTGGGCCTCGATGGCGAAGCCGGCGGTCAGGACCTGCCCTTCCTTCGTGTGGGGCTCGCCGCCGCCGGGCGCGCGCACGACCGCGCCGAGCGTCGCGTTGCGGAATACGGAAACGTAGAAGCGCGCGGCTTCTTCGGCCTCGCTGTCGAACCAGAGCCAGGTGCTGAGCTTGTTCATGGTGGTGCCTCCTTTCGCGTGACGGATAACGCAAGGACGGGCGCCGGGGTTCGCCGCCGACAATGCAGGGACAAGATTCCGCTTTTGCTTGGCCGCGCCGGCCAAACCCACTATCTGGACGAAAGCCATACGCCGAGACCGGATGTTCGCCATGCCCATCACCAAGGAAGCCGTTCTGGAGAAGCTGCGCACCGTCAAGGGGCCGGATTTCGAGGGCGATGTCGTCTCGCTGGGGCTGGTGTCGGACATCTTCATCGCCGACGGCAAGGTGTTCTTCTCCATCACCGTGCCGGCGGCGCGGGCGAAGGAACTGGAGCCGCTGCGCGCCGCGGCCGAGCGCGCGGTGAAGGCGATGCCGGGCGTTGCCGGCGCGGTGGTCGCGCTCACGGCCGAAAAGAAGGGCGGCGGCATGGAAGCCGCGCCGCCGCCCCGCCCGGCGCCGAAACCGGCGGGGCACGGGCATGCCCACGCGGCGCCCTCCGCCCAGCAGCCGGGTCAGCACGCGGGCCGGCGCGGCGTGCCGGGCATCGAGGCGATCATCGCGGTCGCGTCCGGCAAGGGCGGCGTCGGCAAGTCGACGACGGCGGTGAATCTGGCGCTCGGGCTCGCCGCGCTGGGCCTGAAGGTCGGCATCCTCGACGCCGACATATACGGCCCGTCGCAGCCGCGCCTGCTGGGCATCAGGGGCAAGCCGACGACGAAGGACGGCAAGATCCTCCAGCCGATGGAGCGGCACGGGGTGAAGGCCATGTCCATCGGCTTCCTCGTGGAGGAGGAGACGCCGATGATCTGGCGCGGGCCGATGGTGCAGTCGGCGCTGAACCAGATGCTGCGCGAGGTGGAATGGGGACCGCTCGACGTGCTGGTGGTCGACATGCCGCCCGGCACCGGCGACGCGCAGCTCACCATGGCGCAGCAGGTGCCGCTGGCCGGCGCGGTGATCGTTTCCACGCCGCAGGATCTGGCGCTGATCGACGCGCGCAAGGGGCTGAACATGTTCAAGCGGGTGGACGTGCCGCTGCTCGGCATCGTCGAGAACATGAGCTATTTCATCGCGCCCGACACCGGCGCGCGTTACGACATCTTCGGCCATGGCGGCGCCAGGGCGGAGGCCGAGCGGCTGGACGTGCCCTTCCTCGGCGAGGTGCCGCTGACCATGGACGTGCGCGAGAGCTCCGACGCGGGCGAGCCGGTGGTCGTCTCCGACCCGGACGGGGCGCAGGCGAAAATCTATCGCGACATCGCGGCCAAAGTGCTGGAGCGGCTGAGGACGGAAGGCGCGCAGGCGCAGGCGCCGGTGATTGTGTTTGAATAATCGGCAGTCGGCAGTAGGGGAGCCGCCGCTCTTGGCAAGCGGCCGGAATCGAGCTTCATTTCCGACTGCCGACTGCCGACTGCCGACTGCCGACTGCCCTCGCGGAGCGCCCCATGCCCGAACCGACCGTGCTGCACGACCGCCGCGACGGCTACGCGGTGCTGACGCTCAACCGGCCGCACCGGCTGAACGCCTTCACCGAGGTGGTTCACGCGCATTTGAAAGCGGCGCTTGAAGCCTGCGCCGACGAGGCGGACTGCCGCGCGGTGATCCTCACCGGCGCGGGCCGCGCCTTCTGCGCCGGGCAGGATCTCGCCGACGGCGACCCGACCATCGACTTTTCCGATCCCGATCTCGGGCTGACGCTGGAGACCTACTACAATCCGCTGATCCGCCTGATGCGGGCGATGGACAAGCCCATCGTCGCCGCCGTCAACGGCCCGGCGGTGGGGGCCGGCGCCAATATCGCGCTGTCCTGCGACATCGTGCTCGCCGCGCGCTCGGCCTATTTCCAGCAGGTGTTCACCAATATCGGCCTGATCCCGGATGCCGGCGGCACATGGTGGCTGACCCGGCATCTCGGCGAGGCGCGCGCCAAGGGGCTGGCGCTGACGGCCGAGCGCCTGCCGGCCGAGAAGGCGGAAGCGTGGGGGCTGATCTGGAAGGCGGTCGACGACGCGGCCCTGATGGGCGAGGCCGAGGCGCTGGCGAAACGCCTCGCCGACGGTCCCGCGCGCGCCTACGCGCTGACCAAGCAGGCGATCCAGCTTGCGTCCGTGAATTCGCTCGACGAGCAGCTCGACGCCGAGCGCGAGTTGCAGCGCAAGGCCGGCCGCTCCGACGACTTCAAGGAGGGCGTCGCGGCGTTTCTGGAAAAGCGCCCCGCGGTATATCGAAGGTAGGGCGCCTTACCCTCCCCTCAAGGGGAGAGAGGGGCGGCGCAGGCTTTCGCGCCTATCCGCCTCCCGCCGCGAAAAGCGCGGCGATGTCGGTGTCCAGCGCGAGCGCGATCTGCTCGGCCGTTTCGAGCGTCAGGTTCATCGCGCCGGCTTCCACCCGGCTGACATAGGCTTGGTCGGCGCCGATGCGCAGCGCCAGCTCCTCCTGAGAGATGCCGAGCGTCAGGCGTCTTGCGCGAACCGCGGAGCCAAATCGCCGCTTGATGTCCATGCGGACAACGGAGCAGCTTCAATATGCGGTTCTCCATGTATCGTAATACATATCCTTCGCGTCTACTTGGAAGTAGAATAGAATTGATGGAGGGACGATCAGGAAATCGATGGACGACTACAATTTCTGGGCCGACTTGCTGACCAGCTACCGCGCCTCGCCGGACCTGATCAAGGCGCTGTGGGTGTTGGTTCCGCCGGCCTTCCTGCTGGGGCTGGTGGCGGTGCTGCGCCTCACGCGCCGCGCCGCGCGCGCCCGCGTGGAGCGTCCGTCCGACCCGGTCGCCAGCGCCGGACGCTTCATCCCGCAGCGCTACTACGAAACCGCGGCGCTGCCGCCGGCGGGCCGCGACGAGGCGCGGGTGCCTATTTCGCGCTCACCGTCTGGTTGAAGGTGGAGAAGAACTCGCCGGCCAGCTTTTTCGAGGTGGAGGCGATGAGGCGGCTGCCGAGCTGGGCGATCTTGCCGCCGACATCGGCCTTTGCCGTGTAGGTGAGGATGGTGGCGTCGGGCCCGTCCTCTTTCAGCACCACGTCGGCGCCGCCCTTGGCGAAGCCGGCGATGCCGCCCTTGCCCTCGCCGGACAGGGTGTAGGAATAGGGCGGCTTCAAATTCTCCAGCTTCACCTCGCCGTTGAACTTGGCCTTGATCGGCCCGATCTTGAGCGCGACGACCGCCGCGAGGTCGGTGTCGGTGGTCTTTTCGAGGCTCTGGCAGCCGGGGATGCATGCCTTCAGGATCTCGGGATCGTTCAGCGCTTCCCAGACCTTTGCGATCGGCGCCTCGATGCGTTCCTCGCCCGACATGTCGACAGCCATGGCTCACTCCTCCGCTAGGCTCGCAGAAGGAGGTAGCGCCGCGCCGCGCGGAAGTCCATGGCGCCGAGGCTGGCGGACGGCCGACGGCGCACCGACGAAAAACGTTTCAGGCCGCCTTGCGCAGCCTGCCCGCCGCCTGCGCCAGCTCGCGGATGCCCGGCTCGATATGCTGGAGCCCGATGGAGGATATGCCGAGGCGCATGAAGCGCGAGCGGCCCTCCGGCCGGTCGAAGAAACGGTTGCCCGGCTCGATCAGCACGCCGCGCTCGGCGGCGGCGGCCGCGACGCCACGCGCGTCGGCATGCATCGGCCCCTTGAGCCATAGCGACGTGCCGCCCGGTGCCTCGACCGGCCGCCATTCGGGCAGGTGTGTCGCCAGCGCCGAGGACAGCCTGCGCCGCCGGTCGGAGAAGGCGGTGGACAGCCGCCGCACCAGCGCGTCGTGATGGCCGAGTGAGAGGAACAGCGCGACCGCGCGCTGGTTGTTGGCCGGCGGGTGGCGCAGCATGAAGCGGCGCAGCGCCCGCAGCTCGGCCACCAGGGCGGCGACGGCGACGATGTAGCCGACGCGCAGGCCCGGCGCGAGCGTCTTGGACATGGAGCCGACATAGACGACGCGGCCGGAGCGGTCGACGCTCTTCAGCGCCTGCTGCGGCGCGTCGTCCAGAAGCTGGCTGTCGTAGCCGTCCTCGATGATGATGCGGTCGTGCCGCTCGGCATCGGCGAGCAGGGCGCGGCGGCGCTCCTCCGACAGCGCCACCATGGTCGGGCAATGGTGGTTGGGCGTGACGAAGACGAAGCCGGCGTCGGCCGGCACCGCGTCGGGGTCGATGCCGTCCGCGTCGACGGGCACCGGCGTCACCTCGGCGCCCGACAGGCGGAAGATCGAGCGGGCGTCGGGATAGCCGGGCTCCTCCATCGCCACCTTGGCGCCGCGCCCCATCAGGAGCGTCGCCAGCATATAGAGCGCGTGCTGGGCGCCGAGCGTGACGATGATCTCGTCGGGATTGGCGAAGATGCCGCGACGCGGCAGCAGCCGGGCCTGGATCTGCTCGATCAGCAGCGGGTCGTCGCGGTCGACCACGTCGCCGGCCCAGTTGCGGATCTCCAGCACGGCGAGCGCCATGCGGTTGCACTCGCGCCATTCGGCGGTGGGAAACAGCCCCGGGTCGAACTGGCCGTAGACGAAGGGATACTGCGCCTTGATCCAGTTTTCCTTGCGCTCGCCGTCGGGCATGGCGCTGGCGACGATGCGCCGCCGCCTGTTCCAGTCGACGCCGGCATTGCCGGAGGCGGGACGGTCGCCGCCGCGCGCCGGGGTGGCCAGCACCTCGGGATTGACGAAATGGCCGCGCCGCTCCCTGGCGATGAGAAAACCCTGGTCGACGAGCTGCTGGAAGGCGAGCACCACCGTGCCGCGCGCCACGCCCAGCCGGTCGGCGAGCACCCGGCAGGACGGCAGCGGCAAGGTCGCCGCGATCTGCCGGTCGAGGATGGCGGCGACGATCGCCTGCCTGATCTGCGCTTGCAGCGTCTGGCCCGAATCCGCCGAGATGCGGAACAGGCCCGACCAGATCGCCGAATCGCTGCGCGATGCCATGGCTGTCACTCCGGTGAAGAGGCGGGCGGCTGCATGCGAAGTCCCGCCAGTCGAGCAACTGTGGACCTGTGCCAATGGTTTGCGCCAATGAAATTTGCTGATGGTTTTCTTTTGTTCCAGTGATGGTTTGCCGATTGGGCCATGGCGCGGCTTCCAGCCGCACCGTTCCCGCTCTAAGAATGGCCGTGCGGCAGGACGAGGGACGACGATGCACGATGCGGCATTCGATGAGGCGCTGAAGGCGCTCAAGGACCATCGCGCCGCCAATGCGGGCATGCGCCTGCGCGACGCCTTCGCGGCCGACCCGGGCCGCTTCGCGCGGTTCTCGGCGCGGCTGGACGACCTGCTGCTCGATGTCTCCAAATGCGCGGTCACCGACGAGACGATGGCGCTGCTGTTGCGGCTCGCCCGCGCGGCCGGCGTGGAGGAATGGCGCGACGCCATGCTCTCGGGCGAGCCGATCAACGTCACCGAGGGCAGGGCGGTGCTGCACACGGCGCTGCGCAACCGCGGCGGCCGGCCGGTGCAGGTGGGCGACACGGACGTGATGCCGGGCGTGGCGGCGGTGCTCGACGCCATGGCGCGCTTCGCCGACGCCGTCCGCTCGGGCGCCGTCAGGGGCGCGACGGGCCGGCGCATCGCCGACGTCGTCAATATCGGCATCGGCGGCTCCGACCTCGGGCCGGCGATGGCGACGCTGGCGCTGGCGCCCTATCACGACGGCCCGCGCGCGCACTACGTCTCGAACATAGACGGCGCGCATCTGGCCGACACGCTGAAGCCGCTCGACCCGGAGACGACGCTGTTCATCGTCGCGTCGAAAACCTTCACCACGATCGAGACCATGACCAACGCGGCGAGCGCCCGGCGCTGGCTGGCGGAGAGGCTCGGCGAGGCGGCGGTCGGCAGCCACTTCGCCGCCGTGTCGACGGCCCTCGACAAGGTCGCGGCCTTCGGCATCGCGGGAGACCGCGTCTTCGGCTTCTGGGACTGGGTGGGCGGCCGCTATTCGCTGTGGGCGGCCATAGGGCTGCCGGTCATGCTGGCGGTGGGGCCGGACAATTTCGGCCGCCTGCTCGACGGCGGCCACGCCATCGACCGCCATTTCGCCGAGGCGCCGCTGGAGAAGAACCTGCCGGTGCTGCTGGGGCTGGTCGGCTGGTGGCATCGCGTCGCCTGTGGCTACCCGACCCGCGCGATCATCCCCTACGACCAGCGGCTCGCGCGGCTGCCGGCCTATCTCCAGCAGCTCGACATGGAATCGAACGGCAAGAGCGTGACGCTGGACGGCGGCACGCCGCCGACCGTCACCGGCCCGGTCGTGTGGGGCGAGCCCGGCACCAACGGCCAGCACGCTTTCTTCCAGCTCCTGCATCAGGGCACCGACGTGGTGCCGGTCGAGTTCCTGATCGCGGCGGAAGGCCACGAGCCGGAGCTCAAGCACCACCACGATCTGCTGATGGCCAACTGCCTGGCACAGTCGGAAGCGCTGATGAAGGGCCGCACGCTGGAGGAGGCGAGGGCGCAGCTTGCGGCGCGAAACCTGCCGCCGCACGAGGTCGACCGGCTGGCGCCGCACCGCGTGTTCCCGGGCAACCGGCCTTCGGTCACAATCGCCTATCGCAAGCTCGACCCGTTCGCGCTCGGGCGCATCATCGCGCTCTACGAGCACCGCGTGTTCGTGGAGGCGCGGCTGTTCGGCATCAATGCCTTCGACCAGTGGGGCGTCGAGCTCGGCAAGGAGCTGGCGACCGAGCTCCTGCCGGTGGTGGAGGGCAAGGTTTCGGCGGCGACGCGCGATGCCTCGACCGCCGGCCTGGTCGGCTGGCTCGCCGGGCTGCGCGGCTGATGGCGATCGGGGGCATCCTGTTCGACAAGGACGGCACGCTGGTCGACTTCGAGGCGACCTGGGCGACGCTGGCGCGGCGCATGGCGCTGAAGGCGGCCGGGGACGACGCGGCGCGCGCCGATCTGCTGCTGGAAGCGAGCGGGCTCGACCTTGCCACCAACCGCTTCAGGGCCGATTCCATCTTCGCGGCGGGGACCAACGCCGACGTGGTGGAGCTCTGGCACCCGCATCTGGACGGCGAGGCGCTGGCCGCGACCATTGCGCGCTTCGACGCGTGGACGGCGGTCGAGGCGTCGAAAAGCGCCGTGCCGCTGCCGGGCGTCGCCGGGGCGCTGGCCGCCTTGCGCGCGCGCGGCGTCAGGCTCGGCATCGCCACCAACGATTCTACCGAGGCCGCGCGGCTTACCGTCGCGGCGCTGGGCTGGGCGCCGCTGTTCGACGGCGTATTCGGCTACGACGCGGTGCCGAACCCGAAGCCGGCGGCCGACATGGTCCACGCCTTCGCCGCGCTGACCGGGCTGGCCCCCGCGCAGATCGGCTTCGTGGGCGACAACCGCCACGACCTCGAATGCGGCCGCGCCGCCCATGCCGGCCTCGTGGTCGGGGTGCTGTCGGGCACCGGCACGCGCAAGGCGCTGGCGCCGCTCGCCGACTTGCTGCTGGGCTCGGTGGCGGAACTGCCCGACGCATTGGAGATGTGACGGGGAGGCCGGAACCGATGGGGCAGTCTCCCGAGGGGCATGGTCATCGCCTCATGCGGTTTCCGGGCGCGGCTCGCAGCGATCCTGCCGTCGCACGCTGGATGAACACGCATCTCGGCGATCTCGGCGTCATCGCGCAATACTGGTTCGAGGTGATGGGCGGCTGCGGCGATGACGTCAACGAGGTGATGAACGACGGCCACCCGGTCGCCTGCGTGGGCGACGCCGCCTTCGCCTATGTCGACCTCTTCACGGCCCATGTGAATGTCGGCTTCTTCCATGGCGCCGCGCTGGCCGATCCCGCCCGCCTGCTGCAAGGCGCCGGCCGGTTCATGCGCCATGTGAAGGTGAGGCCCGGCATCCCCGTCGACGCCGGAGCGCTGACGCGCCTGATCGAGGTCGCCTATGCCGACGTGAAGGGTCGGCTCGCCGCGCCATAGGGGCCGCCCCATAGGTGCCATAATCGCGCCTCCTGCGTTGCCGCACGGGCAACCATGTAGCCATTTGTATTGTTCCGTGACCTCGCTTATGGTGCCCGTCCAATCGTGGGCGGAACCAACCGCCGGCACGGGAACGTCAAAACCGAACAACGGGAAAACAAATGAAGAAATTCCTGCTTGCCGCGAGCGCGCTCGCGCTTGTCGCTGCCGCTTCGGCTGCATCCGCCGAGACGCTGCGCTGGGCGCGCGCCTCCGATGCGCTGACCCTCGATCCGCATTCGCAGAACCAGGGCGTCACGCACACCTTCGCCCACCACATCTACGAGACGCTGGTCGACCGCGACGTCGAGGGCACCCTCGTCCCGCGTCTGGCCACCGAATGGTCGGTCAAGGAAGGCGATCCGACCGTGTGGGTGTTCAAGCTGCGCCAGGGCGTGAAGTTCCACGACGGCGCCGACTTCACCGCCGAGGACGTGGTCTTCTCGCTCGACCGCGCGCGTTCGGAAAAGTCCAACCTCAAGCAGCTCCACGCCGCCGTGCAGGGCGCGACCGCCGTCGACGACTACACGGTCGAGGTGAAGATGGCCGGTCCCTCGCCGCTCTATCCGAACAACCTGACCAACACCTTCATCATGGACAAGGGCTGGACGGAGAAGAACAACGCCGTCTCCGTGCAGCAGGCGGGCTCGGCCGACGACAACTACGCCGTGCGCAACGCCAACGGCACCGGCGCCTACATCCTCGAATCGCGCGACCCGGACGTGCGTTCGGTCCTCAAGATCAACGAGAACCACTGGGCCGAGACCAAGCCGCAGGTGACCGAGATCATCTACCTGCCGATCGCCGACAACGCGACCCGCGTCGCCGCGCTGCTGTCGGGCGAGGTCGATCTGGTGCAGGACGTGCCGGTCCAGGACGTCGAGCGCCTCGCCGGCACGGCAGGCGTGAACGTCACCACCGGCCCCGAGAACCGCTTCATCTATTTCGGCTATCGCGTCACGCCGGAGCCGCTGAAGTCGTCCAACGTCACCGACAAGAACCCGCTCGCCGATCCGAGGGTGCGCGAGGCCATGCACCTTTCCATCGACCGCAACGCGATCAAGCAGGTGGTGATGCGCGGCCAGTCGATCCCGACGGGCATCCCCAACCCGCCTTTCGTCAACGGCTGGACGCCTGAGCTGGACGCCTATCCGGAGAAGGCCGATATCGCGGGGGCCAAGGCGCTGCTGGCCGAGGCCGGCTATCCGGACGGCTTCACGATCACGCTCGACACGCCGAACAACCGCTACGTCAACGACGAGGCGATCAGCCAGGCGGTTGTCGGCATGCTCGGCCAGATCGGCATCAAGGTGACGCTGGCCTCGCGCCCGATCACCCAGCATTCGCCGCTGATCCAGAACGCCGACACCGACTTCTACCTGCTCGGCTGGGGCGTTCCGACCTTCGATTCGGCCTACACCTTCAACGACCTGATCCACTCGAAGGCCGGCCATTACGGCGCCTACAATCCGGGCGGCTACTCCAACCCGGACCTCGACGCCAAGATCGAGTCGCTGGCGACCGAGGTCGACCTCGACAAGCGCAACGCCACGATCAACGAGATCTGGACCACGGTGAAGGCAGATCGCGTCCTGCTGCCGATCCACAACCAGGTTCTCGCCTATGCGATGAAGAACGGCCTTAACCTCGCCGTTCACCCGGAGAACCAGCCCCGGATCTACGAGCTGAAGATCGGCCAGTAAGCCGCTATCGCTATGAACAGCCCGCCGCGCGACCTTGCGCGGCGGGCCGTATTCTATAGCGTGGCCGGATAACGCCTCCCGCGCGTGGCGGGAGGGCGCGCGCGGCGAGTCGCCGGGCGCGCATGCCGGCTCGCGCCGTCAACCGGAGACCAACGCATGCTGGCCTTCATCCTGCGACGACTTTTGCAATCCATCGTGGTGATGCTCGTCGTCTGCCTGATATCCTTCTCCCTGTTCCATTATGTCGGCGACCCGGTCGCTTCGCTGCTCGGGCAGGATTCGCGCCTCCAGGACTTCGAGGAGCTGCGCGAGCGCCTCGGCCTCAACGACCCGTTCTACGTCCAGTTCGCCAACTATATCGGCAACGTGCTTCAGGGGCAGCTCGGCATCTCCTACCGGCTCCAGCAGCCGGTCAGCGAGCTGATCGCCAGCCGCCTGCCGGCCACGGTCGAGCTGGCGCTCGCCTCGGCGCTGATCGCGCTGGTCTTCGGCGTGACGCTGGGCGTGATGTCGGCGCTGCGGCCGCGCAGCGTCACCACGGCCGTTGTGATGACGCTGTCGCTGGTGGGCGTCTCGCTGCCGACCTTCCTGATCGGCATCGGCCTGATCTACATCTTTGCGGTCGAGCTCCAGTGGCTGCCCTCCTTCGGGCGCGGGCAGGTCGTGGACCTCGGCTGGTGGAAGACCGGGCTGCTGACCGAATCGGGCCTGCGCTCGCTCATCCTGCCGGCGATCACCCTGTCGCTGTTCCAGCTCACCCTGATCATGCGCCTCGTGCGCGCCGAGATGCTGGAGGTGCTGCGGCAGGACTACATCAAGTTCGCCCGCGCCCGCGGCCTGTCGGCCCGCACCATCAATTTCGGCCATGCGCTGAAGAACACGCTGGTGCCGGTCATCACCATCACCGGCTTGCAGCTCGGCTCGGTCATCGCCTTCGCCATCATCACCGAGACGGTGTTCCAATGGCCGGGCCTCGGCTCGCTGTTCGTCAATTCGGTGCAGGTGGTCGACGTGCCCGTGATGGCCGCCTACCTGATGTTCGTGGCGCTGGTCTTCGTCGTCATCAACCTGATCGTCGACATTCTCTATTACGTGGTCGATCCGCGACTGAGGATCGGCGGGAGGACCGCGCGATGAGCGTCGACACCAATCCTCCGGCCGCGCCGGTTCCGCTTCCGGGAAAGGGCCCGATCGAGGAAAAGGGCGCGCTGGCGCGCTTCCTCGACAGCGACATCTGGTTCTCGTTCAGGCGCTCGCCCGTCACCATCGTCGCGGCGGTGGTGGCGGCCACGCTGGTGCTCGCGGCGTTGCTGGCGCCGTGGATCGCGCCCTACGATCCGTTCAATCCCGCGACGCTCAACCTGATGGACGGCTTCACGAAGCCGATGTCGGAATCGATGTTCGGCAACTACTTCGTCTTCGGCTCCGACAACCAGGGCCGGGACGTGCTGTCGACCATTCTCTACGGCAGCCGCATCTCGCTGTTCGTCGGGCTGATGGCGACGCTGTTCGCCATGCTCATCGGCATCTCGCTCGGCCTGTCGGCCGGCTATGTCGGCGGCGTGTTCGACGCCGTGGTGATGCGCATCGCCGACATCCAGCTCTCCTTCCCGGCGATCCTGATCGCCCTGCTGATCTTCGGCGTGGCGCGCGGCATCATCCCGCCGAGCCGGCACGAGAGCATGGCCGTGTGGGTGCTGATCATCGCCATCGGCCTCGCCAACTGGGCGCAGTTCGCCCGCACCGTGCGCGGCGCGACCATGGTGGAGCGGCAGAAGGACTATGTGGCGGCGGCGCGCATCATGGGCGTCGGCCCGCTGCGCATCCTCGTCGGCCACGTCCTGCCCAACGTGATGGGGCCGGTGCTGGTGATCGCGACCATCAACCTCGCGCTCGCCATCATCGAGGAGGCGACGCTGTCCTATCTCGGCGTCGGCGTGCCGCCCACGCAGCCCTCGCTGGGCACGCTGATCCGCATCGGCCAGCAGTTCCTGTTCTCCGGCGAGTGGTGGATCCTGTTCTTCCCCGCCGTCATGCTGATCCTGCTCGCTTTGTCGGTGAACCTTCTGGGCGACTGGCTGCGCGACGCGCTCAACCCGAGGCTGCGCTGATGGCCGCGACATTGGAACAGACCGCAGGGGAGAAGACCGCCGGCGAGGCGGCGGCCAAAAAGACGCCCGTGGTGTCGGTGCGCGGCCTGACCGTCGACTTCCCGCTGCGGCGCGGCAATTTCCGCGCGGTCGAGGACGTGTCCTTCGATATCATGCCGGGCGAGGTGCTGGGCGTGGTGGGCGAATCCGGCGCGGGCAAGTCGATGACCGGCTCGGCCATCATCGGCCTGATCGAGCCGCCGGGGCGCATCACGGGCGGCGAGATCCTGCTCGACGGCAGGCGCATCGACAATTTGCCGGCCGACGCGATGCAGAAGCTCAGGGGCAAGCGCATCGGCATGGTCTTCCAGGATCCGCTGACCAGCCTCAACCCGCTCTACCGCATCGGCGACCAGATCGTGGAAACCATCCGCCGGCATCTGCCGGTGAGCGAGGCGGAGGCGCGCGAGCGGGCGATCGCGCTGCTGCGCGAGGCGGGCATCCCCAGGCCGGAGGACCGCATCGATTCCTTCCCGCACCAGTTTTCCGGCGGCATGAGGCAGCGCGTCGTCATCGCGCTGGCGCTGGCCGCCGAGCCGGAGCTGATCATCGCCGACGAGCCGACCTCGGCGCTCGACGTGTCGGTGCAGGCGCAGATCATCAAGGTGCTGAAGCGGCTGTGCGAGAGCCGCGGCGCGGCGGTGATGCTGATCACCCACGACATGGGCGTCATCGCCGAGACGGCCGACCGCATGATCGTCATGAACAAGGGGCGCATCGTCGAGACCGGCAAGGTCGGCGATATCATCAAGCGCCCGAAGGAGGCCTATACGATCGGCCTCATCGAGGCGATCCCGTCGATCACCGACCCGATCCGCGTCCATGCCGCGCCCGTGTCGCCGAAGCCGCTGGTGGAGGTGAAGCACCTCGTGCGCGACTTCGACCTCTCCGGCTCGCTGTTCGACCGGCTGTTCGGGCGCGGCGCCCGCAGGATCGTCCGCGCGGTCGACGACGTGTCCTTCTCCATCCGCAAGGGCTCGACCTACGGGCTGGTCGGCGAGTCCGGCTCAGGCAAGTCGACCTGCGCGCGCATGATGGTGGGGCTGATCCCGCCGACCTCGGGCGAGGTGCTGCTCGACGGCCGTGACATCTGGCAGGCGGGTGCGGCGGAACGGCGGCGCAAGGTGCAGATGATCTTCCAGGATCCTTATGCCAGCCTCAACCCGCGCTGGCGCGTCGGCGACATCGTCGCCGAGCCGATCAAGGCGCTGGGGCTGGCCTCCGGGCGCTCGGAGATCGAGGGGCGCGTGGCCGATCTACTGGAGCGCGTGCGCCTCGACGCGGGCGCGATGCGGAAATTCCCGCACGAGTTCTCGGGCGGCCAGCGCCAGCGCATCGCCATCGCGCGGGCGCTGTCGAGCCAGCCGGAGTTCATCGTCTGCGACGAGCCGACATCGGCGCTGGATGTGTCGGTGCAGGCGCAGGTGCTGGACCTGATGAAGCGGCTCCAGGACGAGTTCGGCCTGACCTACCTGCTGATCAGCCACAATCTCGCCGTGGTGCGCACCATGGCCGACGATGTCGGCGTGCTCAATGGCGGGCGGCTGGTCGAGCAGGGGCCGGTCGACGAGGTCTTCGACGACCCGAAGGACGAGTATACGCGGATGCTGCTGTCGTCCGTGCCCGACATTTCCAAGGTCGACTGACGGGCCCGGCCGGCCCGCCTGCGAAGGAGGACGACATGGCCTGGCAGAACGAGGTGCTGGATTTCTGGTTCGGCGAGCTGACCTACAAGGAATGGTTCGGCGGCGGGCCGCAGGTGGACCGCATGATCGCCGAGCGCTTCGAGCCGCTCTACCGGCGGCTGGCGACCGGGGTTCCGCCGGAGGCGCTGACGGATGCGCAGGCGGCTCTGGCCGCGATCGTCGTCTACGACCAGTTCCCCCGCAATATCTATCGCGGCATGGGGGCCGCGTTCGGCACCGATTCGATGGCGTTGCAACTGGCGCGCAACGCGCTCGACACCGGGCTGGTGGACGCGATAGAGCCGCAGGCGCGCGCTTTCGTCTACATGCCGCTGATGCATTCCGAGGTGCTGGCGGACCAGGAGCGCTGTCTCGACCTCTTCAAGTCGACGGGCAATGCCGAGGCCATCCGCTATGCGGAGGAGCACCGGGACATCATCGCGCGCTTCGGCCGCTTCCCGCACCGCAACAGGGCGCTGGGCCGGCAGTCGACGCCGGACGAGCTGGAGTTCCTCAAGACGCATGACGGCTACGGGCAGGGAACCCAGGAGGAAGCCCAGCAGCCGGATGCGTCGTGAGCGCTTGCGCCCAAAGGTGCGCAAGCCCTAGATAGTCGGCAGCGTCGGCGCGCGCCGACGGCAGTCCACAGGAGGTCCATGGCTTCGCGCCGGGCGGCAAGCCGGCGGCCGGAGCCTGCGAGGGAGGACGAATTGGCAAAGACGACGACAAAGGCTCCGGCTGGCAAGACCCCCGCCGGCAAGGCGAAACCTGCATCGGCTGCGGTCAAGGGCAAGGAGGCTGCCGCGAAGGCGCCGGCCGCCCCGCCAGCCGCCAAGCCGGCGAAACCCGCGGCAGCGCCCAAGGCACCCGCTGCGCCCAAGGCCCCTGTTGCGGCTAAAGCGAAAACTGCGGCGGCGAAGCCGGCTCTCGCGTCGAAGGTCGCCGCGGCACCGAAACCCGTCGCGGCAGTGAAGCCGAAGCAGGCCGCCGCGACCGTCGCGCCAAAGGCGCCGGCCAGCACCGCCGCAAAGGCGGCGAAGGCGTCCGCCCGCTCGGCCGAGAAGGCGAACGCCACCTCGGCCGCAAAGCCCTCCGCCAAGCCGGCCAGGACCTCGGCGCCCGATCCCGTGCCCGCCGCCGCGCCTGTCGCGAAGCCTGCGACCAAATCCGATGGCAAGCCCGTCGCCAAGGGCGCGTCGAAGCCGTGGTACGGCAGCTACCCGCCCGGCATCGCCACCGAGATCGGCGAGATCACCGACAAGTCGATCGGCGATCTTTTGGTGGCGTCGTGCCGCAAATATGGCGACCGCACCGCCTTCACCTCGATGGGCAAGGGCATGAGCTTCGCCGATATCGAGGCGAAATCACGCGCGCTGGCGGGTTACCTCCAGTCGCGCGGGCTCAAGAAGGGCGCGCGCGTCGCGCTGATGATGCCCAACGTGCTGCAATATCCCGTGGCGCTGATGGCGGTGCTGCGGGCCGGCTTCACGGTGGTCAACGTCAACCCGCTCTACACGCCGCGCGAACTGGAGCACCAGTTGAAGGATTCCGGCGCCGAGGCCATCGTCATCCTCGAGAACTTCGCCTCGACGCTCGAGCAGGTGGTGGCGCGCACGAACGTCAAGACGGTGATCGTCGCCGCGATGGGCGACATGCTCGGCATCAAGGGCCTAGTGGTCAACCTCGTCGTGCGCCGCGTCAAGAAGATGGTGCCGGCCTGGTCGCTGCCGGGCCACGTCAAGTTCAACGACGCGTTGAGAGAGGGCGCGTCGACCACGTTCCGTCCGGGCGACGTGGGCCACGACGACATCGCCTTCCTGCAATATACGGGCGGCACGACGGGCGTCGCCAAGGGCGCGATGCTGACCCACCGCAACGTGCTCGCCAACGTGGCGCAGAACGCGATCTGGGTGGAGGGCGCCTTCATCGGCCGCAAGAAGCCGGAGAGGCTGACCTATGTCTGCGCGCTGCCGCTCTATCACATCTACGCGCTGACCGTGAACGCGATCATGGGCATGCAGCAGGGGGCGAACAACATCCTGATCGCCAACCCGCGCGACATCCCGGCCTTCGTCGCCGAGCTGAAGAAATACGAGGTCAACATCTTCCCCGGCCTCAACACGCTGTTCAACGCGCTGCTCAACAACGCCGATTTCCAGAAGCTGGATTTCAGGAACCTGTTCCTGACCTTCGGCGGCGGCATGGCGGTGCAGAGCGGCGTCGCCGAACGCTGGAAGAAGCTGACCGGCAACGTCATCGCCGAGGGCTACGGCCTGTCGGAGACCTCGCCGGTGGCAACCGCCAACCGCTTCGACGGCAAGGAGTTCACCGGCACGATCGGCCTGCCGATGCCGTCCACCGAGATCGAGATCCGCGACGACGACGGCAAGGCGGTGAAGCAGGGCGAGGTCGGCGAGATCTGCATCCGCGGGCCGCAGGTCATGGCCGGCTACTGGAACCGGCCGGACGAGACCGCCAAGGTGATGACCGGCGACGGCTTCTTCAAGTCGGGCGACATGGGCTTCATGGACGGGCGCGGCTACGTGAAGATCGTCGACCGCAAGAAGGACATGATCCTCGTGTCAGGCTTCAACGTCTATCCGAACGAGATCGAGGACGTCGTCGCTTTGCATCCGAAGGTTCTGGAAGTGGCGGCCATCGGCGTGCCGGACGAGAAGTCGGGCGAGGTGCCGAAGCTGTTCATCGTCAAGAAGGACCCGTCGCTGACCGCCGAGGAGATCATCGATTTCACCAGGGACAAGCTGACCGGCTACAAGCGCCCGAAACATGTCGAGTTCCGCACCGAGCTGCCCAAGACCAATGTCGGCAAGATCCTGCGGCGCGAGCTGCGGTAGGGCGCACAGGTTCACCAAGGAGCGCTCATGCTGAAATCCATCGCCGCCGGTTTCGTCGGCACTTTTCTCGCGCTGGTGGCGGTGGGGGCTGTCGGCTACGTCTTCGCCGACAGGCAGGTGGAGAAGATCGGCGAGGAGATCGCGTCGCGGCTGGGCGCGCGGATCGATCCCCTGCGCGACCAGCTTTCGACGGCGGTCGAGGCGCTGCGCGCGCGCCCCGCAGCGCAGGCGCTCGACGCCGCGCAGGAGCGCCGGGTGCTTCTCATTGCGTTCAGGGACTGCGTGAAGGATGAGGGCGCCGGCGGCAAGGCGCCGGCCGAGGCGATGGAAAGCTGCTTCGAAAGCCTCGCAGGCGCACCTTAGCCCGCGCCGGCGGGCACATCGTCAGGAACATGTGGGCGGCGCCGCCGGCGCGGCTGCGCGCTGGTGCAATGCGGCCGCGAAGATAGTATGGCGCGGGAGGCGTGGACCGGCGGCAGGAGAGCGAAGTGGCGAACATCACAGCGGAACAGGCGGCCGAGATCGAAACGCTCCGCTCAGTCGCCCGGCCGAGCCTGCGCCCGCTGTCGGAAGGCATCGAGGCGCTGCTGTACAAGCCGCTGCCCGTGCTCGACCACGGCTTCGTGCGCGTGGTCGACTATATGGGCAACGACGAGGCGATCGTGCAGGCGGCCCGCGTCTCCTACGGGCGCGGCACCAAGCGCGTGCAGGAAGACCGCGGCCTGATCAACTATCTGCTGCGCCACTGGCACACGACGCCCTTCGAGATGGCGGAGATCAAGTTCCATGTGAAGCTGCCGATCTTCGTGGCGCGCCAGTGGATCCGGCACCGCACGGCCAACGTGAACGAATATTCCGCCCGCTATTCGGTGCTCGACCGGGAGTTCTACATCCCCGCGCCGGAGCATCTGGCGGCGCAGTCGGCGTCCAACCGGCAGGGCCGCGGCGATGTGCTCCGGGGCGACGAGGCCGCCGAGGTCCTGGCCATGCTGCGCCGCGACGCCGAACAGGTCTATGACGACTACGCGCTGATGCTCAACGACGGCACCGAAGGCGGCGGCCGCGACGACCGGGTCGGGCTGGCGCGCGAGCTGGCGCGCATGAACCTGTCGCTGAATTTTTACACCCAGTGGTACTGGAAGACCGACCTGCACAATCTGATGGGGTTCCTGCGGCTGCGGGCCGACGCCCATGCGCAGTACGAGATCAGGGCCTATGCCGACGTGATGATGGACGTGATGGCCGCCTGGGTTCCGCTCGCCCACGCCGCGTTCCTCGAATACCGCCTCGGCGCGGTGCAGCTCTCCGCTACGGCGCTCAAGGCGGTCCGCCGCATGATTGCCGGCGAGAAGGTCGGGCAGGAGGACAGCGGCCTGACCAAACGCGAATGGACGGAGCTGATGTCGGCGCTGGAGCTGCCCGCTTCCGGCTGAGCTGCGTGAAGCTGCATCGCTCCCGAAGCCTTCGAGCGCCGGCGCCCCGTCCTTGCGCAGGCAACAGGCTCGGGCGTGCCCGTTCTCACGCCGCCCTTAGGTTCCTGATTGGCCTTCCTGGGGTGAGGGCTTGGGCTGCGGCTATGATGCCGGGGGCGTCGATGCCGTAGTGGCGGTATAGGTCTGCAATGGAGCCGGTCTGGCCGAAATGCTCCACCCCGAGCGAGCGGGTGCGGTGGCCGTGCACGGCGCCGAGCCAGGCGAGCGTCGCCGGGTGGCCGTCGACGACGGTGACGACGCCGCAATGCGAGGGGATGTCGGCGAGCAGGCGCTCGACATGGCTGGTCGCGTGCGGGAGCCCGGCCTCGCGGGCGCGCTGCGCGGCGGTCCAGCCGGCGTTGAGCCGGTCGGCGGAGGTGACGGCGAGCAGGCCGATGTCGCGCCGGTCCTCGGCTATCAGGCCGACCGCCTCGATCGCCTCGGGTGCCATGACGCCCGTATAGGCGACCACGATCTGCGCGTTCGGCCCCGGCCGGCGCATCCAGTAGCCGCCATTGACGATGTCGCGCTCCAGCTCCGGCGCGATCTCGCGCCTCGGCTGCTCGATGGAGCGGGTGGAGAGCCGCAGATAGACCGAGCCGCCGGTGGCGTCGCGCAGCCATGTCAGGCTGTCGGGTTCCGTCTCGCCGGAACGCTGCCCATCACGCTGCATATATTCGAAGGCCCAGCGCATCAGCACCGCGAGCTCATCGACGAAGGCAGGCTCGAAGCTCGCCAGCCCGTCCTGCGCCATGCCGATCAGCGGCGTGGCGATCGACTGGTGGGCGCCGCCCTCCGGTGCCAGCGTCACGCCCGACGGCGTGGCGGCGAGCAGGAAGCGGGCGTCCTGGTAGCAGGCATAGTTCAGCGCATCGAGGCCACGCTCGATGAAAGGATCGTAGAGCGTGCCGACCGGCAGCAGCCGCTCGCCGAAGATGGAGTGCGACAGGCCGAGCGCCGACAGCATGATGAAGAGGTTCATCTCGGCGATGCCCAGCTCCATGTGCTGGCCCTGCGGCGAGAAGGCCCAGTTGTAGGTGGAGGGTATGCGCTCGGCCTTGAAGAGGTCGGCCATCGCCTCCCTGGCGAACAGGCCGCGCCGGTTGACCCAGGCGCCGAGATTGGTCGAGACGGTGACGTCGGGCGAGGTGGTGACGATGCGCCGGGCGAACGGCGTGTCGGCCTTGCCGATCTCGTGCATGACGAGGCCGAAACCCTGCTGGGTCGACATCGAGGCTTGCGCGCCGAAGCCCAGCCGCTCCGGCACCGGCACGACAGCCGCCTCGTAGCGCCGGCGCCCGCGCCGCGCGAACGGCACGGCCGACAGGAACTTGCGCACATCTTTCTCGGCGACGTGCATCCCCTCGAAAGGCTCCCACTCGTGCCCCTCGCGCACGCCCACGGCCTTGCGCAGACCCTCGACCTGCGTCGGCGTCATCAGCCCGGCATGATTGTCCTTGTGGCCGGCCAGCGGCAGCCCGAACCCCTTGATCGTGTAGGCGATGAAGCACACCGGCCGGTCATGGGCGCGCGCTGCCTCGAAGGCGTCCAGCAGCGACGCCATGTCGTGGCCGCCGAGATTGCCCATCAGCGTCGCAAGCTCGTCGTCGCTGCGCTTGTCGATCAGCCGCGACACCGGCCCCTGGTCGCCGAGATCGTCCGTCAGGCGCTTGCGCCATGCCGCGCCGCCCTGGAAGGTCAGCGCCGAATAGAGCTGGTTCGGGCAGGCGTCGATCCACTCGCGCAGCCGCTCGCCGCCGGCTTCCGCGAAGGCGGCCTGCTGGAGCCTGCCATGCTTGAGCACCACCACGTCCCAGCCGAAATTGCGGAAGATCGCCTCGAAGCGGGCCCACAGACCTTCGCGCACGACAGCGTCGAGGCTCTGGCGGTTGTAGTCGACGATCCACCAGGTGTTGCGCAGGCCGTGCTTCCAGCCCTCCAGGAGCGCCTCGAAGATGTTGCCCTCGTCCATCTCGGCGTCGCCGACCAGCGCGACCATCTTGCCTTCCGGCAGGTCGCTGGCCCAGCCCTTGGCGTGCACGTAGTCCTGCACCAGCGATGAGAACAGCGTCTGCGCGACGCCGAGGCCGACCGAGCCGGTCGAGAAATCGACGTCGTCGACGTCCTTGGTGCGCGAGGGATAGGACTGCACGCCGTGATAGCCGCGGAAATTCCGCATCTTCTCGAGTGTCTGGTTGCCGAGCAGATACTGGATCGCGTGGAAGATCGGGCTGGCATGCGGCTTCACCGCGACGCGGTCCTGCGGCCGCAGCGCATGGAGGTAGAGCGCCGTCATGATGGTCGCGAGCGACGCGGACGACGCCTGATGCCCGCCGACCTTCAGCCCGTCGCCATTGTCGCGCAGATGGTTGGCGTTGTGGATCATCCACGTCGCCAGCCACAGCACCTTGCGCTCCAGCGCGGCGAGCATCGTCAGGTCGGTCATCGCCCCATCCCCCTTGTCGGCCGAGCATAGAATGCGGCTTGAGGCGAATGTGGCCAATCTTGCGATCGGCGAGCGATTGCATTAGCTCATTCAGCCAGGCAGGGGCAGAATGGCGGCGAAACATGCCAAATACGGAACTGGACGAGATCGACCGGAAGATCCTGCGCGCGCTACAGGCCGACGCCAAGCTGACCACGGCGGAGATCGCCGCGCGGGTCGGGCTGTCGCCCTCGCCATGCGCGCGCCGCGTGCGGCTGCTGGAGAAGGCCGGCGTCATCAAGGGCTACACGATCGTGCTCGACCAGAAGAAGGTCGGCCTGCCGATCAGCGCCTTCGCCTCGATCAAGCTGGAGCGCCAGCGCGAGGAGGATCTCGACCGCTTCGCCGCGGCCGTCTCGCGCTGGCCCGAGGTCGTCGATTGCTACCTGATGACCGGCCAGCGCGACTATCTCATGCGCATCGCCGCCGCCGACCTCGAAGCCTATGAGCGCTTCCTCAAGGACAAGCTCACCCGCCTCGACAACGTCGCGTCCATCGAGACCAGCTTCGCGCTGGGCCAGGTCAAGCGGTCGGAGGTGCTGCCGATCGGTTGATCGCACGCCTCCGGGGTGATCCGGCGATGGACCGCTGACCGGTTCGCGACCCAGCCGGAAATGTTCTAGGCGCCCAGTCCCTCGGCGGCGGCGTAGGTGGCAAGAACGTCGCGAATGTCGGTGCTCTGGTCGCTCGGCAGCAATGCGCGGGTCGTGATCGATTCCAGATGATGAAGCATCAGCCGGATCGCGTTCTCGGTGTCGCGCTTTCGCAGGGCGGCCAGGATCTCGCGATGCTCCGACACGGCGCATTCGGACGAGTGCGGCCGGCCGTAGAGCGCAAGGATCAGGGAACTGCGGGCAACGAGCTCGTTGACGTAGCGGATCACCACCGCGTTGCCGGTCATCGAGGCCAGCAGCGTGTGGAACTCGCCCGCCAGCCGGATCGAGGTGGATTCGTCGCGGCCGCGCGCCGCCTCCTCGGCCGCGATGTGTTCGAGAAGCTGCTTCTCCTGCTGCGCGGTCAACTGCCCCGACAGGCTCTCGACCACCAGCCGTTCGAGCGCCAGCCGGGCGGCGAAGAGGTGCCGCCCTTCCTCCAGGCTCGGCCGGGCGACGACCGCGCCCTTGTTGGGGCGCATCTCGACCAGCCCTTCCTCGCTCAGCCGCACCAGCGCCTCCCGCACCAGCGTGCGGCTGACGCCGAGGCGCTCGCCGATGGAATCCTCCGGCAGCTTGGAGCCGGGCGCCAGCGCCTGGTCGAGAATGGCGCGCTTCAGCGCGCGGTGCACGGCCTGCGCGCGCATTCCCGACTTGGCTGCCTTTTCGGCCATCTCATCCCCCGCTGCATGCAAGATGCGGTCCGCAATGTCTGCGGCCGCGCGCGAAGCTAGCCGCGGAACCCGCCCCAGCGCAACCCCGCTCGTCGGCTTTCACGGATGAGCGGATTGCCACTTGCGAATACCAAGATTGTATGCTGCTATCCAATGCATCGCATGCATGAAGCCGCATAAGAGGGGAATGGCACGCATGCCCGCATCCGCCGTCCAGCCTGCATCCGCCGCGCGCCCGGTTTGTTCCGGGCGGCCGGTGCGCGGCCGCGGCAGGGACGGGCACGGCTCGCAATGGCTGCGCGGCCTTCGTGCCGCAGCCTCCGGTCGCGGGAGGATGAATCCGCGTTCCGGCGTACGCACAGGAACAGCATCATGAACGACCAGGGTGGCCGCCACGAGGCCGTGAGTTTCGATTTCGCCACGCTCGGGGAGCGCGAGAAGTACAAGCTGCTGATCGGCGCGGTCGTGCCGCGCCCGATCGCGTGGGTCACGACGGTCGACCGCCAGGGCCGCGTCAACGCCGCTCCCTTCAGCTTCTTCAACTGCCTGTCCGCCGATCCGGCGATCCTCGCGCTCGGCGTGGAATACCGGCCGACCGGCACCTCCAAGGATACCGGGCGCAACGTGCACGACACGCAGGCATTCACGGTCAACATCGTCTCGGCCGGCCTGATGGATGCCATGAACGTGACGGCCGTGCCGTTCGACGCCGGCGTCGACGAGCTGGCGCTCGCGGGCCTGCACATGCGCCCCGGCGTCAAGGTGCCGTGCCCCGCGATCATGGAATCGCCGGCCGCCTTCGAGTGCCGCCACCATGTGACCTTGTCGATCGGCAACTCGCGCGAGATCATCATCGGCGAGGTGGTGCAGGCGCATCTGCACCGCAACGTCGTCAACGAGCGGCTGCATGTGGACCCGGTCGGGCTCGACGCGGTGGGTCGCATGGGTGGGCACGGCTACGCCACGACGCGCGACTATTTCGAGCTGCCGACCATGAGCCTCGAACAATGGGAAAAGGGGCCGAGGCCGGTTTCGACGCTCTCGGGAGGATAGGCTGCATACAATCTGTGTGCAATATTGCGCATGGATTGCATACAAAAATGTCAGAATGCCGCCTAAAAACTGTGCACTCAACAATGGGGAACGCGAATGAATCCATCCGGAAGGCAAGCGAATCGAAGCGGGCCGCGCGTGCGCGGCCCTTCCGCCGGCGCGGGGCACAGGTCCGCCGTCTGCGGCTGGCATCTTTCTTGAATAGAAGCTGACAGAGACGCTGCCGCGTCGCCCATGCACAATCGGGCGTCCGGCGGCACAGATCGACAGGACGAAGGAACGATGAGAACTCTTCTGAAGAACGCATGTTCGGCGGCCGTGCTGGCCGCGGCGATCGCCATGTCATCCTATGCGGGGTCGATGGCGCCGGCCTGGGCGGAATCGGCGAGCGCCGACAGCCGCATCGTGATCGGCGCGCGCACCGTGCCCGAGACGCTCGATCCCGCGCACGCTTCCAACGCCAACAACGACTACTATATCGCCGCGCTCTACGACCGCATCGTCAGCTACACGGCGACGGGCGAGCTCGCCCCCTATGTCGCCAGCGAGTGGAGCTATTCCGACGACGCCAAGACCCTGACGCTGAAGCTCAGGGACGACATCGTCTTCCATTCGGGCAACAAGCTGACCGCAAAAGACGTGGCCTATTCGCTCGAGCGCCTGATCGGCGTCGGCGCCGGCACAGCGGGCCTCATCGGCGACTATGCGAGCTCCGAGGTGAAGGGCGACCACGAGATCGTCATCCATCTCAAGAACCCCAACCTCGCCTTCCTCGGCGCGCTCAGCCTCGTCTATGTCGTCGACTCGGCGGTCGTCGCGCAGAACGAAGGAGCCGACAAGGGCCAGAAGTGGATGAGCGCCAACGACGCCGGCTCGGGCGCCTACACGCTCACCGGCTACAACCCGAACCAGCAGGTCTCCTTCAAGCGCGTCGACGACCACTGGACGGGCCGCGACGGCCGGCCGGGCAACATCGTCATCCGCATCATCACCGAGGCCAGCGCCATCCGCGACGAACTGTGGGCGGGTGGCGTCAATGTCGGCAACGGCGTGCCGGCGGTCGACGTGAAGGCTTTCGCCGACGACGGCAAGTACACGGTGCAGAGCCTGCCCACCACGCGCATCACGCTCGGCGTGATGAACATGGAAGGCAAGATCACCAGCAACCCGAAGGTGCGCGAGGCCATCCAGATCGCCTACGATCTCGACGGTCACGTCAAGGCGGCGCTCGGCGGCTACGGCCAGAAGGCGACGTCGCTGGTGCCGGCCTCCATGGCCTGCCGCGTCGTCGTCGAGCCGAAGCCGGCGGACATCGAGCGGGCCAAGCAGCTCGTCACCGAGGCGGGCGCGGCCGGCGCCACGCTGCGCATCGCCTACTAGCCGGTGATCCCGGAGCAGCGCGTCGGCGGCACCCTACTGGAGGCGACGCTGCGCCAGATCGGCTTCAACGTCGAGGTCCAGCCCGTCACCTTCTCGCAGTACCTGACGCTCATCAAGTCGCCGGAGACGACGCCCGACGTGGCGATCCTGTGGGACTTCGCGCCCTATCCGTCGATCGGCCAGACGCTGTGGCGCACCTGGTCGAGCAGCACGGTCGGGCTGTCCAACTTCGCGCGCTACTCGAACCCCGAAGTCGACCGTCTGCTGTCGGAAGGCCGTTCGGCCACCGATCCGGCCGCGGCCTGCAAGAACTTCGAGGAGGCGCAGAAGCTGATCCTCGCCGATCGCCCGACGCTGCTCATCGCGTTCCCGGAGATCATCGAGGTGTATGACAAGACCGTCGCCGAGCTTCCCTACTCGCCGGTGTCGGCCGTGTTCGACCTGTCGCTGATGACGTTCGCGAAGTGATGCAACCCGGGACGGGGTCTTGAGACCCCGTCCCGCCACCCCGACGGAGGCCCGCATGACCTTCTTCGTAGTCCGCAGGATCGCGCTCGCAGCCCTCGCGCTCTGGGGCATCGCGACGCTGGTCTTCCTGATGTCGCGGCTGATCCCCGGCGATATCGCCGCCGTGGCGGCGGGCCGCCTGGCGACGCCCGAGCAGGTCGAGCAGATGCGGATCACGATGGGGCTCGACCGGCCGCTCGTCGTCCAGTATTTCGACTATATCTTCAGCGCGCTGAGAGGCGACCTCGGCGTCTCCGCCTACACGCACCAGAGCGTCGTCGACGAGATCGCCATGGTGCTGCCCAGCACCATCCAGCTCGTCTTCATCGGCATGGCCATCACCGTCGCCGTCGCCGTTCCGCTCGGCATCATCGCTGCGGTGAAGCAGGGGCGGGCGGCCGACGCCGCGATCCGCGTCATCCTCGTCATCGAGGGCGGCATCCCTGTCTTCTGGCTCGCCATCATGCTGCGCTGGATCCTCGGCTCCAAGCTGCGCTGGTTTCCGATCACCGGCGAGAACAGCATCGGCGGGGCGCCGCCGGACGTCACCGGCTTCACCATCCTCGATTCCATCCTGTTCGGATCGTGGGCGAACTTCACCGACTCCGTCAGCCATCTGTTCCTGCCGGCGGTGGCGCTGTCGGGGCCGTTCATCGCCACGCTGGCGCGCAACGTGCGCTCCAACATGGTCAGCGCCATGCGCTCCGACTACATCACCTTCGCGGTTTCGAAGGGCGTGCCGCCCGGCCGCGTGATCATGCGCCACGGCTTCCGCTCCGCGCTCGGCTCGTCGCTGACCATCCTCGGCATGCAGTTCGGCTGGATGATGAGCGCGGCGGTGCTGGTCGAGACCGTGTTCGGGTTGCAGGGCATAGGCAGCCTCATGCACAAGTCGATCATCAACCACGACACCTTCGCGGTCCTCGGCTCGGTGCTGGTCGTCGGCTTCGTCTTCATCTTCACGTCGCTCGTCGTCGACCTCGCCCAGATGGTGCTGGATCCGCGCGTGCGCAGCGCCCAGGTGGTCCGCTCATGAGCGTCGAGAAGGTCCCGCTGCGCGCCGAGATCTCCGGCGTCAGTGCCGCCTGGCGCAAGCTGCTCGGCTTCGGCGGCCCGCTCGTCGACCGCATCGCGGTGGCGCTCGTCTTCCTGCTGCTTCTCGTCTCGATCGTCGGGCCGTGGCTGGCGCCGCACGACGCCTACATGATCAACCCGCTGGAAGGTCTGGAGCCGCCGGGCGCGGACCACTGGCTCGGCACGGACGATGTCGGCCGCGACGTGTTCTCGCGGCTGCTGGCGGGGGCGCCGCTCACCATCCTCGCCGCCGTCTCCGTGGTGGTCGGCGCCACGGTGATCGGCGTGTTCGTCGCCAGCGTGGCCGCGCTCGCCCCGCGCTGGCTGGACGACATCATCATGCGCGTCACCGAGATCTTCCTGTCGATCCCCTCGCTGGTTCTGGCGCTGGGGCTGACCGCCGTGCTCGGCTCCTCGCTCACCTCGATCATCATCGCCATGGTGGCGGCGCTCTGGCCGTCGACGGCGCGCATGACGCGCAACATCCTGCGCGAGACCATGACGAGCGCCTATGTCGAGGCCGCGCAGGTGATGGGCATGTCCCGCGTGCGGCTGATGCTGCGCCATGCGCTGCCGAACTCGATGGACGCGGTCTACGTGCTCGCCAGCATGGAGGTGTCCGGCTGCATCGTGATGATGGCGGGCCTGTCCTTCCTCGGCGTCGGCGCGCCGCCGCCCAGCGCCGACTGGGGCTCGATGATCGCGCAGGGACAGGAATTCATCACGACCGCGTGGTGGATATCGCTGTTCCCGGGCCTTGCCATCACCGTCGCGGCGGTGGCCTTCGGCCTGGTCGGGGACGCCATCCGCCGTCTCAACGACCCGACGCTGAGGGCCGCATGATGGGCGCCGCTGCGAAGCCCCTTCTTGAGGTCGAGCGCCTGCGCGTCTCGATCCCGCCGAAGAACCGCATGGACCGCGGCAGCGAGCACCTCGTGCTGGTCAACGGCGTGAGCTTTACCATCGCCGAGGGCGAGCGCGTGGCGCTGGTCGGCGAATCCGGCTCCGGCAAGTCGATGACGGCGCGCGCCATCATGCGGCTCGACGCCAATGTCGAGCTCGCCGGCTCGATCCGCTGGGACGGCCGCGACCTGGTGGGCGCGAGCGAGGCCGAGATACGCCGCCTGCGCGGCGACGACATCTCGATGATCTTCCAGGATCCGATGACGGCGCTGAACCCGGTTCTGACCATTGGCGAGCAGGTCGCCGAGCCGCTGATCGTGCGCGGCGTGCCGAGGCGCGAGGCGCTGGCGCGCGCGGGCGAGATGCTCGACCGGCTGCGCGTGCCGCGCGCGAAGGAACGGCTCAAATCCTATCCCGGAGAGTTTTCCGGCGGCATGCGCCAGCGCGTGGTCATGGCTGCCGCGCTGATCGGCCAGCCGCGCCTGCTGATCGCCGACGAGCCGACCACGGCGCTGGACGTGCGCGTGCAGGAGCAGGTGCTCGACCTGATCGTGGAGCAGTCGAGCGAGCTCGGCCTCGCCGTGCTGTTCATCACGCACGATCTGTCCATCGTCGCCGGCCTCGCCCATCAGGTCATCGTCATGCACCGCGGCGAGTTCGTCGAGAAGCGCGACGTCGACGGCCTCTTCGCCGCGCCGCAGCATCCCTACACGCGCGGCCTGATCGGCTCGATCGCCCGGCTCGACGCCGACCCCTCGGTGCGGCTCAGCACCGTCGAGGAATACATGTCGCGCAATGCGGGGGCTGTCGATGGCTAGGTCGTGTACTCATCATGGGTTTGGCCGCGGCGCGAGCCGGATTTGGTCCCTGAGCAGGCGAAAAGACCGCCGTGGTGTCGACCACCACAAGGGCTTTTCAACGAACTCAGGCCGCAAATCCGCCGCGCCCCGAAGGGGTATGGCCAAAATCGGTGATTTCGTCGTCGCGGACCCTCGACGGGGAACCACCCCGCCTTCGGCTCCGCTCCTCGAACTGACCGATTTTGACTCATACCGCGGCTCGAACCCATGATGAGTACACGACCTAGGGCGTTGATCGAGGTCGACGGGCTCACCAAGCGCTTCGGCGGCGTGGTGGCGCTCGACAACGTGTCGTTCGAGGTCCGCGCCGGCGAGGTGCTCGGGCTCGTCGGCGAATCCGGCTCCGGCAAGTCCACCGCCATCCGCTGCATGGTCGGGCTGGAGAAGGCGACTGCCGGGCGCATCGCCTATGACGGTGTCGACCTCGCCGCGGCGACGCGCGAGCAGATGCGCCGCTATCGCCGCGACGTGCAGATGATCTTCCAGGATCCCTATTCCAGCCTCGACCCGCGCATGACGGTCATGCAGATCCTCGAGGAGCCCATGCTCGTCGCCGGCGGCTTCACCGCTGCCGCGCGGCGCGAGCGCGTCCTCTATCTGCTGCACCGGCTGGGCCTGCACCAGGAGCACCTGTCGCGCTATCCGCGCCACTTCTCCGGCGGCCAGCGCCAGCGCATCGCCATCATCCGCGCGCTCACCGTCGAGCCGAAGGTGCTGCTCTGCGACGAGCCGGTGTCGGCGCTCGACGTCTCGGTGCAGGCGCAGGTGCTCAACCTGCTCAAGGACATGCAGAAGGAGCTGGGCCTCACCATCCTGTTCGTCGCGCACGACCTGGCGGTGGTGAAATATCTGTGCACCCGCGTCGTCGTGCTGCGCCACGGGGTGGTCGAGGAGACCGGCGACGTGGCGCAAGTCTACGCCGCGCCGAAGGCGGCCTATACGCGCGAGCTGCTGGAGGCGGTGGCGGTTCCCGATCCGCAGGTCGAGCGCGAGCGCCGCGCCGCGCGGCTGGCAAGGCTGGCTGCGCCGCAATGAGACCGGCCCCCAAACCGGCCGCAAGACCGATTGGCGCCGACGTGAAGTTCGACGCCGGCGCGTCGATGCTCGGCGACCCGTTTGTTACGCTCGACGCGCTGGAGGAGCTCGGCTTCCGCGGCATCCTCTTGCGCACGCTGGACGAGGCGTTCCCGACGCTGGACGCCGGCGAGATCGCCCGCTTCGCCCGCGAGGCGGAGCGCCGCGGCTTCTTCGTCCGCGCCGGGCTCGGCAAGATCAATCCCTACGCGACCGCCGAGCTGCCGCGCGTGCGCCGGCTGGGCGACGGCTCCTACCTCGCCGGCATGGAGCGCATGATCGGCATCTGCGGCGAACATGGCTGGCGCGAGGCGTGGACCGCCACCGGCGGCTTCAAGCGCGATCTGCCGGCGCCCTTCTGCTTCGACCGTTTCCGCACCGACACGACCTGGGCCGCGCAGCTCGACGCCACGCTGCGCTTCGTCGGGAAGCTGGCTCCTGCCCTGCGAAGGGAGGGCGTGCGGCTCGACATCGAGACGCATGAGGAGATCACCACGCACGAGATCCTGCGCCTGATCGAGGCGGTCGGCGGCGACGTGCTGGGCATCTGCCTGGACCCCGCCAACCTGCCCGTGCGCGGCGAGGCATTCCTGCCGGCCATTGCGCGGGCCGCGCCCCATACGCACAGCACGCATCTGCGCGACGCGGTGCTGGTGCGCAAGGGCGGCGCCATCTCGCGCTTTCTCGCGCCGCTGGGGCACGGGCAGATCGAATGGGGCGAGGCGCTCGCGACGCTGTTCTCCGCCAGTCCCGACGTCGATCTCATGATCGAGGGCATCGGCGGTGCGCGCGCCGAGATGGTGCTGTCCCCGGACGATCCGGCGTGGCGCGCCGCCCATCCCGACCTCGACGCCGGCGAGATCGCCGAGATCGGCCGGCTGGCGGATTCCGGCATGGCCGCGCCCGCTCTGCTCGCGCCGGACCGGCTCGCCGACTACCGCGCCTTCCTGCGCCTCTCGCTCGAAAACCTGCGGACCCGCCTCGATGCATGACCGCCCGACCCACAAGGAGAAGCTGATGGCCAGCGCAACCCTGCCTGCCGGCCTCGAAACGGCCGTCGACTGCGATGTCGTCTTCCCGGGACAGCCGGGCTACGAGACGCTGCGGCGCGTCTGGAACGCCGACATCGACCATTTCCCCTCGGCCATCGTGCGCTGCCGGCAGGCCCGCGACGCGGCGGCCGCGCTGCGCTGGTGCACGGCCAACAAGGTGCCGCTCACCGTGCGCGGCGGCGGCCACAACCTTGCCGGCACGGCGGTCGCCGACGGCAGCGTGCTGATCGACATGGGGCTGATGCGCGAGGTGACAGTGGACCGCGAGAAGCGCCGGCTGATCGTCGGCCCCGGCTGCCGCTGGGGCGACGTCGACCGCGCCGCCGAGCCCTACGACATCGCGCTGCCGGCGGGCGTCGTCTCGCACACCGGCGTCGCCGGGCTGACGCTGGGCGGCGGCGTCGGCTACCTCTCGCGCATGTTCGGCGCGACGGTCGAGTTCGTCGAGGAGATCGAACTCGTCACCGCCGACGGCGTCATTCGCCGCGTCAGCGCCGGGAGCGAGCCGGACCTGTTCTGGGCGCTGAAGGGCGCCGGCCACAATTTCGGCATCGCCACGCAATTCGTGTTCCGCTACGTCGACCTGCCGGGCCTCGCCACCGTGCGGCTGGCGCTCTATCCGGCCGGCGACCGCCGCGAGATCCTGCGCCGCTTCCGCGACCTCGGCCCGGCCATGCCAGACCGCGTCGGCACCTATGTGCGGCTCTACCGCTGCCCGGAATACTGGAGCCAGGTGCCGCGCGAGCATCGCGGCAAGCCGATCATCTCGGTCGCGACCGTCACCTACGGCGACCCGGCCGAGGAGCCGGCGCTGTCGGCGCCGATCTTCGCCCATGGCACGCCGATCTACCAGAGCCTGCGCTCGGTGCCGCACGTCACCTTGCAGCACGCCACCGACGACGAGTTCCGTTACGGCATCTCGCATTACTGGCGGCATGTCGCGTTCCGGGAGCTGCCGGACGAGCTGATCGACATCGCCATCGAGCACTCCGACGCCTATCCGGGCCGATCGCTCAATTCGAGCGCCCACATCGCGCACCAGGTCATGTGCCCGTTCGAGCTGATCGCCGGTAAGCTGACGCCGCGCAACCACGAGAACGATTCGACCTCGGGCATCCACTCGCGCTGGGGCGGCAACATCGGCGCGGACTGGGAGTATCCCGACGAGCGGCCGGAGCTGGTGGCGTGGGTCAAGCGCTTCACCAACGCCATCGCGCCGTGGGAAAACGGCACCTACATCAATTTCACGTCGGAGCAGAAGGACGCCGCCGGCGGCCGCGAGGTCTATGGCGCGAAGTACGACAGGCTGGCCGCGCTCAAGGCGGAGTACGACCCGGCCAACGTGTTCGCGCACGGGCTGGTCGCGCTGGAGACCGCGCCCGCCGGCTCGGAGTGGGCAGGGAAATAGCGCCATGCTGGTCGGCGTCGACAGCACCAAGTTCCCCGGCGCCGGCGCGCATGACGCGGTCTGGCTGCTGGACGAGGCCGCGCGGCACGGCCTCGACGGCGTGTTCTTCCGCTCGGCTCTGGAGCTCTCGCCGACGCTGGACCGCGTGCAGATGCGCGAGGCCGCCGGCCATGCCGCAAGGCTCGGCCTGCGCGTCGAGGCGGGCGTCGCCAAGGTGAACCCGTTCTCGACGCCGGAGGCGCCGGCGATCCGCGCGCTCGGCGGCGGCGACTACCGGCTGGCGATGGTGCGGATGATCGAGGCGGCGGCGCAGGCCGGCATCCATGAGCTGTGGACGGCGCTCTGCAACTACCAGTTCGACCTCGCGCCCCTCGGCGTCTGCGCCTTCGACCGGTTCCGCACCGACGTGGAGTGGCAGGAGCAGCTCGACGCGACGGCCGCCTTCCTGCGGACGCTGGCGCCAGTCCTGCGCGCCCACGGCTCGCACCTGAACGTCGAGACGCATGAGGAGATCACCAGCTTCGAGCTGGTGCGCCTCGTCGAGGCGGTCGGGCCGGACGTGCTCGGCATCACCTTCGATACGGCCAACGTCGCCGTGCGCGGCGAGGAGCCCGTGGCGGCGGCGCGGCGCGCGGCGCCCTATGTGCGGGCCACCCATGTGCGCGACATGGTTCTCGTCGAGACTGCGGGCGGCCTGGCGCGCTTCCTGGCACCGGTAGGTGAGGGCGTCATCGACTGGCCGGCGCTGCTGGCCGCGCTGCCCGACAGAACGCCCGACGGGCGCGAAATCATGCTGTCCATCGAGGGCATCCTGCGCGGCCGTGCCGAGATGGGCATCCCCTGTTCCGATCCGCGGTGGGTGGAGGGACACCCCGACCTCGTCCCCGCCGAGCTGGAGACGCTGATCGGTCACGCGAAGACCCATCGCGATGCGGCCGCTGCCGGACGCGCGCCCGGTCTCGATGCCCTGCGCCGTCCCGCCGCCGAGGGCGAGCCGCTCGATTTCATCCGCCACAGCGCCGCGGCGCTGCGGCGCCATCTTGCCGCCGGCCGGCATGCCGCCTGAGCGCCGCCGAGCCACACCATTTTTGAACCGGAGGACGACATGACGACGAACCAGCGGAGCGACTATCCCGTGCTTTCGCTCAAGGAGCGCGACCGCCGCTGGGCCGCGGTGCGCGCCATGCTGGAGCGCCACGGGCTGGAAGGCGTCGTGGTGTTCGGGCAGGGCCGCGATGCGGCCGATTCCTACATCACCAACGAGGCCAAGCGCTCGATCGTGCTCTTGCCCGCCAAGGGCGATCCGACGGTGTTCATCGGCGACGTGCCGCTCGACCGCTACGACGTGCCCGGCCAGCGCTGGGAACGCTGGGTCGAGCACTGGGTGGCGGGTGACGGCATCGCCAACATGGCGAAGCAGGTGCAGGGACTGGGGCTCGACCGCGCCCGGCTCGGCGTCGTCGGCCTGACCAGCCGCATGGTCGGCGAGTGGGCCGGCATCATCTCCTACAACAACTGGACGCGCGTGCTCGGCCTGCTGCCGGGCGTCGAGTGGACCGACGTGTCCGACGATTTCGAGCGTATCGTGGTGAAGAAGAGCGTCGAGGAGCGCGTGCTGCTGCGCAAGGCGGCCGCGCTCGGCGAGGATGCCTGCCGCGCCTTCGTCGATGCCGCGCGGCAGGGCCGCAACGAGCACGAGATCGCGGCCGCCGCCTACCACGCGATCATGGCCGGCGGCGGCTGGGTGCGCTCGCCCTTCATGCTGGAGCGCGCCGGCCCGGGCATGTTCGCCTGGCAGGTGCCGGAATGGTTCGCCATGGGCGGCGCGCCGCACATCCTCGAGCCGGGCGACACCATCGCGGCCGAGATCTTCGCCTATTACGGCGGCATCGAGAGCCAGCAGCAGATCGACGTGTCCGTCGGCGAGCCGAGCGCGCTGCGCCGCGAGCTGGAGGCGGTGTGCGTCGCCTCCTACGACGCCGGCATCGCCGCGCTCAGGCCCGGCATGAAGTTCTCCGAGCTGGCCAAGATCATGGAGGAGCCGCTGGTTAAGTCGCGCACCTGGAACACCGGGCCGATGGTGCAGACGGTGGCGCCCATCTTCAACAGCGGCACCCGTCTCTATCCGCAGGTGGACCCGGCGCTGTCGCATTTGCCGAAGCTGCCGCACGGGGTTCCGCTCGACGGCGACTTCGTCATCGAGGAAGGCCACGCCTTCGCCTTCGAGCCGAACGCGCTGCGCGACGGCCAGCGCGTCTGCATCGGCGGCACGGTGCTGCTCGGCGAGAATGGCATCGAGGAGCTGAACGCGATACCGTTGCGGCTGAACTGCGTCTGACGGGTCGAAGGGCGGGAAGCCGGGGAAGCGGCAGCCTCGCGTCAGTCGAGCATGCCTCCGGCGGTGATCGGGATGACCTCGGTCACCACGCCCCTGCGATATCCGATCATGAAATTGTGCAGGAACAGCATCGCATCGCTATAGCCCGGAATGACGTCAATGCGATCGCCGACGCGCACCTCGCCGGCGCAAGGTTCTGGTTCCTGCCGCCCTATTCCCCCGACCTCAATCCGATCGAGCAGGCCTTTGCAAAGATCAAGCACTGGATGCGAGACGCGCAGAAGCGGACGCTCGAGGACACATGGCGCCACATCGGCACCCTCGTCCAAACAATCGACACCGCAGAATGCCAGAATTACCTCGCCAGCGCCGGATACGATTCCGTCAAAACCTGAAACTCTCTAGGCTGTGGTGACAATTTAGTTTTCTGGGATTCCCGCGGTCCTGCAAATCAG
>CAZVTK010000031.1:0-38097 GCA_964629765.1 uncultured Mesorhizobium sp.
CATCGAAACCGTCATTCCGGCGCCTTCATGATGATGCCCGGCAGCGTCAGGTTTCCCGACGCGACCTTGTAGGTTCCGGTCACGCACAGAAGCGGCGTCGCGCCCTGCGGGTGCACCTGGAGGTGGGCCGCCACCGCGTCGAAGGCAACGTTCTCGGCGCCCCGCACGGGCACGGTGATCCGCACCGTGCTGCCCTTGATCAGCGGGCTCATGCCCGGGCTGTCCAGCGCCAGCGGCAGGCCGGGCGCGGTGTCGGGAAGCAGGTCCTGCCCCGGCGACACGTCGCGCACCTTGAGCCCGCCGGCGCAGGCCGCGTCCTCGCCCAGCACCACCCAGTGCGAATGCCAGCCGGCGCCGTCATTGTTCGGATCGCCGTCGCCGTCCTCGTCGTAGAGCGGCGTGTCGTCGAAGTCGGGATGCGCCGTAATCGCCAGCGCGAGGATGCCCGAGCCCGCATCGAAGCCGACGGCCGCCGGGTCGAGCTTGGTCGGCCAGACATAGGCGTCGACCTTGGCGCCGGCGAGCTGCCCGGTCTTCTGCGGGATCAGCGAGCCCGCCTCCCCGGTGACTTCCATCGAGAAGGTGGCGAGCCGGCCGTCGGTGGTCGCCTCCGCACGGGTGATGTCGAAGGCGGGCGGGACGGATGCATCGGGCGCGGCCTCGATGCCGTGGGCGGCCGCCATGGAGGCGGCACCGGCGAGCAGGGTCGCGGAAAGGAGTGAGGTGCGCAGGAAAGGCGCTGGCATGATCGTGCTCCATCTTGTTAGTAGCGAGTCGCTACTGTATGAGTGAGCGCGTCAGGATCGAAAGAGTCAATAGCGAGTCGCTATCAAATGCGGATTCCAGATGCGGCCGTCGAGGCCGCCCATCTCATCGACCGGATCGAGCGGCTGTCGCACAGCGGCGTGCCGGTGCACGGGCTGAACCCGGCGCAATGGGAGGCGCTGCGCTATCTGCGGCGCGCCAACCGCTTCTCGCGCACGCCGGCGGCGCTGGCGAGCTATCTCGGCTCCACCCGCGGCACCGTCTCGCAGACGCTCATCGCGCTGGAGGGCAAGGGTTTCGTCTCGCGGGCCCCGAGCCCGCGCGACGGCCGCTCCGTCGATCTGGCGCTGACCGGCAAGGGCCTTGCGGCGCTGGAGGACGACCCGCTGCTGCGCCTCGCCGAGGATCTGGCGCAGGGCGCCGGCGGCGAAGTCTCCGCCGTCGCGGACATGCTCAGGGGCGCGCTGCGCGCCACCGTGCGGCGCAATGGCGGCCGGCCGTTCGGCGTCTGCCGAAGCTGCCGGCATTTTCGCGCCGGCGAGGCGGCGCAGCACCGTTGCGCCCTGCTGGACGAGCCGCTGAGCGAGGCCGACAGCGCCGACATCTGCCTGGAACAGGAGGAGGCATGACCATGCAGGCTTTCCGGCCCGCCCCCGAGCTCGACGTGGCCGAGTGGCTGAACGCCACCGGACCGCTCACGCTGGCGGGCCTGCGCGGCAAGGTCGTGGTGCTCCACGCCTTCCAGATGCTGTGCCCGGGCTGCGTGCGCGCCGGCATCCCGCAGGCGCAGCGGATCGCCGCGACCTTTCCGGGCAGCGACGTGGTCGTGATCGGCATCCACACCGTGTTCGAGCATCATGCGGCGATGACGCCGGTGTCGCTCGCCGCCTTCATCCACGAATACCGGCTGAACTTCCCCGTCGCGGTGGACAGGCCCGGCGAGCACGGCCCGATCCCGCGCACCATGGCGGCCTACGGCATGCAGGGCACGCCGAGCCTCGTGCTGATCGACCGCGACGGGCGCATCCGCCACCACGGCTTCGGCGCCGAGGACGATCTGAAGATCGGCGCCGAGATCGCTTTCCTCATGACTGAGCGGCCGGACGCCGGGGGCTGATCAGAAAAGCGAAACCACCACCGCGCCGACCGCGACCGCGACGGCGATCAGGCTCGGCACCAGCACGACGGCACCCAGGGCGAGGGCGAGCGCGGCGATCCAGTCGAAGCTCCTGTCGGCCCTTGCCATCACGATCCGCTCCCCTCTGCGCTCGCGCGCGGCCTCGCAGTGCCCGTCGATGCGGCAAGCGGACGCTCCGCCGCTTCCGTCAGCAGCACCCGCTGCGCCGCCCCGTCGAGGTCTTCCAACTGGCCGCTGCGCATCGACCAGAGGAAGGCGACGAGCCCCACCACGCCCATGGCGAGAGCGATCGGGACCAGCACGGCGAGGAAGCTCATGGCCGGGCCTCCGGCTGCGCCACCGCGCGATAGGCGCGCCATGTGGCATGGCCGAGCAGCGGGAAGATGACGATCATGCCGACGAGGCCGGTGACGACGCACAGGCCGAACAGCACGAGCACCATGGCGCCCCAGGCGATCAGCGGCGGCAGATTGTTCCAGACCAGCCGCATGCTGGTGCCCATCGCCGTCAGCGCGTCGACGCTTCTGTCGAGCTGCATCGGCACGGCGAACACGCTGATGGCGAAGGCGAAGGCGGCGAACAGGCCGCCGACCGCGCCGCCCACGACCAGCATGGCCCAGCCGTAGGGCGTGCCGAACAGCATGGCCGCGACGTGGTCGAGGCCGGGAAACGGCGTGACGCCGAAGAACAGCGCATAGACGATGACAGCGGCGCGCATCCACAAAAGCATCAGCATCGAGAGCAGCAGGCCGGTGTAGAACACCTGCGCCCCGGCGCGCGGGCGCACCGCCAGCATCTCGGGCAGGCCGACCGTCCGGCCCTCGTCGAGCGCCCGGCTCTTCTCGTAGAGGCCGATGGCCAGGAACGGCGCGACGATCATGAAGCCGGCCAGCGCCGGGAACAGGATGTAGTCGCGGCCGAACGCGGCCAGCGTCCACACGAAGGCCCAGGACAGCAGGAAAGTGCCGATGCCGTAGGCGAGGCTGGGCAGCGGGTTGCGCCACAAATCGCGCCAGCCGGCGCCGAGCCAGCCCAGCCCCGCCGTCAGCGGCAGATGCCGCTGGAGCTCCGGGTCGCGCGTCTCGCCGATGCCGGAGGTCTCGCTGAGCAGCCAGTAGCCCTTGTCGGTTTCGCCCACCTTCGCCTCCCCCTCAGCAGGCCGGGCGCGCGGCGCGGTAGCCGCCGTCGCCGCCCGCCACCTTCGCATGCGCAACGCAATCCGGCTGCGACGTCACCGCCACATAGACCAGATGGACGTTCGCCGCGACGAGCAGCAGCAGGCCGCCCGACACCAGCGTCCAGATCGGTATCCGGGCCGGCCACCGGCTCCCCGGCTTGCGGACGGTCGCGCTCATGGCCGCACCGTGCCGAGATCGTGGACGTAGAGCGCCAGCGTGCGGATATCGATCGTGCTCAGCCTTTCGTCCCAGGTCGGCATATGGCCTTCGCGGCCGCCATGCACCGAGGCGATGATGGTCTGGAGATCGCCGCCATAGACCCAGAAGGCGTCGGTCAGGTTGGGCGCGCCCACCTCGGCGCTTCCCGTGGCGTCATCGCCGTGGCAGGCCGCGCAGGTCGAGGCGAAGACTTCGCGGCCGGCCTCGATCCGCTCGACATTCTGCGGCGTCGAATAAGCGGGATTGCTGAGCGAATAGACATAGGCCGCGACGTCGCGCACCTCACCGCGCTCCAGCATGCCGTCGCGCCCGAAGGCCGGCATCTGCGCGACGCGGCTGTCGGGATGGCGCGTATTGATGCCGACCCGCATGGTCTGCTCGATCAGCTCCGGCCCGCCGCCCCACAGCCAGTCGTCGTCGGTGAGGTCCGGATAGCCGGCGCGACCCCGCGCGTCGCGGCCATGGCAGGCGGCGCAATTGTCGCCGAAGAGCTGCGGGCCGGTGCTGCGCACGATGCGCATCAGTCCCTCATCCGCCAGGATCGCGTCGTAGGGCTCCGTCTCGATGCGCGCCGCCCAGGCCGCGCGGCCTTGCCGCGCCTCGACGATCTGCTCCTCGACGGTGGTCTTCTGGTCGATGCCGAGCAGGCCCTTCGTATAGGTCGAGCCCAGCGGCCAGGTCGGCGCGAAGAACCACCAGGCGATAGCCCAGACATGGGTGACGATCAGGAACATCAGCACGCCGCGCGGCACGGGCGTGTCGAGCTCCTTGATGCCGTTCCACTCGTGGCCGGTCGTCTCGCGGCCGGTGACGGGGTCCCGCTCGGTCACCGCCATGGCTTGTCTTCCCTGTCGAGGATGCTGGTCTTGGCGCGGGTGAAACGCTGCCGGTTGGACGGCCAGAAGGCGTAGGCGACCACGCAGAGGAAGAAGCCCATCAGGTAGAACAGGCCCCAGCTCTTGGAGATGGCGACGAGCGTGTCGTGATCGAGATCCATGGCGCGCGCCTCAGTCCGCCGAATCCGGGGCTTGGTCCGGGGCTTCCTGCGGCGCGGCGGTGCCGGCATAGGCAGCGTCCGTCAGGCGCCCGAGGATCTGGAGATAGGCCACCAGCGCGTCCATCTCGGTGAGCCGCGTCGCCACGCCGTCGAAGGCGGCGACCGTGGTCGCCTCGCCGTAGCGCTCGGCAACGCCCGGCGCAGCCTCGCTGTCGGGCGACGCCTGCCCGTAGGCGTCGCGCGCGGCGTTGGCGATCATCGCCTCGGTGTAGGGAACCCCGAGCGCGGCCTGCGCCTGAAGATGGCGCGGCAGATCCTCGGTGCGCAGCGCCGTGCGGGCGAGGAACGCATAGGCCGGCATGTTGGATTCGGGCACCACGTCGCGCGGGTTGATCAGATGCGCGACATGCCACGAATCCGAATATTTGCCGCCGACGCGCGCCAGGTCCGGCCCGGTGCGCTTGGACCCCCACAGCATCGGCCGGTCGTATTTCGATTCGACCGCCAGCGAGTACGGCCCGTAGCGCTCGACCTCGTCGCGCAGCGTGCGGATCATCTGGCTGTGGCAGGCGTAGCAGCCCTCGCGCACATAGATGTTGCGGCCGGCGAGCTCCAGCGGCGTGTAGAGCCGCATGTCGGGCGCTTCCTCCACCGTCTCGTCGATGGTGAACAGCGGCGCGATCTCGACGATGCCGCCGACGCTGGCCGCCGCGATGATGGCGAGCACGAAGCCGATGGTGGAGCGCTCGAGCTTGCGGTGGAAGAGTTCGGCCATGACGTCACTCCCCCGGAACGGCCGCGCCCGCCGCGGGCAGGTCGGCGTGGCGCGCCACGGCCGGAACCGAGCGCACCGTCATCCAGATATTGTAGCAGCCGATCGCCGCGCCGGTGAGGAACAGCAGGCCGCCGAAGGCGCGCGCTATGTAGTAGGGATACATCGCCACCAGCGAATCCACGAAGGAATAGGCGAGCGTGCCCTCCTCGGTGTAGGTGCGCCACATCAGGCCCTGGATGATGCCCGAGTTCCACATGGCGAAGACGTAGACGAGGGTGCCGGCGATGGCGAGCCAGAAGTGCCACTCGACCAGCGCCGCCGAATACATGCGCTCGCGCTTCCACAGCGCCGGGACCAGCGTGTAGATCGAGCCGAAGCTGATCAGCGCCACCCAGCCCAGCGCGCCGGCATGGACGTGGCCGACGGTCCAGTCGGTGTAGTGCGACAGCGCGTTGACCGGGCGGATGGCGAGGAACGAGCCCTCGAAGGTCGACAGGCCGTAGAACACCGCCGCCGCCATCATGAAGCGCAGCGTCGCGTCGTCGCGCACCCGGTGCCAGGCGCCGTTCAGCGTCAACAGCGCATTGCCGGCCGAGGCCCAGGACGGCACCAGCAGCATGACGGAGAAGGTCATGCCCAGCGTCTGCACCCAGTGCGGCAGCGCCGTGTAGTGGAGGTGGTGCGAGCCCGCCCACATGTAGAAGAAGGTGATGCCCCAGAACGAGAGGATCGACAGCCGGTAGGAGAAGATCGGCCGCTGCGCCCGCACCGGCAGGTAATAATAGAGCATGCCGAGGAAGCCGGCGGTGAGGAAGAAGGCCACCGCGTTGTGGCCGTACCACCATTGCACCATGGCGTCCTGCACGCCCGGCCAGACCGTGTAGCTCTTGGCCTGCGCCCACGAGATCGGCACCGCAAGGTTGTTGACGATGTGGAGGATCGCCACGACCAGGATGAAGGCCATGAAATACCAGTTGGCGACGTAGATATGCGGCTCCTTCCGCCGCGCGATGGTGCGGATGTAGAGCAGGAAATAGGTGACCCACACGACGACCAGCCAGAGATCGGCATACCATTCGGGCTCGGCATATTCCTTCGACTGGGTCACGCCGAGCAGGTAGCCGGAGACGGCGAGCACGCAGAACAGGTTGAAGCCGAACAGCACGAACCACGGGCTGAGCTGCCCCGCCAGCCGCGCCCGCGAGGTGCGCTGCACGACGTGGAACGAGGTGGCGATCAGCGCATTGCCGCCGAAGCCGAAGATGACGCCGGTCGTGTGGGTGGGGCGCAGGCGGCCGAAGGTCGACCAGGCGGCGTCGAAGGCAAGGTTGGGCCAGGCGAGCTGCGCGGCGACCCACACGCCCATGAACATGCCGAACAGCGCCCACGCCATGGCGAGCGCGATGCCGACCTTGATCGGGTCGTCGTAGTAGGCGGCCTCGCGCTCCTCCTGCGGCTCGGGCTCGTAGAAGCCGGCGAAAACCGGATAGAGAAGCGCGCCGGCGAACAGGAGCACGATCAGGCCGTGGATCCCGAGGACGTCGCCGCGCCCGGCTCCCGCCATCAGCAGGCCGACCACGGCCGCCGCCACGAGCATGGCTGCCGCCGACTGGCGCTCCGACGAGGTGAGGTGCCTGACCATGGTGCCTCCTCAGACAGGCGGTGATGCCGTCACGCCGCCGCGGGCGAAGTTTCGCCCAGCGAGAGCAGTTGCGCAAGGACGGTGCGGTTTCCCGCGATGTCGGCGAGCGTGTATTCGTCGAACACCGCCAAGAACGCCTCGGTGGCGCGCCCGACGATCCCCTTCAGCCGGCAGGCCGGCGAGATCACGCAGGCGCCGCCGTCCCGGCGCAGGCATTCGACGACGGAGAAGTCTTCCTCCATCTGCCGCACCACGGCGCCGAGATTGATGTCCCGCGCATCGCGCGCCAGCGAGATGCCGCCGGCGCGCCCGCGCAGCGTCGCCACATAGCCGAGGCGGCCGAGATGGAGGGCGACCTTGAGCAGGTGGTTGCGCGAGAGCCCGTAGCTGTCGGCCACGTCGGCGACCCGCGTGTTTCGCCCGCGATTGGTCTCCAGATGGATCAGCATCCTCAGCGCGTAGTCGGTGTGAAAGGTCAGACGCATGTGCCGTTTCGTCCTGCTGCTGGCGCGGCACCCACCCCGGCGCCGCATCGCTGCGACAGCGATAGCACGGATTGCACCGGCGGCGCTGCCGGACGGAGCGATCCGCATTATGCCGGCGCTTGCGGCGCCGGCCGCTCCAGCCGGAAGAACATCGCCAGTTGCAGGCTCTGGGCGATCCGTTCCGCGCGGTCGACGAACACGTCCGCCACCCCGGGCGGGCAGAGTTCGTCGGCGGTGCGGCGGAAATGGCCGAGCCAGATGTCGAAATCGGCCTCCCGCACCTGCTTCAGCTTGAGATGCGCGGGAACCGGCCGGCCGAAATAGGAGCCGTCCTTCAGGATCACCGAGCACCAGAAATCCGTCATCTTCTCCAGATGCGGCTCCCAGTCGCCGCGAATCTCGCCGGCGAAGATGGGACCCAGCCGCTCGTCGGCGCGCACCCGCGCATAGAAGGCCCGCACCAGTTTCCCGATGAACGCCCGGTCGACCAGCTCATGGAGCAGCGGTTGTTCCGCGACGGGACGGGACAGCGGGCGGAGCGTCGGGTCGGACATCATGGGGCATCGCTATAAATGGTATTTCATCTACCACATAAACCCGGCCGGCGCCGCCGCACAAGCGTTCCGGTGTCGCAGGCATTCGCGCCGCTGTTTGCGCAAGCACAAGGTTCCGCCCGCCGCGCGGTGTTTAATGCCCGCTTTGGGAATGGTGCCGAAATGAAACCCCGATCCATCGACCCGGACATGACAGTCGACGAGATCATGCGGCGATGGCCGGCCACCATCGGCGTGATGATCGCCTACAAGATGGTGTGCATCGGCTGTCCGATCGGCGTCTTTCACACGGTGACCGACGTCTGCGAGGCGCACGGCATCGACGAGGACGCCTTTTCCGCCGATCTACTGGCCGCCATGCAGCGCGACCCCATCGCCAACGTCCCCTCTGCCTTCGCCGACACGCAGGAGAACCGGCCCGGGACCTGAAGAGCCTCTCGCCTCCCTTCCGAGGCGGCGTTCATTTGCGCCGCCGGTTCTCCGCGATCAGCATCAGCGCGTGCGGGTCGGTGACGATGACCTTCTGCCGCCCGCCGCGCACGATCCCCTCGTCTTCCCACGCGCTCAGCAGCCGGCTGACCGTATGGAGCGTGGAGCCGGTCATCTCGGCTATGTCCTGCCGCGTGATCGGGAAATCGATCTCGATGCCCTCCGGCGTCTTGTGTCCCGACTGCGTCACCAGCCGCAGCACCGCCCCGGCGATCCGCTGCTCGACCTGCTGGGTGGACATCTCCACCACGCGCTCCTGGGTTTCCTGCAAGCGCGCGCCGATGGTCCGGTAGGCGCTCGCGCCGAACGAGGGAAACCGCGACTGGAGCTGCGGCCAGGCGCTGTTCGGCCACGACAGGACGACGCAGTCGGCCGCCGCCACCGCGCTGGCGGGATAGGTGCTGCGCCCCATCGCGACGGCGATGCCGAACAGTTCGCCCTCGTTGATGTAGCGCGCGATCACCTGGTCGCCGGCCGGGGTCGTGCGCACCACGCGTATGTGGCCCGACAGAAGCAGGAAGAACTGGTCCGCCTGCTCGTCCTGGCGGAAGACCTCGGCGTCCTTGGCGAAACGCCCCGACCGCGCCGCCGCCAGTATGGCGTCGAGCTCCTGTGCCGCCAGGCCCGCGAAGGGCGGCAATCCCGCGATGAGAGACCTGTCGAGCGCCATATCGTGCCTTTGCGTGGGTGAAGCGGCCTGCGCAGCTTTCTACCCGCAGTTTGCGCCAGCGCAAAATGCGGCGCCGCGGCTTCGGCTATTCACACCCCCGACGGCGGGACAAGCCGCATGGAAGAAAGGACAGGATTATGAACAGGATCATTGCAGCGCTGGCGCTCGGCGCGGCGGTTGCATTCGCCAATGTGGCGGGCGCCGCCGAGATCGAGGTGCACATGCTCAACAAGGGAGCCAAGGGCGTGATGGTCTTCGAGCCGGACTTCATCGTGGCCGCGCCCGGCGACACGATCCGCTTCCTGCCTTCCGACAAGGGGCACAATGTGGAAACCATCAAGGGCATGCTTCCCGAGGGCGCCGAGGCGTTCAAGAGCAAGATCAACGAGGATTTCACCGTCACCCTCGACGCGCCCGGAATCTACGGCGTCAAGTGCACGCCGCACTACGCAATGGGCATGGTGGCGCTCATCAAGGTCGGCGAGGCGGCCAATATCGACGAAGCCCGCGCGGTGAAGCACGCCGGCAAGGCCAAGGCCGTGTTCGAGGAGCTGTTCGGACAGGCCGTCGCCGCGAAGTGACGCTTTAGGATGGCCATTGCGGGCGGGCGGGAATAGAGTCGAGGCTCTTCCCGGCCGTCAGCGCCCGGGCTTTCCCTCCCCGGTGCGATTCGCCTTGAGACCACGCCTTCGCCTTGCCCGCCCGCTCTGGATCGCCGCGGGGCTCATGGCGGGCGCGCTCGGCATTGCGGGCGTCGTCCTGCCGATCCTGCCGACCACGCCGTTCATGATCCTCGCCGCGTTCTGCTTCGCCAAGGGCTCGGAGCGCCTGCATCGCTGGCTGGTGGAGCACCCGCGCTTCGGGCCGGCGATTCGCGACTGGAACCGCCACGGCGCCATTTCCCCCCGGGCCAAGAAATTCGCGGCGGCAGCGATGGCGCTCACGCTGGCGCTCTCCGTGGCGATGGGCGTTCCCGCGGCGGTGCTCGCCGTGCAGGCCGTGGCTCTGGCCGGCGTCGCGGCCTTCGTCCTCACCCGCCCCGCTCCGCCCGCCTGATTTTCGGCCTGATTTTTACGGCAATCGTGATCGTCGCCGGAAATATCTTGACTACAAATATCAAGTTTTTGTTCACAACGGTAGCTGCTAGCGTTATGAAGCGCCGGCACCCATGCCGGTGCGGCAAAAACGGGGAGAGACATATGCAGCTCAGCGCACCTACCTTCATCGTCTTCGTGATCGCAGTCGTCCTTGCGGTCGTTTCGCTCCTGCCTGTCATCGGCATCTCGCTCGGCGCGCTCGGGGCCTACAGCTACTGGCTCCTGCTGGTGGGCTTCGTGGTCCTGCTGGCCGGCAATCTGCTTAAGGGACTCTAGGAAGGAGGGCCGGCGTCGCTCGGGCGCCGGCCGCCCGCCCCATCCGATCATATTCAGAGCCGACCAACGCCGCGCGCCGGGCCGCGCGCGACGGTTGCAGGCGTCTGTCCGCATCGACAGGAGTTCGGCCATGCAGCATTCCCACCGCCTGCTCCCCGCGCAGGACGACACCGACCGCCGCATCGACGAGGCGCAGGCGCGCTTCAGGGCCGCGATCATGGGTGCCTTCGGCGAGACGCTGCGGCGCACCGACATGACGCCGCTGGCGGCGCTGCGCCTTGCCGCGCTTGCCATGGGCTCGGTCTATCGCGAGGTCGCAGACGCCCATTCGGCCGGGCCGGCGGGGTCGGGGGATTGCCCGTGCGGCTGGCGGCCGCATCCCGCCTCCGACGTCGAGCTCCTGTGCAGCGCCCTGATGAGCGAATGCCGGCGGCGCCAGCGACCCAGCCTGCGCACCATGCCGGTCGCCGGCACCGCCTGACCGCACCCGGCCCGGCTCGCCCCACCTCGGGGCAAAGCGCGGCGCTGCCACTACCGGCGATTTGATCTGGCTCAAAGTGGATAAAGAGATTCCAGTTTAAGCGGAGCCTGCTCGCCCGACCGGCGGGACATCGAAATCCGTCCAGGAGCCGCCCCATGTCCAGACCCGCAAACATCCTCACCGCCGCCGTCGACCGCCGCGCCGTGCTCGCCGGCGTGGGAAGCGCGCTGGCGCTGCCGCTTGTCGCCAGCCTTCCCGTCCCCGCCCGCGCCGCGCCGCTGGCCGAGCTGGCGCTGTTCGGCCCGCCGGCCGGGCCGTCCATCACGCTCGCACACGCCGCCGCCTCCGGCGCCCTGTCGGGCGTTGCCGACAAGGTCGGCTTCACCGTCTGGCGCAACCCCGACGAGATGCGCGCCGGCCTGACCTCCGGCACGATGCAGGCCGTCGTCATGCCGGTGCAGGCCGCCGCCAGCCTCTACAATCGCGGCTTCAAGCTGAAGCTGCTCAACGTGATGACGAAGGGACTGCTCTACGTCATCTCTACCGACACCGGCGTCACCGACTTCAACGGGCTGAAGGGCAAGACGCTCGCCGTGCCGTTCCGCAACGACACGCCCGACCTCGTGCTGGCGCGGCTGCTGCCGCATTACGGCCTTGTGGCCGGCACCGACCTCAAGGTGGAGACGGTCGGCTCGCCGGTCGAGGCGATCCAGATGCTGCTCGCCGGCCGCGTCGACGCCGTGCTGGCGCCGGAACCGGCGATCTCGGCGGCGATCATGCGCGGCAAGGCGGTCGGCAAGGATGTCGCCCGCGTCATCGACATCCAGAAGGTCTGGGGCGAGGTGAGCGGCGGCGAGCCGGTGCTGCCGCAGGCGGGCCTCGCGGTGACCGATGCGTTCACCGGGGCCAATCCGGGTATCGTCGACGCGCTCCAGGCTGCGCTGGAACAGGCCGCGGCCTCGGCCGTCGCCAATCCGGGCAAGGCCGCAGCCGACGCCACCGCCGCGCTGGAGATGCCGCCGCCGGTGCTCGCCGCCTCCATCGCCACGTCCAACCTCGTCGCGCTGCGCGCCTCGCAGGCCCGCGCCTCGATCGAGTCGATGCTGAAGACGCTGTCGGACGCCGACCCGGCGCTGATCGGCGGCAAGCTGCCCGACGACGGCTTCTATCTCTGAGCCGTCTTCGATGCTGGGCGCGGCACTCTCGCGGCTGGGGCGCACGGGAAGCTTCCTGTGGGGCGCCTGGTCGGGGCTTGCCGCGCTCGCCCTTCTGGCCGCGCTCTGGCAGGCCGGCCACGAAGCCTATGGCGACTTCATCCTGCCGGCGCCGCTGGCCACGCTCGATGCCGGCTTCGCCATCCTGTCCGATCCCAGGGCGTGGAACGTGGCCGTGATCACCGGCCTGCGTGCCGTGGAAGGCTTCGCCGTCTCGGCGCTGGCGGGCGCGACGCTCGGCCTTGCGGCGGGCTATTCGCCCGCCACGCTGCGGCTCGCGCGGCCGCTGGTCACCATCCTGCTCGGCGTGCCGCCGATCGCCTGGATCGTCCTCGCCATGATCTGGTTCGGGTCGACCGACGGCACCGTCATCGTCACGATCGTCGTGGCCGCAGCGCCGCTGGTCTTCGTCGGCGTCGCCGAGGGCGTGATGACGCGCGACCGCGGGCTGGACGACATGGCCCGCGCCTTCGGCGCCGGCCCGGTGAAGCGGCTGACGACGCTCGGCCTGCGCCATGTCGCGGCGCATCTGTTCCCGGCGCTCGTGGTGGCGCTCGGCATGGGCTTCAAGGTCGCGGTCATGGCCGAGCTGCTGGCCAATGTCGGCGGCATCGGCGGCGAGCTGGCGCGCAGCCGCGCCAATCTCGACGTCGCCGGCGCGCTGGCCTGGGTCAGCATCGCCGTCGCGGCGCTGATCGTCGTGGAATATCTGGTCGTCCATCCCGTGCGCGCCGAGTTCGAGCGCTGGCGCGTCGCCGCCCGGCCGTGGGGCGTGAAGCGATGAGCGCGCTCAGGCTCTCGCGCATCGGCCACGCCTATTTCGGCCGCACCGTGCTCGACCATATCGAGCTTGCTGTCGCGCCCGGCGAGGTGGTGGCGCTGGTCGGCCCCTCCGGCTCCGGCAAGAGCACGCTGGTCCATATCGCCGCCGGCATCGTCGAGCCGCTGCGCGGCACTGTCGAGACCGCCTATCGCCGGCATGCGATGGTGTTTCAGGAGCCGCGCCTGCTGCCCTGGGCCACGGCCCGCGACAACATTGCCTATCCGCTGAAACTGTCGGGCATGGGCCGTCGCGAACGCGATGCGCGCGCACGGGCCGCCGCCGCGCGCGTCGCCTTCGACGCCGTCGACCTCGACAAGTACCCGGTCGAATTGTCAGGCGGCATGCGCCAGCGCGTGGCGATCGCCCGCGCGCTCGCCGTCGAGCCCGATTTCGTCTTCTTCGACGAGCCCTTCACCGCGCTCGACGCCGCGCTCAAGCGGCGCATGCAGGATCTCGTGATCGAGGCGTCTGCCGCCGCGCGCTTCGCGGCGCTCTTCATCACGCACGATTTAATGGAGGCCGCGCGCATCGCCCACCGAATCGTCGTTCTGGAGCTGACCGGCGACGGTATCGCCGGCGAGCGCGTGCTCGAAGGGCGGCCGGCGGAGCGCGAGGATGCAGACGTGTTCGCCACCGTGCAGCGCTTCCTGAAGGACGATCCGCTTTTCCTGCACATCCACGACGTCGACGAACGGCAAATTGCCTGACCTTGGGCTTAAGATGCTCCAGAAGCCAGACCAGATCGCGTCCAGCAAGCCGGCCCTCCTCACCGTCCTCGGCGACGAGGGGTTTCGCGTGTTCTTCCCGCTTGGGGCGGTCTACGCCGCGATCTGGCCGCTGCAATGGGTGCTGGTCTTCGGCTTCGACCTGCCTTTCGCGCGCACCACGCCGCCCGGCCTGTGGCACGCGCATGAGATGATCTTCGGCGCCTTCGGCGCGGCCCTGCTCGGCTTCATCACCACGGCGATCCCCGAATGGACCGACACGCCGAAACCGCAGCACCGCACGCTGTTCGCGCTCGCCGGCCTGTGGGGCATCGGCCGCGCCGTGGGCTTCCTCGGCGCGGATGCGCTCAACCCCGTCGGCGCGCTGGCCGACGCGGCGTGGCTCGGCTGGCTGGCCGTCTATGTCGCCCGCGTGTCGTGGGCGAAGCGCACCGACCGGCTTCTCGCCTTCGTCGGCTGGCTCGGGGCGCTGCTGGCCACGCTCGCCATCGTCCGCTTCGGTTTCCAGACGGGCGATGTCGGGCTTGCGCAGTTCATGCTGCACAATGCCGGGCTGGTCTTCCTCGGCCTGCTCGGGCTGGTGCTCTCGCGCATCACCGTGCCGGTGAGCAACCTCGTGCTCGACCCGACCGAGCAGACCTCGCCGTTCCGGCCGCATCCCGGCCGCCGGCACCTCGCGCCGGGCCTCGTCGCGCTCGCCGTGGCGGGCGAGCTCGCGGGCCTGTCGCCGGCCGTCAGCGCCTTCCTGATGATCGCAGCCGGCGCCGCCTTCATGGACCGCATCGGCGAGGCGTTCGTCGGCCGCGAGGCGCTGCGGGCGGAGATCCTCGTCCTCGTCGCGTCGAGCGCCTTCGCCGGAACGGGCCTGCTGCTCGTCGGCGCCGCGCGGCTGGGCGCGCCCTTCGCCGAGGTCGCGGGCCTGCACGCCGCCCTGATGGGCGGGCTCGGCACCGGCGTGCTCGCCGTCTATTCGATCGCCGGCCTGCTGCACACCGGCCAGAAGCTCGTCTTTCCCCGCGCGGCCAAGCTCGGCTTCGCCTGCGCCATCGCGGCCGTGCTGCTGCGCGTGCTGCCCGACCTCGGCCTCGTCCCCCATCCGCCCGGACCGCCCTACGGCGCGGCATCGCTGCTGTGGGCATCGGCCTTCCTGCTCTGGCTCAGGAGCTACTGGCCACTCCTCCGCGACCCCGCGACGCTGGGCGCGGAGAGCTGCTGAGCTTCGCGGCGGACGTCGCGCCTGCAACGTTGCAGGCGCCGGACGCCCGGGGACGCAAGATCGCCGAGACGGCGTTCACCCATGATCTCGAGCAGGTCCAGCGTCGATCCACCTCCCGCGCCCGCCCCGGCCCCGCTCACTCCGCCGGGGCGCCCGCCGCCGCGTCCTCGTCGTGCGGCGCCTGCGGGAACAGCCTCGACACCTTGCGGCCGAGCGCGTCGACAAAGGTCAGGATCACCGGGACCACGACGAGCGTCAGCAGCGTCGACGAGATCAGCCCGCCGATCACCGCATGCGCCATCGGCGCGTTCTGGCTCGATCCTTCGTGCAGGCTCAGCGCCAGCGGCAGCATGCCGAAGATCATGGCGAGCGAGGTCATCACGATGGGCCGGAAGCGCGTCGTGCCGGCATCCAGCAGCGCGTCCTTCAGCGCCATGCCGGCGCGCACGTGCTGGTTGGCGTTGTCGACCAGCAGGATGGCGTTCTTCACCACGAGGCCCATCAGCATGATGAAGCCGATCATCGACATCATGTTGAGCGTCGAGCCGCCGACCAGAAGGCCGAGCATGACGCCGATCAGCGACAGCGGCAGCGAGATCATGATGGCGACCGGCTGGAGGAAGCTGCCGAACTGCGAAGCGAGCACGAGATAGATGAAGATGATCGCCAGCAGCAGCGCCGAGCCGGCCGAGGTGCCGATGTCGGCGAGCTGCTCGGCGTCGCCGCCCAGCGATATGCGATAGCCGGGCGGCAGCGCCAGCGCGTTCATCGCCTCCTGCACCGGGGCGGTCACCTCGCCGAGATTGACGCCGGCGACGTTGGCGCTCACGCCGACCTGGCGCGAAAGGTCCTTGCGGTCGATCTGCCCCGGCCCGTCGGTGATCACGATGTCGGCCACCTGGCCGAGCGTGATCGTCGCCTGGCTGCCGGTGGCGCCGCTCTGGGCGATCGGCAGGTCGCCGAGCAGCTCGGCATTGTCGCGCAGACGCTCGGGCAGCCGCACGACGACCTTGTAGCTGTCGCCGCGCGGGTCGGTCCAGTCCGACACCTGCTTGCCGGCCAGCATCGGCTCCAGCGTGGCGCTGATCTGCTGCAAGGAGATGCCGAGGTCGCTGGCGAGCTCGCGCTTGACTCGGATGCCGATATTGGGCTGCGCCGCCTCCAGCGTGGTCTCCACATCGGTCAGGCCGGGAATCCGCCGGAGCGCCGCGGCCAGCTCGTCGGAGAGCTTTTTCAGCGTGGCGTTGTCCTCGCCCATGATGGCGATCTGCACCGGCTTGGCGACGGTGCCCATGCCGCTGGCCGCGCCCACGGTGACATGGATGCCGGGGATGGCCGCCAGCGCGGTGCGCGCCGGCACCGTCATCTCGACGGAGCTGCGCGAGCGCTGCGCCTGGGGCACCATCTTGGCGAGCACGATGGCCCTGTTCTCGCCGCGCGCCTGCCCGGAATTGATCGTGGTGAAGGTGGTCGCCACCTCCGGGAAGCCGCGCAGCAGGCTCTCCACCTGCCGCACCTTGGCGGTGGTGTATTCGAGCGAGGAGCCGGGCGGCGTCTTGACGTCGACCTGGAACTCGCCGCGGTCGATGGCCGGCACGAACTCGGCGCCGACGATCGGCACCAGGAAGAAGCTGCCGACAAACAGGGCGAGCGCCGCGCCGATGGTGGCGATGCGGTGGCGCAGGCACCAGCCGAGGATGGAGCGGTAGACCGTCGTCAGCCACAGGAAGAAGCGGTCGAAACGCTCCACCGCCCGTCCGAGGAAACCGCGTTTGGCGCCCGGATGCGCGGCCGGATCGTACCAGACGCTCGACAGCATCGGGTCCAGCGTGAAGGCGACGAACAGCGAGATCATCACCGCCACCGAGACGGTGACCCCGAACTGGAGGAAGAAGCGGCCGAGGATGCCCTCCATGAAGGCGACCGGCAGGAACACCGCCACGATGGAGAGCGTGGTGGCGAGCACCGCAAGGCCGATCTCGTTGGTGCCGTCGAGCGCCGCGCGCACATGGCTCTTGCCCATGTGCAGGTGGCGCATGATGTTCTCGCGCACCACGATGGCGTCGTCGATCAGGATGCCGACCGACAGCGACAGCGCCATCAGCGTCATCATGTTCAGCGTGAAGCCGAGGAAGTAGAGCGCGATCATCGTGCCGATGATGGAGATCGGCAGCGTCAGCCCGGTTATGACCGTCGAGCGCCAGGAGTTGAGGAACAGGAACACGATGACGACGGCGAGGAAAGCGCCCTCGATCAGCATGTTCTGCACGGCCTCGAAGGAATGGGTGACGTAGACCGAATTGTCTGTGATGACCTTGACGTGCACGCCGGACGGCAGTTGCGCGGCAAGCTTGCCCACCTCCTTGCGGATGTCCGAGGCGACCTGCACCGTGTTGGCGCCCTGCACCTTGAGGATGTTGACGGCGACGGCGCGCTCGCCGTTGATGAGCGCGAGATTGGTGTCGTCCGCCTGGCTGTCCTCCACCGTCGCCACGTCGCCGAGCTGCACGGCCTGGCCGGCGCGGCGGGCCACCACGAGGTCGAGGAAGTCGTGGACCTCGCTCACCCGGCCCTCGACCTGGATGGGCGCCACCTCGTTGCCGTCGCGCACGGAGCCGGCGGCGGCGTTGCGGTTGTCCTGCGCCAGCGCGTTCATCACCTCGCCTATGCCGAGGTTGAACGCGACCAGCCTGTCGGGGTCGGCGAGGATGTTGATCTGGCGCGGCAGGCCGCCGACCACCGTGGCGCTGCCCACGCCCTGGATCGTGGTCAGCCGGTTGACGATCGTGTCCTCGGTGAGCTTGGTCAGGTCGCGCGCCGCCATCGTGTCCGAGCTGACCACCAGCGAGATGATCGGCATCTCGGCCGGGTCGAAGCGCAGCACCTGCGGCTTGTCGGCGCCGTCGGGCAGCAGCGTCTCGATGCGCGCCAGCTTGTCGCGCACCTCCTGCGCCGCGTCGGACGAGTTCACCTCCATCTCGAAGATGGCGATGATCATCGCCTGGCCGTTCTGGGCGGTGGACTGGATGGTGTCGATGCCGTTGAGCGTGTTGACCACGTTCTCGATCGGCTTGACGACGTCGCTCTCGACCGCCTCCGGCGATGCGCCGGGATAGGAGACGACCACGGCCACCACGGGGAAGTCGATCTCGGGAAACTGCTCCACCGGCAGGCGCAGGTAGGAATAGAAGCCGAACACCATGATCGCCACCATGACCATGGTGGCGAACACCGGCTGCGAGACGCTGATGCGTGTGAGGAACATTGTTCAGTTCTCCAGCGACACCGCCGTGCCGGGCTGGAGCTCGGGCAGGGCGACGGCGACGATGGTCGTGCCGGCCTCGAGGCCGCCGACTTCCACGAGCCTGCCGCGGTTCCACTCCGTCCCGCGCGTGACGGGCTTGCGCACCAGCCGCCCGTTCTCGACGGCGAGCACGTGGTCGCCGCCATCGGTCCGCAGCGCCGCGGCGGGCACCGCGAGCGCACCCTCCTTCGACGCCACGATCACGTTGCCCGACAGGAACATGCCGCCCCGCAGCACGCCGTCGGCGTTGTCCAGCGTCAGGTAGATGCGGATCGAACGCGTGCCCTCGGCCGCGACCGGGTTGATGCGGCCGATCTGCGCCTCGAACACGCGGCCGCGAAAACCCTCGACACTGAGCTCGGCCCGCTGCCCCACCGCCAGCGCCGACGCCGCGCTCAGCGGCGCTAGCGCCTGCGCCTCCATCGCGGTGAGGTCGACCAGCGTCGCGATGGTCGAGCCGGCGCCGATGGTCTGACCCGGATCGACATTGCGCGCCGAGACGATGCCCGCGAACGGCGCGACGATGGTGGCGTGCTCCAGCGACAGCCGGATTCCGTCGAGCGCCGCCCGCTGCGCGGCAAGGTTGGCGCGCAGGGCATTGACGTTGGACTGCGCGCTTTCGAGCACCGACGCGGACGCCAGGCCCTTTTCCGCCAGCGACTGGGTGGAGGCGAGCTGCCGCTCCGCTAGGTCGAGCTGCGCCTGCGTGGCGGCGATCGCCGCTTCCTGCTGGGCGATCTGGGTGCGGGTGTTGGCGGTGTCGAGCTGGGCGACGACCTCGCCTTCCGCGACCGCCTCGCCCGGCCGCACCGAGATCGTCTCGACGCGCCCGCCGCTCTGCGCCGTCAGCGCGGCCTGCCGGGCCGGTGCCAGCGAGCCGGAGACGCGCACGCTCTCGCGCAGGCGCGACGGCGTCACCGTCGCCACCTCCATGGCGCTGAGCCGCATCACCATCTCGGGGGCCGGCGCTTCCGGCTGCGCGGCTTGCTCCTGCGGCGCAAGGCGTGTCTGGTAGACATAGGCCCCGCCCGCCACGGCCAGCAGGAGCAGCACGAGCCACGGCCAGCGGCGGCGGCGCGCGCGCGGCGCGGGGGCTGCGGGCTCCTGCACGACCGGCACGGGCCGCACGTTCTGAAGGTCGGGACGGATCGGGGCGTTCATGACGGTTCCTGCTGGGCGGTTCCTGGCGGGACGGTTCTTGCTGGCATCGGGGGACGCGCCGACAGCCGCGCGGACCTGCCCGAACCTGACTGTCCATTCTCGGTTGCGGCGCAATAGACGGCGAACATTGCGAGAGCATTGCGTCCGGCGAGGCGCGCCTGCGCAACGGTCCTCCGCAATGGTAATGCAATCTTTGCAGCCTATTCCCACGCAACGAAGGCGGTAATGCGATGCGTCTGCTTCTTGTCGAGGACGAACCGGAGATGGCGGCGATGCTGGCCGGCGTGCTGCGCGCCCGCGGCATGGTCGTCGACACCGCGCGCTCGCTCGCGGTGGCGCGGGAGGCGATCCGGGCGGCCGACCACGACGTCGTGCTGCTCGACCGCAAGCTGCCGGACGGCGACGGGCTCGAGCTGGTGCCGCTGCTGCGCGCGGCGGCGCGGCACACGCCCGTCATCATGCTGTCGGCGCTGGGCGCCACCGAGGACCGCATCGCCGGCCTCGACGCCGGGGCCGACGACTATCTGTCGAAACCCTTCTCCTCCGACGAGCTGATGGCGCGGCTGCGCGCCGTGCTGCGCCGGCCGACCGAGCTGCGCATGGAGCCGCTCTCGCTCGCCAATGTGACGCTGGACCTCGAAGGCCACGCCGTGGAGGTCGGCGGCGCGCCGCTGGACCTGCCGCGCCGCGAGCTGCTGGTGCTGGAGGCGCTGCTGCGCCGCAGCGGCCGCTCCGTCGCCCGCGCGGCGCTGGAGGAAGCGGTGTTCGGCTTCGACGACGCCATCGCCTCCAACACGCTTGACGCCCACATCTCGCGGCTGCGGCGCAGGCTCGCCGACGCCGGCGCCAGGGTCGAGATCCACGCCATACGCGGCATCGGCTACCTCATCAGGCAGGCGGCATGAGCGTTCCCGGCCGCAACCGCTCGCTGCGCGTCCGGCTCACCTACAGGCTGGTGCTGCTTCAGGCGCTGGGCATCTGCATCGTCACCGCGGCCGGCGTCTACGGGCTGATCCTGCGCTACGGAATGGACGGCGCGGTGGTGCAGATGCGTGATCCCGAAGTGCTGGTGGATGCCCTGCGCCGGCTGCCCGACGGAACGCTGGCCGTCGAGCCGACCGCGCAGCTCGAGGCGCTGAGAAGCGCCTCGCCGGACTTCTGGTACGTGGTGGCCGACGAGCGCGGGCAGCGCATCTTGGAGGGAAGGGTGCCGGCGTCGCTGAGATCGGTCGCCGACGACCTGACCGCTTTCGGCACCAGCAACATCGCGGCCGCCACCGCCGCCGCCGGCCATGCCGCCGCGCTGCGCGTGAAGACCACGCAGGCCGGCAAGGTCTACGTGCTGACCGGCGGCGGCCGGCTCCAGACGATCGGACAGGCGGCGCTGGAGACCACGGCCCGCGCCATCGTGCCCATCGTGCTCACCCTCGCGCTGGTGGCGGTGGTGGCCATCGCATGGATCATCCGCCGCGAGTTTCGCGGCGTCGAGCGCGCCGCCACGCTGGCCGCCACCATCGACGTCGGCGAGCGCGGCACGCGGCTGCCCGAGGACGGCGTTCCCCGCGAGATCGTGCCGCTGGTGAAGGCGGTGAACACCGCGCTCGGCCGCCTCGACGAGGGGTTCGCGCGCCAGCGCCGCTTCCTCGCCGACGCCGCGCACGAGCTGAAGACGCCGATCGCGATCCTGCAAACTCGCGTGGAGACCTCCCCGCCGGGCGCGGAGCGCGATCGGCGGCTTCTCCTCGACATCGCCCGCCTGGGCAACCTCGCCGAGCAGCTCCTGGACACCCAGCGGCTCGACCACTCGCCGCAGGCCATGGCCGAGCTCGACCTGGTGGAGCTGGCGCGCGGCGTGGCGTCCGACATCGCGCCGCTGGCCATCGCCGCCGGCTACGAGTTCGGCTTCGACAGCGCGCTGGCGCATTTCGTCGTGCGCGGCGACCGGCCGGCGCTGGAGCGCGTCGTCGTCAACCTGTTGCAGAACGCCATCGCCTATGGCGGCGGCGGCGGTACGATCACGCTCGGGATCGACCCCGACGGCGTGCTCACCATCGCCGACCAGGGGCAGGGCATCGCCGCCGGGCATCGCGACCGCGTGTTCGAGCCGTTCTACCGCGTGCGCCCGTCCGATCGCGGCGCCGGCCTCGGGCTCACCATCGTCAGCGACGTGATCGCCCGCCATGGCGGCCGCATCGCGGTCGGCGACGGCAACCCCTCCGGCACGGTGTTCAGCATCATCCTGCCGCGGCACCGCCATGTTGCAACGCAACATGGGCTGGTATAGGGCTGCACGTCCGGGCCGGCCCGCGGCCCGTGGTCGGAACAAGGGGACCAGGCCATGCGCATCGACGCCATCGCCATCGGCAACAACCCGCCGGAAGACGTGAACGTCATCGTCGAGGTGCCCCTCGGCGGCCAGCCCATCAAGTACGAGATGAACAAGGAGGCCGGCGTCCTCGTGGTCGACCGCTTCCTCTATACGCCGATGAACTATCCGGGGAATTACGGCTTCGTGCCGCACACGCTCTCGGGCGACGGCGACCCCATCGACGTGCTGGTCTGCAACACGCGCGAGCTGGTGCCTGGCTGCGTCATCAACGTGCGGCCCATCGGCGTCCTCATCATGGAGGACAATGCGGGGCAGGACGAGAAGGTCATCGCCGTGCCCTCCCCGAAGCTCACGCGCCGCTACGAGAAGGTGTCCAACTACACCGACATGCCGGAGATCACGCTCCAGCAGATCGAACACTTCTTCGAGCATTACAAGGATCTGGAGCCCGGCAAGTGGGTCAAGATCGGCGGCTGGCATGACGCCGCCTTCGCCCGCAGGATGATCGTCGAGGCGATCGAGCGGGCAAAGGCGGCGAAGTAGCTACTGGCTCAGCACGTCGGCCCAGTCTCCCGCATGGCGGCGGAACTGGGCCGCCGCGAAGGGGCACAGCGGGATGATCTTCGCGCCGGCAGTGCGCGCGTCCTCGACCGCCTGCGCCACCAGCCGCGCGCCGACGCCCTGCCCGCGAAACGCGTCAGGCACCTCGGTGTGGTCGATGATGATCAGCGCCGGGCTGGTGCGCGAGTAGGTGATCTCCGCCACCTCGCCGTTTGGTCCCTCGATGACGTAGCGGCCCTTCGAGCCGTTCTCCTCGCGCCTGATCTCGCTCATCCGGTCTCTCCTGTCTTTGCCCATGACGCGAGAAAACGCCGGGCTGTTTCGATCTCGGCCGGCCGGACCTCGTGCCCGCCCTCGTGCCACAGAGTGTCGACCCTCACCCCTTCCGCCGCAAGGGCGGCGCCCAGCCTTTCGGTTATGGCAGGCGGGCAGATCGGGTCGCGCCGCCCGGCGGTGATCAGCACCTTCCGGCCGGCCGGCGAGCCGGCGAAACGCGGCTCGAACGGGATCAGCGGGTGCATCAGCACCACCGCGTCGAACAGGTCGGGCTCGGCGAACACGACCGAGGCGAGGATGTTCGCCCCGTTGGAATAGCCGATGCCGAGCAGCGCTTCAGGCTGGGCGGCGTCGCGATGGGCACGCGCGAAGCCGGCCATCTTCTGCGTCGCCCGCGCCAGATCGGCCATGTCGTAGACGCCCTCACCGGTGCGCCTGAAGAAGCGCGCCGCGCCCTGTTCGGAAACGTCGCCGCGCGGCGACACGACGGTCGCGCCCGGCACCAGCTCGCCGGCAAGGCCGGCAAGCTGGCTCTCGTCCGCCCCCGTGCCGTGAAAGGCAAGGACCAGCGGGCCCCCGGGCACGCCGGGCCGCTTGATGTGGATGTAGGAATCGGTGGGCATGGCTGCTCCGGGCGTATTACGCGAGAGGCTGGAGATGCTTCTCCAGATAGGGGCGCAGATGCGCGTGCTGGCCGGGCAGCTTCAGCGCCTCGCCCAGATGCGCCGTGTCCTCGTCGCGGTCGAAGCCGGGCTCGTTGGTGGCGACCTCGAACAGCACGCCGCCCGGCGTGCGGAAATAGATCGCCCAGAAATAGTCGCGGTCGATGACCGGCGTCACCTGATAGCCGGTGTCCATCAGCGCCTTGCGCACTTCGAGCTGCTTCGCGCGGTTCTCCACAGCGAAGGCGACGTGATGCACGGACCCGGCGCCCTGACGTGCGAAATTCAGCATCGGCAGCGTCTCGATGTCGACCGTGTCGGCGCCGTTGCCGCCGGGAACCGCGAAGCGGCGGACGTTGCCGGACTGCTCTATCTGCTCGTAGCCCATGAATTTCAGCAGCTCCGCCGTCGCGCCGGCGTCCTGCAGGCGCATCGAGACGGAGTGGAAGCCGTGGATCGCCGCCTCGTCCGGCACGCTGCCGCCGGTCCAGCCCGGCCGCGCATCGCCGGCCATCTCGACCAGCGCGAAGCCGTCGCCGTCGGGGCCCGCGAAATCCAGCCTCTGCTGCCCGAAGCGCTCGGTCCGCGACAGGCCCTGCACGCCCTTGCCGGCCAGATGCGTCTGCCACCAGCCGAGCGAGCCCCGCGGCACCGAAAAGACCGTGGTGCCGACCTCGCCGGCGCCCGGGCGGCCGCGCACGATGTTGGGGAACGGAAAGTAGGTCATCACAGAGCCCGGCGTGCCGTGCTCGTCTGCGTAATAGAGGTGATAGACGTCCGGCGCGTCGAAATTGACGGTCTTCTTGACCCGGCGCAGGCCGAGCGTGCCGGTGAAGAAGGCGTTGTTTTCGGCCGCATCCCGCGCCATCGACGTGACGTGGTGCAGCCCCTTGATCTGCCTGAGCATGGCTTGCTCCGCTCCGTTTGCGGCCCCGCGGCCGCCTCGGGGGCAAATGTGGCGCAGCGCGTCGTCAAGCGAAACGGGCCGAACGCAGCATGGTCCGTGCTGTATTGGTGAACGATCCCCGGTTTTCAGCTCGCCCTCGCACACGAGAAAGGCCCGCGCAGGGCGGGCCTTCCTTCGTGCGTGCGGATCGCGATGGGCTCAGTTCGGCACCACGATGCGCATGCTGTCGCGGTCGGTCGCGTAGCCGGTTTCGTCGAAGGCGGGCTGCGCCTCGAGCTGCTCCTTGGTCAGGTTCGTATAGACATACATCCTGCCGTCCGAATCCGACATGAAGGTGAGGTTGTCGAGGCCGAGCGCGACTTCCTTCTCGCCGATGCCGAGGAACCCGCCGACATCGAGAATCACCGCGTCGACCGCGCCGCCGTTTGCGGACATGATGATGTCGCCGACCTCGCCGACATTCTCGTCATTGGCGCCGTAGACCGTGGTGCCGACGAAATCCTCGGCACGGATCTGCTCTACCGTCACGGCGTTCAGCGACGAGCGGTCGATGGCGGCGGTGGTCGTGGTGTCGGTGCCGGCTGCGGGGGCCGGCATCGGAGCGGGCGTCGGGGCCTGCGCCATCGTATCGGTCGCAGTGTCGGTCGCGGCCTCGGCCTGCGCCGCCTGCTGCGCCTTGTTCAGCTCCTCCGCCGTCGCCGGCTCGGTCTGGCCGACCTGCGCATCGGCCGGGCCGAACTGGTAGGCTGCGAGATCGAACTCGGGCAGCGCCTTCAGCGCGTCGGCCGTGGTTTCGATGACGATGAATTCGTCGTTGTCGCGCTCCACCCACTGCGCGACGTTCCACTCCAGCGCGACGTTCTTCTGGCCGAGGCCGAGGAAGCCGCCGACGCCGACCACGATCGCCTTGAGCTGGCCGTCGGGCCCGATGACGATGTCGTTGACGCGGCCGATGTTCTGGGCGTCGTTGCCGGAGCCGTTATAGACGGTCTCGCCGATGATGTTGGAGGCGAGGTGGCCTTCCGCCTTCTTCACCATGGGCGCGGCTTCCGTCGGCATGGTCATGCCCGGCTGCGTGGGCGCGGGTGCGGGCGTGGTCTGGGCGTAAGCGCCGGTAGTGAGCAGCGCCGCAATTGCAGTCGTAGCCAAAAGGTTGCGTGCCATGTGGGTCACTCCTGATTGGTGTTGTCGTACCGGCTCCCCCAGTCCGGGGCACCGCGTCCGGGGCACCGCGCGGCGCGGTGCCGCTTGTTGCTGATGTCACAACGCCACGGGCCCGATCGGGTTCCACGGTGCGACCGACGCCGCCGTCCCCCCCATCCGCGGAACCTTCGCCGGGGCAGGACGTTCCGGCGAACCGTCCTTGCGGAGTCCCACATGCGTTTCCTCGCGATCCTCAACCGCGACGGCGGCACCTTGCGCACGCTCGACATCGAAGCTTTCGTCGGCCGCAGCCGGGCCGTGCTGGAGGAAGCCGGCCACACGCTCGATGCCGAGATCGTCGGCGGCGCCGAATTGGTCGACGCGCTGGCCAAGGCTGCCCGCCGCCGCACCGTCGACGTGATGATGCCGGGCGGCGGCGACGGCACGGTTTCGGCGGCCGCCGCCGCGCTGATGAACAAAGACAGGCTGCTGGCCATATTGCCGGCCGGCACGATGAACCTCTTCGCGCGCGGGCTCGGCATACCGCTCGACCTCGACGCGGCGGTGGCGGCTTTCGCGACCGGGCGGTCCCACGCGGTCGACGTCGCCAGCGCCAACGGCCGCCCCTTCGTCCACCAGTTCTCCATCGGCATGCACCCCGACCTGGTGGAGCGGCGCGAGGCGGCCGACTACGGCTCGCGCTGGGGCAAGATCCGCGCCTCCGCCGCGGCGGCCATGCAGACGCTGCGCAACCCGCCCTCGCTGACGGTGAAGCTGGAGATGGGCGCCACCGAGCTCCTCGCCAGGACTTCCAGCCTCGGCGTCTCCAACAATCTGTTCGGCGAAGGCCACCTGCCCTATGCCGACATGCCCGACCGCGGCGAGCTCGGCATCTATGTCGCGCGCATGCAGCGGCGCAGCGACGTGGCGCGGTTCTTCCTGCATCTGGCGCGGGGAAGCTGGGACGCCAACCCGCAGGTGGAGATCCACCGCGCCGGCTCCCTGGTCCTCGACGTGCTCTCCCGCCACCGGCGCATGCGCGCGGCCATCGACGGCGAACTGTGCGAACTGGAGCCGCGCACCGTGCTCAGGTCGCACGAGGGCGCCTTGAAGGTGCTGCTGCCCGTGATCCAAAACAGCGGCGCGTAGCCGCCCGCGCGTCAGTTCGCCGGCTCAGGGTTCACCGTGGCGGGATCGCCGACCTGCTGCGCGGCAGGCGGCGCGATTCCGGCGCCGAACAGTTCCGCCGCCCACCAGGCGAACATCGCCAGGACGAGAGCGGCGACGAGCACGAACAGCACCTGCACGCCGAGCCGCCCCTGCCGGGCGCGCACCGGCGACACATTCTGCGGGGCGCGCGGAGGCACGGCCTCGCGCTCGTCACTGGGTCGGGTGGTTGCCATGCCGGCCTCCTTGGCGTGGTTGGAAACACACCAACGCGAAGGCCGCTCGCCGGTTCCCGCGCGGCATCGCGCGACAGGCCGGCGGACAGGAAGACGCTTCAGTCCACGTCGTCGTCGTCGTTTTTGGGCCGCGCGTTCTCGCGCCAGATGGCAAGCGCGACGGCCGCCACCGCCGGCAGCGCCAGCGCGGCGAGCCCGCCGCGCCGCGCCAGCAGGGCCGGCAGGGCGGCGATCATGGCTGCGCCGGCAGCGGCCTTGAGGTCGCCCTGCCGCCTTTCGCGCGCGCGCCGGGCCCGCGCCTTGGCGCGGACGCGGTGAAAGACGAGCACGATCAGCGCCAGCGCCAGAAAGCCGCCGCCCATGGCCAGCGCCGTATTCAGCGGCCCGAGGCGCAGATTCTCCGACACGAAGATGAAGCCGGCGACCAGCAGAAAGACGAGCCCGAGCACGGCGGCCAGCGCCGCGACCAGATAGGTCACGGCGCTGCGGCGCGCCCGCGCCGCGACATCGGCCGCCTCGCCGGTGAGCAGTGCGATCAGGAAGGAAAGGTTCATGCTCCCCCGCCGCAGCGCCTCAGCGCCGCGCGATCAGCGCGAAGAGGAAGCCGATGCCCGCCGCGATCGCCAGCGATGTCACCGGCTTTTCATGCACGGTCTGCGTGATCCGCGCCTCCATGTCGGCGGCGCTGTCGCGCAGCTCGGACAGCTTCGCCTCGCCCTGCGCGCGCAACTGCTCGACGCCCTCGGCGGCGGCGCGCCGCGCCGTGCTGGCGGACTTTTCGCCGAGCGCGCTTATCTGGCGGGCGAGCGCCGCGATCTCGGCGCGCAATTCGGCGATGTCGTCCTCGATCGGGCGCCCATCGGCGCTGGCCTCGGTCTTCGCAGCGCCGCTCTTCGTCGTTGCCATGACGGAAATCTCCTGTGCAGAAAGCCGGTCCCTCGAAGCCCGTTCAACGCGCCATCGGCCGCCGGGTTCCACGCGAGGCCGCCGGGTTGCGGAACCGTTCTCATGAAAATGCGTTTCCCCGGGCAAGTCCAGCCGGAAAATCCCCCATGAAGACGCCGAAAAGCGCGCCGCCGCCCGTCGTGCGGCTGCCGCCGCGATCCCCCGTCATGCGGCTCCCGCCGCGGCTCGATGTCGAGCTGGTCCTGGCGCGCGGCGCGCAGGCCGCGGCGATCCTGCTCGGTCTCGTCGCCGCGGTGTTCGCGCTGGAGGCGGGCGAGTTCCTTCTGGCCCCGGTCGCGCTGGCCGTCGTCATCGGCCTGATGCTCGGGCCGCTGGCGACGCGCCTTGAGCGCGCCGGCGCCCCGCAGCCCGTCTCCGCGCTCGCCGTCACCATCGTCTTCGTGGTCGTGATGCTCGCCTTCTTCGGCGCGCTGGCGGCGCCGCTCGCCATGTGGCTGGACCGCGCCCCGCAAATCTGGTCGGTGCTTCAGGAGCGCCTGTCCGAGCTCAGGCAGCCGCTGGAGATGATCAAGGGCGTGCGCGACCAGCTCCGCGAGGCCATGGGCGCGGAGGGGCTTTCGGTGTCGGTCGAGGAAGGGCTGCCGATGGAGAGCGTCGCCTTCGTGGCCCCGGCCATCGGCGCGCAGTTCCTGCTCTTTCTGGCCAGTCTCTATTTCTTCGTGGCGACCCGTGCCCGCACGCGCACCGCCATCCTGCGCCTGTGCATCGGGCGCCGCCTGCGCTGGCGCGTCGCCCACATCTTCCGCGACGTGGAAACGATGGTCTCCCGCTACCTGCTGTCGATCACGGCGATCAATGTCGGGCTCGGGCTGACGACCGGCGCGGCCCTGTGGGCGGCCGGCGTGCCGCAGCCCTTCCTGTGGGGCGCGCTCGCCGGCTTCCTCAACTTCGTCGTCTATCTCGGCCCGGCCATCATGGCGCTGATCCTGTTCCTCGTCGGGCTGACGACCTATGACGGCCTCGGCGGCGCCTTCGTGCCGGTGCTGGCCTACATGGCGGTCAACCTCGTCGAGGCGCAGTTCGTCACGCCGACAATCATCGGCCGCACGCTCACCCTCAACCCCTTCGTGGTGCTGCTGGCGCTGGCCTTCTGGATCTGGATATGGGGTCCGATCGGCGGCTTCATCGCCATCCCCGCGCTGCTGGTCGTCTATGCCGCCGCCAGCAACATCCTGCCCGGATTCGGCAGGTGACGAGCGCGCGCCGGCCGGCGCTTGGACCCGGGCTCAGACCACGGCCACCGAGCCGAGAACCTGCGCGGCGATGGCGTCGGGACCGTAGTCGCCCTCGCCGTCGATGCCGAGGATTTCCTGCAGGCGGCTGCGGGCGCGGCTGACGCGGCTCTTGATGGTGCCGACGGCGCAGCCGCAGATTTCCGCGGCCTCCTCGTAGGAGAAGCCCGAGGCCCCGATCAGGACGATGGCCTCGCGCTGGTCTTCCGGCAGGGTTTCCAGCGCCTTGCGGAAATCCTTGAGGTCGATCGCGCCCTGCTGCCCCGGATGGATGGCGACGCCGGCGGTGATGACGCCGTCGCTGTCCTGCACCTCACGGCCGCGCTTGCGCATCTGCGAGTAGAACTCGTTGCGCAGGATGGTGAACAGCCACGCCTTGAGGTTGGTGCCCATCTGGAAGCTGGCCTGCTTGTCCCACGCCTTGACCAGCGTTTCCTGCACGAGGTCGTCGGCCCGGTCGCTCTTCTGGCTCAACGAGATGGCGAAGGCCCGCAGGCTGGGGATCGCCTTGATCAGGTCGTCGCGGAAGCTCGGCTCGGGCGCGCTCATGAACGCTCCTTCGTCTCGCCGGGGGCGGTTTCCTTGCCCTCGAGCTGCTTCAGCAGGTCCATGAAGCGGTCGGGAACCTGCTCCGTGACCAGTTCGTCGTAATATTGCTTGAGCTTGCGGCCGATCTCGGAATTCGTCCCGAGGCCATCGGCCTTGCCGGAGCCGCTCTGGCCTTTGCCGGATCTGTCTTTCATGCCCGTCATATCTGCCCCATCATGTCTGCCTAATGGCGCCCTTGGCCGGTGCCGCATCCGGTTCGCGGCGGTCGATGGGCGCGCCAAAACGCGACCCGCCGTACGCCGGTTGGAGCCAAAACGCCGGTCTGATAAAAAAGTTCCCGGGCGAAGGAACTTTTTTTGGCGGCGCCCGTTTTCCGGTCGAACCAGCGTCCGGGCCAGTGTCCGGGGAGGACCGGTTCGCAAGGCCTTTCACGGAGACCTTTCATGAGTTTGTCAGCATCGATTGCCCCGCATCTGCCCTATTTGCGCCGCTTCGCCCGCGCCGTTTCCGGCTCCCAGGCGAGCGGCGACGCGCTCGTCGCCGCGCTGCTCGAGGCAATCATCGCCGATGTGAGCATCTTCCCGAAGGCGTCGAGCGACCGCATCGCGCTCTATCGCCTGTTCGCCCGCCTCTTCACCGCCCTCGACATCCGCATTCCCGACACCGGCGGCGCGGCGCCCTGGGAGCGCAGCGCGCAGGCCAATCTCGCCGCCCTCGCCCCGCGCGCGCGGCAGGCGTTCCTTCTGGTCGCGGTCGAAGGGTTCAGCGAATCCGAGGCCGCCGAGGTGCTGGCGGTCGACGAGGCCGAGTTCGGCGAGCTGATCGGCGAGGCCAGCCGAGAGATTTCGCGGCAGGTCGCCACCGACATCCTCGTCATCGAGGACGAGCCGCTGATCGCCATGGACATCGAGGAGATGGTCGAGAGCCTCGGCCACCGCGTCGTCGGAACCGCCCGTACCCATGCGGAAGCGACGAAGCTGTTCGTCACCAAGCGCCCGAAAATGGTGCTGGCCGACATCCAGCTCGCCGACGGGTCGTCCGGCATCGACGCCGTCAACGAGATCCTCGGCATGACGCCCGTGCCCGTCATCTTCATCACCGCCTTCCCCGAGCGGCTGCTGACCGGCGAACGCCCCGAGCCGACCTTCCTGGTCACCAAGCCGTTCAATCCGGACATGGTGAAGGCGCTGATCAGCCAGGCATTGTTCTTCGACCGCCAGGCCAAGGCGGCGGCGGCCTGACCCTTTTCGGCGAAGCGGGTACGAGGAACCGTTCCGCCGGAAGGCGGTGAGGGAGATCCGCGCCCGTGGATCTCCCTCAGCGCCGTCTTGCACCATGATCGGGCAACTGCGGCCTTAACCCGGCGTGAACCCGGCGCGTTCACACTCGCCGTCGAGGAGCGACGAGGAGGACCCCCGATGGCGGCCCCGATGGCAGCACTGTTGCGTCCCGCCGGCAATGCGCACCGCGCCAGCGAACTCGGCCGCGCCGAGGCCGCCGCCCGCATCGCCATGGTCATGGAAACCGACGACGCCCTGGGCTTCGCGCCGCGCGCCGGGACCGGCGTCTACCGCTATTGCAGCGCCGGGCTGGCTCTCACCTTCGCCCTGCTCGGCGTCGTGTTCCTGCTCGGCCCCGCCTGAGCGCAACGATCCCGAGGGCGGCGGCCGCCGCGGCGCTCAGGCCGCCGCCTTCATCGCGCCCGGCCCCGGCGTCGCGCCGGGCGGGCACTTGCCCAGGATGATCATGCCGAGCACCTCGTCCTTGGTGACGTTGGTGGTCCTGGCCGTGCCGACCACCTGCCCGTTCTTCATCACGCAGACGCGGTCGGCGAGGTCGAACACGTCGTGGATGTCGTGGCTGATCAGGAAGATGCCGATGCCTTCCGACTTGAGCTGCTTGACCAGCTCGCCCACCTGCGCCGTCTCCTGCGGCCCCAGTGCCGCGGTCGGCTCGTCCATGATCAGGATGCGCGCGTTGAAGAGGATGGCGCGCGCGATGGCCACCGACTGCCGCTGGCCGCCCGAAAGCTTGATCACCGGCTCCTTGAAGCGCACGAAGCGCGGGTTGAGCCGGCCCATCACCTTGCGCGCCTCGGCCTCCATGGCGACGTCGTCCAGCGTGCCCCAGGCGGTCTTCAGCTCGCGGCCGAGGAACAGGTTGGCGGCCGCGTCCACATTGTCGGCCAGCGCCAGCGTCTGGTAGATCGTCTCGATGCCGTGGCGCTTGGCGTCGCGCGGATTGCTGATCTGCGCTTCCTGGCCGTTGACGACGATCTGACCCGCATCCCGCCGGTAGGCGCCGGACAGGATCTTGATCAGCGTCGACTTGCCCGCGCCGTTGTGGCCGAGCAGGGCCACCACCTCGCCGGGGTAGAGATCGACCGAGGCGTCGTCGACGGCGCGGATGCCGCCGAAGGCGATGGAGATGTTCTTCAGCTCCACCAGCGGAGTGCCCGTACGGGTCTCGCGAGCCCGATTCTCGTGGGCCCGTTTCTCATGGGAACGTGCGTTCATGTTCGTCGCTCCTATCCCACCCGCCTGCGGTAGATCGTGTCGAGCCAGACGGCGACCACCAGCACCGCGCCGACCACGATGTTCTGCAACGGCGCGTCGACGCCGAGCAGCACCATGCCGGACGCCAGCGATTGCATCAGCACCGCGCCGAGCATGGCCCCGGCGACGGTGCCGACGCCGCCCGACAGCGAGGTGCCGCCGATGACCGCGGCCGCGATCACCAGGAGCTCGTCCAGCGTGCCGGTGGCGTTGGTGGCGGCGTTGAGGCGGGCCGTGGAGATCGAGCTGCCGATGGCCACCAGCAGGCCCATCAGCATGAAGATCTTCATCGTCACCCATTTGGTGTTGATGCCGGCCAGCAGCGCCGCCTCGGGGTTGCCGCCGATGGCGAAGACGTAGCGGCCGAAGCGCGTGCGGGTGGCGATGAAGGTCATGACCACGCCGACCGCGATGGCGATCAGCACCGGGATCGCGATGCCGTGCGCGATGAAGGCGCCCTCCGGCACGTCCTGGCCGAGGCCCTGATAGTAGCGCCGCACGATGCCGATCGGCCACGGATAGGAGTTGGCGACTGAGATCGCGCCGAGGATCACCCCGCAGGTGACGACCCCCAGAAACACCTCCGCCCAGAGCGGACGCAGCGGGAAGCTGAAGCGCTGGCGCTGGCGTCGCGCCGACAGGAGCAGCAGCACCACGGCGATGCAGGCGACGATGCCGGCGATCCAGCTCCACGTCGCGCCGATGGCCCCTTCGGGCCCGCCGCCGAGCAGCCGGAAGGTCGCGTCCATCGGCGCCACCGTCTGGCCGCTGGTGACCCACCACGCGGCGCCGCGCCAGATCAGCAATCCGCCCAGCGTGACGATGAAGGCGGGAATCGCCGCATAGGCGACGAGAAAGCCCTGAAAGGCGCCGATGCCGACGCCCACCACCACGCCGACCAGCAGCGCGATGATCCATATCCAGCCGTTGCCGAGCGGCAGGCCGAGCTGCTGGGGCAGGATCTGCGCCTGCGTGACGCCGATGATCATGCCGATGAAGCCGAGCAGCGAGCCGACCGACAGGTCGATGTTGCGCGTCACGATGACCAGCACCATGCCCGTCGCCATGATGGCGACCGAGGCGGACTGGACGGACAGGTTCCACAGATTGCGCGGCGTCAGGAACAGCCCGCCGGACAGGATGTGGAAGCCGACCCAGATGACGACGAGCGCGGCGACCATGCCGAGCATGCGCGTGTCGAGCTCGGTCGCTTGCAGGAAGCGCGTCAGCGGGTTGCTTTCGCTCGCGCGCGCCCGGTCGACGGGCGCGTCGGTGGCTGCATCGGTCATGCCATCCTCCCGGCCGCAGGCGCTCTCCGGCGCGTTTGCGGTCATTCACCTTAGAGAAACGCCGCGGCTTTCGTCAAACCGCGGCGTCGGGTTGTTGCGTTCGGCGAGTGCCCGATCAGTTGCAGGCGGCGACCGAACCGGCGGCGACGCCCTGGCAGACCACATCCTTGGCAACCCAGCCGGCGTCGATGACGACGTTCAGGTTGTCCCTGGTGATCGCTACCGGAGCGAGGAACATGGAGTTGACCTCAACGCCGCCCGGCGTGGTGAACTTGCCGGCGCCGGGAACCGCGTCGAGCGCGGTGCCGTCGGCCAGCGCCGAGGCGATCTGCGCCGCGGCCTTGCCGAGCTCGCGCGCGTCCTTCCACACCGACACGGTCTGCGTGCCGAGCGCGATGCGGTTCAGCGCGGCATGGTCGCCGTCCTGGCCCGAGACCGGGACCGAGCCGGCGAGGCCCTGCGCCGCCAGCGCCGCGATGGCGCCGCCGGCCGTGCCGTCGTTGGAGGCGACCACGGCGTCGATCTTGTTGTTGTTGGCGGTCAGGAACTGCTCCATGTTGCGCTGCGCGTTGGCCGGCAGCCAGCCGTCCGTATACGCCTCGCCGACATTCTTGATCTTGCCGGAATCGAGGGCTTCCTTCAGCACCTCGACCTGGCCCTCGAAGAGGAAGTTGGCGTTCGGGTCGGCGCCGCTGCCCTTGATGAAGACGAAATTGCCCTCCTGCTTGACGGCGTAGACGCCGCGCGCCTGCAGGCGGCCGACTTCCTTGTTGTCGAAGGTCAGGTAGAAGGCGTCGGCATTCTCGATCAGGCGGTCATAGGCGACCACCGGAATGCCTTCCGCGACCGCCTTCTCCACCGCCGGCCCGACGGCCGAGGCGTCCTGCGCCAGGATGATGAGCGCGTTGGCGCCCTGCGCGATCAGGCTCTCGACGTCGGTGAGCTGCTTGCCCGGGTTCGACTGGGCGTCGGCCGAGATGTACTTGTCGCCGGCCGCTTCGAGGGCCGCCTTTATGGCCGCCTCGTCGGTCTTCCAGCGCTCTTCCTGGAAGTTCGACCAGGATACGCCGACGATCTTGTCCTTCGCCGCGGCGACGCCCGCCAGCGAAAGCGACATGGCAACACCCGCCAGCATGGCGGTTGCGAAACGCTTCATGATGTTCCTCCCTGCGCCGTGGGGCGCGTGACGTTCAGGACCGGGTCCGTGAAGCTCATTATTTCGAGCCTCGAAAAAATTAATGACTCAGAGAAAGGGCTATGTCAATATCGCGTTGCGCCGCCGGACATGCGACACCCGCCGCCCAGCGACGGAATCGGGGGCGACGGGACGCTTCGGCGCGGGAGGAAATCTGGCATGACGGTCGGCGTGCGCCACGACGATCTGCGGCGGCGCAACCGCGCCATGGTGCTGGCGGCGGTGCGCAGGCTGGGCCAGCCGTCGCGCACCGAGATCGCGGCGGCGACCGGGCTCTCCAACTCCACCATTTCGGCGATCTGCGCCGACCTGATCGCCGAGGACATCCTCGCCGAGGTCAAGCCGGCGGAAGGGGCGCTTGCCCGCCGCGGGCGGCCGCAGGTGGCGCTGGGGCTCAATCCCGCGCGCGCCTTCGTCGCGGTCGCGGTGCTGACGCTGAACCAGCTCTGGACCACGCTGATCGGCTATGACGGCGTCATGGTCGCCGAGGATCTGCGCCGGCTGCCGACGCTGACGATGGACCGCGACGCGCTGGTCGGCGCGGTGGTCGAGGCGATCGAGCATATCGTCGAGGGCCGGCCGGCGCCCGCGCGCATCGCGCTCGCCGTGCAGGGCATCACCGACGCTGCCGGCACGCGCATGCTGTGGTCGCCGATCACCCCGCATGGAGACATCGCCTTCGGGCCGCTGCTGGCGGCACGCTTCGACGTTCCGGTGACCGTGCAGAACGACTGCAACATGATCGCCGTGGCGCTGAAATGGCGCTGGCCGCAGCGCTACCGCGACGATTTCTTCGCCGTGATGCTGTCGGACGGCATCGGCATGGGCCTGATGCAGAAGGGCAAGCTCTTCACCGGCACGCATTCGTCCGGCGGCGAGTTCGGCCATATGGTGCACCGGCCCGGCGGCGCGCTGTGCCGGTGCGGGCGGCGCGGCTGCGTGGAAGCCTATGCCGGCAATTACGCGCTCGTGCGCGCGGCTTCCGGCGGCGGCGAGGACGATCCGCCGCCTGCCGACATACCGGAGGCGCAGATCGAGGCGCTGGCCGAGCGCGCCCGCGCCGCCGACGGACCCGAGCGCGCCGCCTTCCAGCGCGCCGGCGAGGCGATCGGCTACGGGCTCGGCAGCCTGTTCGCGCTGTTCGACCCCGCCCCGGTGGCCATCGTCGGGCCGGGCGCGCTCGCCTTCGACATGCTGGAGGCGCCGATCCGCGAGGCGATCGCCCAGACCGCCGGCGGCCAGCATTCGGGCGCCATCTCCTTCGCCACGGAGCCGGACGAGATGCCGCTCGTCCGCGAGGGCAGCGCCATGACCGCGCTGACGGCGCTGGACGAGGCGGTGGCGGCCCCGCCCGCCGGCTCCCGCCGCGACGCCGACTGAACGGCGGCGCACAGCGCCCCCTTCTCCCCTTGTAGAAGAAGGTGGATCGGCACGCAGTGCCGAGACGGATGAGGGGTGTTAGCCGGGCGCCAGCGCCTCATTCCTTCCAGCACCCCTCATCCGTCGCCTTCGGCGACACCTTCTCCCACAAGGGGAGAAGGAAGGGCGCTCCGCCCCTGCCTACGTCTCGTTCATCGAGTATCCGGCGCCGCGCACGGTGCGGATCACGTCCGGCTGCTTGCCGTTGTTGACCGCCTTGCGCAGGCGGCCGACATGCACGTCCACCGTGCGCTCGTCGATATAGATCGTCTCGCCCCACACATTGTCGAGAAGCTGGGCGCGCGAGAACACGCGGCCGGGGTGCCGCATCATGAATTCGAGCAGGCGGAACTCGGTCGGCCCGAGCCTGATCTCGCTCTTGCCGCGATGGACGCGATGCGTCTCGCGGTCGAGCACGATGTCGCCGACCTTGAGCACCGAGGACAGCACTTCCGGCTTGGCCCGGCGCAGCAGCGCGCGGACGCGGGCGATGAATTCCGGCGTCGAGAACGGCTTGACCAGATAGTCGTCGGCGCCCGTCTGCAAGCCGCGCACCCGGTCGCTCTCCTCGCCGCGCGCGGTCAGCATGATGATCGGCAGCCGCTGCGTCTCGGTGCGCTGGCGCAGGCGGCGGCACAGCTCGATGCCGGACACGGCCGGCACCATCCAGTCCAGCACCAGAAGGTCCGGCACGTTCTCCTGAAGGCGCAGCTCCGCCTCGTCGCCGCGCCCGATCGTCTCGACCTGGTAGCCCTCGGCCTCCAGATTGTATTTGAGGAGCACGGCCAGCGGCTCCTCGTCCTCCACCACCATGATCTTGGGGGCGATCATGACGGTCGCCTTGTACCGAGCTTTCCACCCCCCTCTGGCCTGCCGGCCATCTCTCCCTCAAGGGGGGAGATCAGCTTCCATTTCTGCTTTCGCCAACCATCGACGATTCGCGAAATCGTATCTGCAATCCGATCTCCCCCCTTGAGGGAGAGATGGCCGGCAGGCCAGAGGGGGGTCGAAGCGTGAGCGACCATTGCCTAGGCTACTCCGCCAGCGCCATCGCCGTCTCGTCCGTCTTCGGACGGTGGGTCGGCAGTTGCTGGCCGGTGACGACGTAGTAGGCGTTCTCGGCGATGTTGGTGACGTGGTCGCCGATCCGCTCCAGGTTCTTGGCGCAGAACAGCAGATGCGTGCAGGCGGTGATGTTGCGCGGGTCTTCCATCATGTAGGTCAGCAGCTCGCGGAACACCGCAGTGTAGCGGATGTCGATCTGCTGGTCGTCGATGCGAAGCTGCTTCAGCGCCTCGGCGTCGCGCGCCACATAGTGGTCGACCACGCCCTTCACCTGCCCGAGCACGAGGTCGGACATGGATTCGATCGAGGCCGCGAGCTGCTTGGGCGTCGGCGAGCCGCCGACCGCGCCGACGCGCTTGGCGATGTTCTTGGCGAGATCGCCGATGCGTTCCAGATCGGCGCCCATGCGCAGCGCGCCGACGACGGCGCGCAGGTCCTGCGCCATCGGCTGGCGCTTGGCGATCAGCGTGATCGCCGCCTCGTCGAGCTCGCGCTGGCGCGCGTCCATGACCACGTCCTCGGACACGACGCGCTGGGCGAGCGCGTTGTCCGAGGTCGTCAGCGAGCGCGTCGCCGACTGCGTCATGAAGGCCGCATGGTCGGCCATGTCGCGGATCAGCCGGTCGATATACCCGAGTTCGTCGTCGAACGACGAGACGATGTGTTCGCTCATTGTGGCTCTCTCCGTGCCGCCGGTCAGCCGAACCGGCCGGTGATGTAGTCCTGCGTGCGCTTTTCCCTCGGGCTGGTGAAGATCGTGTCCGTCGGACCTTCCTCGACCAGATTGCCGAGATGGAAGAACGCCGTGCGCTGCGACACGCGCGCCGCCTGCTGCATCGAATGCGTGACGATGACGATGGTGAAGTTCTGCTTCAGCTCGTCGATCAGCTCCTCGATCTTGGCCGTGGCGATCGGGTCGAGCGCCGAGCAGGGCTCGTCCATGAGGATCACCTCGGGGGATACGGCGATGGCGCGCGCGATGCACAGGCGCTGCTGCTGGCCGCCCGAAAGGCCGGTGCCCGGCTCGTTGAGGCGGTCCTTCACCTCCTCCCACAGCGAGGCGCGGCGCAGGCTCGCCTCCACGATCTCGTCCATCTCGGCCCGGTTGCGGGCGAGGCCGTGGATGCGCGGGCCGTAGGCGACGTTCTCGAAGATCGATTTCGGGAACGGATTGGGCTTCTGGAACACCATGCCGACGCGCGCGCGCAGCTCCACCACGTCGAGGTCGCGGTCGTAGATGTCCTCGCCGTCGAGCCTGATCGTGCCGGAGACGCGGCAGCCCTCGATCGTGTCGTTCATGCGGTTGAGGCAGCGCAGGAAGGTCGACTTGCCGCAGC
>CAZVTK010000032.1:0-37653 GCA_964629765.1 uncultured Mesorhizobium sp.
GCAGCAGGACTATCCCGCCGCTACCGTGGTCGACTTTCTCACCGCCGTTCTCAGGGTAAAATCTCAATTAAATCAGCCATTTACGTAGGCCAATCCTTTTCTTGCGATAAACAAGGAATCGAACTTACCGGCGTTTGGTATGGGACAAGCACGTCTGTGTGCCAGGTCCACCAAGGCACAAGCCTCACTGTGCGGTCAACGCCGGGACCTCGTAGGTCCAGACCCGAAATGCCTTTAGGACGTGCGGGCCGAAGGAATTCACTAACGGGATGTCGGTCGCGTCGCGGCCGCGTGCGACAACAATTCGGCCGATCCGCGGGACGTTGTTGCGCGGGTCGAATGTATGCCATTCGCCGTCGAGGAAGACTTCGATCCAGGCGCTGAAATCCATCGGGTCAACGACGGGTACGCCGATGTCCCCAAGATGGCCGTTGACGTAGCGCGCGGGGATGTTGAGGCAGCGGCAGAAGGTCAGCGCCAGATGCGCGAAGTCGCGGCAGACGCCGATGCGCTCGTGGAACGCTTCGAAGGCCGTGCGCGTCGAGCGCGCGTGCATATAGTCGAAGCGAATGTGATTATGGACGAAGTCGCAGATCGCCTGCACTCGCTCCCAGCCGGGCGCAACATCGCCGAACAGATCCCATGCAGTCTGGCTGAGGCGATCGGTCTCGCAATAGCGGCTGCCCATGAGGTATACGAGGCAATCGTCCGGCAGCTCCGGCACCGGAACCTCGCGAGCGCCCGGCAGCACCCTGTCCGGCTTGCCGTGGTCTTCGATCGTGGCGTCGCCCCACATCGTCAGGTCGCCCGCCGGGGCGACGAGCCGCCGGCACCGGTTGCCGAATAGATCGCGATAGGTCGATACCGGCACGTCTGGCGTGGTGAACACTGCCTCCGGTACCCTGATATCGCCCGCGCGGTCATCATGGACCGACAGCAAGCATACAAGCGCGGTGGGCTGCTGGCAGGTCAGCGTGATGTCGTAGCCGTAGCGGATCAGCATGGGGTCAGGATCGCCGGAAGTCGGCGGAAGTCAAAACGTATGACGTGCGCCGGCGCCCGGCATAGGCCGCGCGGGCGACATCCTGGATTGAGCCGCGCGCCGCGTCGAACGCCGTGAGGCACTCCGCCTCGGACAGCTCCCGCTTACCTCGGCTGCCGAGCGCAGCCGCTTCTACGAAGAATCGCACCTCGAACATGCCGTCATATCCGATGAAGCGGACGCCATTACGCACCTCGTCAAAGCTACGGCTGCGGTTGAGGAAAGCCAGCGTCATGCGCGACATGCCGATGTCAGCACAGGGCCATGGGTGAATGGCCGTGGTTCGGCCCGCTCCCTGCGCCGCTCGACGTTGCGGCTGTTGAGCGACAGCATGCCGCTGGTGGCCGCCGACCGGGTGAGGCCGACCATGGAACCCCCGCCGAAGCGCGCGGGAACGCCGGTGAAGACATGATAGACCGTCCATGAACGGTCTGCTTCGACGCGCCGTCCGTATTGTTCATCGAGCGTGTCGGCGGGCGGTGCGGTCTTGCTCTCGTTCATGAGGTTTTCCTTTCATGCTCACGCCGCCGAGGCGGCGTGTGGGTCGGCACCTGCTCGCGTGGCGGCAGCACTACCAGAGGTTGCCTAAGATCATCACGTAGACGACAAACACGATCGCAGCCGTCAAGGCGAGGCGGGCCAGCATGCCGCCGAATTTGCCGAAGTTGATTCGGCTCGACATTTCCCCGTTCATTCCATTACCGCGCGGCCCTGGCCAAAAGTCTTCTCCAGGAGGGTTGTTTCCCCTGGAGACGGCAAAACCGTTACCAGTTCGAGACTGTCTTGCGTCGTCACCCGCTCATGCCGTTCGTCCTCGTTGCGGATGCGGTATTGCGGCGAGTTGCCCCGCGGCGGCAGCGTGGCGGTGATGTGATAGATGCCAGCGGTCTCGGCGACCGACATCCAGTATCCGCCGGTCAGTCGCACGGCCTGGCCGACCTCGAAGAGATGCGTCTTCCCGGCAGCGCGAACAGGCGCGGCACCGCGAGTCCGGTATCGGATAATGGTCGTCATTGGCTTTGGTCCTTTTCGATCGCGGCCTCGAGATCCGCGGGATTGATTGGTATCATTTGCAGCATGGTGCGTGCTGTGCCGAGCGCCGGCAGGTAGATAACGGCGCCGGTGCGCTGCCACGCCAGCCGCGAGATGCCGTCGATCCGCTGTTCGTCATGATCGACGCGATAATCTCCCGGCGGTTGCGGCACGTCGAAGCCGGGCACCAGAAACGGGCGGGAGAATCGAACGACGGACTGCGTGGTGCGCGTTGTGATGGCGATTCTCCTGAGGAGCGCGTGTATGCGCTTCCTGCCTCGATCCGTCAGAGCCGGCGCGACCTCCGATTCCGCCAGTACATCCGTGGTCGGCGCCGGTGTCGTTTCATGCTCGAACGGAGCGGCAGGCGCCCGGTCGGCGCCATGCGTTCGCTGTCGAAAATTCGGTGGAGTGGCGGGTCGAAGTCTCTGACACCGCGAAGCCAGATCGGCCAAATCAACGTGTCCGATACATATGCACGAACGTGACGCGACGCAAGCCGCATAACCGACTTATCGACGGTGCCAACGAAAATACCAGATTTCTTCAGAAAAAATACCGCTGTTTGATCGGAGAAATATTTCTCAAAAGGCAGCAATAACAGTCGCTTCCAAAAGAAAAATTTGGAGACAGCCTCTCTTATTCAAGGTTTATTTTTAGCAGCGCTGTTCATTAAGTACCATTAGCGTTACAAGGCTATATGGCCGCCTTCCGCGCTGGCCGCAGAAAGTACCCCTTATGAAACTCCAGCCATCCTACGACCGTGTCGTCATCCGGCGCGTCGACGGCGATTTGAAATCGAAGGGCTGGATCATCATTCCCGACACGACCAAGGTGGCCGGTCCCGATCTCGCGACGAAGGCGGCCTTGGATACTGAAAGCAGCGACTGAGCCGTCCGGCCGGTGCGGCGGGACATCGACCAACAATTGCCAGGGAGAATTCCAGTGGCCACTCAAGCCAGCAGCAAAATTTCGTTCGCAGAGCGCTTCGAGCGTTATCAACCATCCAAGTCGATGCTCGCCTGGGCCTCCGTCGCCGCCGTCGCGGCCACCCTGGTCGTCGGCTTCGGCTGGGGCGGCTGGGTCACCGGCGGCACCGCGCAGAGAACGGCAGCTGCCGCTGCTGACGCTGCGCGCGGAGATCTGGCGTCGGCCATCTGCGTCGAACGTTTCAACGCGGCGCCCGATGCGGCTGCTCAGCTTGTCGCCTTTAAGGCGCTGTCGGAGAGCTTCAAGAAGCGCCAGTTCATCGAAGCCGGTGGCTGGGCGACCATGCCGGGTCAGACGATTCCAGATAGGCGCGGCGTCGACGGCTGCGTCACCGCTCTCACGGTTTGAGGGCTTCCTCTCGCGACATTGGCACTTCGGAGCCTGCCGAGGCCGCCTGTTTCCGTTCCCGGCAGGCAGGAGCATGACCATGATCTACTTCAGGAAGAAGCCCGCTGATCCGACGCCGCTGCCCGATGACGCTGCGGACAACCGCTTTGAGCAAATCCGCAAACAGGCGGCCGAGGCCCACAAGAAATCCGACACGGACGGCGCGCGCCGCCGCGCCCGCCAGACGGCGGAGGACAACCGGCTTCTTTGAAGCGGGGTGGTTGAGGATCGGCGACTTTTCGGGCGGTCAGCCTTTGCCTGGCCGCCGTTCGCGCCAAGTGGACAATAATGTCGCTTCGAAGTGCGCAAGGCTATTTTCTTCAGCGCCTTGTTTCCAACATAAAGTTGAGATATATCTGATAAATCGATCTTGCTTGTCGAACTTTGTTTCTGGCGCTTGGCGCCGTCGACGATCTTCCTCTCTCAAAATCGAGCTGAACTGTTCGCGATGCTTCTGCGCCGCGAGCGATTTTTTACGACCGATTGAAAAAGGAAATCGTCATGACGACTGGAACAGTCAAGTTCTTCAATTCCACCAAGGGTTTCGGCTTCATCACCCCGGAGAACGGCGGCACCGACGTGTTCGTCCACGTCTCCGCCGTCGAGCGCGCAGGCATGCGCTCGCTCGTCGAAGGCCAGAAGGTCAGCTTCGAGGTCGTGCGGGACAACCGTAACGGCAAGAGCGCGGCCGAGAATCTTCAGGCAGCCTGACAGGAACTGCGCTTCTGTTCTTTGACCACGGATGTACTGGCACTGACATCGAGGCGCATAGGAGAGGCCGGGTTCGCCCGGCCTTTTTCATGAAAGGAACACGGGAATGGCGAAGCGTGTCGAAGCTGGCGTGTTCAAGGGCAAGGCGACGGGCGACGAACCGAAACCCGACCTGACAACGGCGGCGGTCCGGGCCATCACCCGAAGCGAAGCGGCTGCCAGGGAGGCGAAGACCGCCCGCCTGCGAGCCGCGCGCCTGGCATTGCCAGCCGCTCCGGCCGAACCGCTGAAGCCAACGCGCAATCGCAAGACTTAGCGCGAGAGCGCTGCCGCGTTGGCGGCGGTTATTGCGCGCGCAACGTGGGCGACGCCGCCGCATGCGCCATCGCGATGTCAATCTGACCCCGTATTGATTTTTGGCCCTGCTCCACGACGTTGTCGCGGTCTACACCCAGCCCGTTCAGATCGGCAGTCCCCAGGATTTCGAACGCGTGATCCTCGACGGCCTTCATCAGATCAGGCTGGCCGAGCGAATGAATGACGCTCAGTGCCGCGATCGACACGGCGCGCGACGCCAGTTGCGTCGCAACGGCGATTTCATGGCTATGCATGACGTCTCCCTCGCGCTCTGCATCACCGGCAAGAGGCGAGCGTGCTGAGGGCGGTTCGCGTGGACTGACAGTCCAACATCGCGGCGAGGATCATCCTGAACCGCGTGAGGCAGCATACGAGGTGCCGCTGCGATTAGCGAGACGTCTTTATCCCCGCCGTCACCCACGCGTGGGCGTCTCGAATTTTCCCGACGCCCGAATATGCTCGCTATCTGCGCGATCGACGGTTAAGGTTGGTGTGTCGGCAGCTTCGTCAAGGGCGCTGCCGCTCGAGGGCGGCCATTGTGCCCTTGCCCCAACTTGAAAGGAGGACTCGATGTCTTCCTCTTCCCGACATCAGCAGCACCTGACCTCCGCCGACATGGACATGATCGGGCGCGTGCACGACAGGATTTGCGCTCAGAATGCCATGGCCAGTTACGGTTCCGATGCGCAAGACCTCGCCGCGCTCCTCGTCCGGCAGTTCCAGCTAGGCGTGCGCAACGAGCACGACCTGATGGCGGCCTTTGGCGCGGACGGCGTGTTCACGGTCATCGTTCCGACAAACCGGCTGCACGAAATGGCATGCCGCCTGCGCTCGGGACACGCGAGCCATAATCGGCAGGACGCTGCCCTTTCCAGCCGCCGCCGATACGGCGCCGCTGCATGATTAATCGGGCACGTTTTGCAGTCGACATCACACTCTGGCTTCTCATCCTCGCAGGTGGCGGCATCTTCGGCGGGATCGCCTATCTGGTCCTGACGAGCATCACATTTTGAACGGCGCCGCCGACAGATACGAATGAGCAACGTCATCACTCTCCACGCCGCAAAGCGGTGGAAGGCTGTCATCGAATACCGCACCGACGACGACCGCGAGAGTGTCGAGCACTTCTTCGAGGAGATATCGGACCTGCACCTCATTATCGAGCACGGTCCCGATTGGAACCAGCTCATACGCTGCACGGTCACGCTGAACAGACCGGACGGCGGTGAGGAACAGAACAGTTCAGAGAAGGCGCGCCGCGACGAGCGCGCACGGTAACTCGCAACAGCCCTCGTGTCGGCACGCTGAGAACTGGTCGCGGCCGGCCCACAAAAAGGAGGATTCCGCATAACCGACTGCAAACCCGACAATCGCCGATACAATCGACGCGTTGAACAGAACGGCACATGGACGGTGTTCGACATTTTCTCCGGGCTTCCGGCCGAGGTCGGCAGCCGTCAAACGACTGGCATGCAATCCCACGACGCCGAAGAAATGGTTCTTATCCTCAACCGCATGCATCCCGCCGAGGATGGAGGTACTGTGCACTAAGCGCACCTTGTGATGTGATGCCCGCTCTCACCTTTCGAGCGCCGAGAGCGGTCGGTTCGCCAACGGCTCTCCGATGGCTGGATAGGCGGATCACGGGCAATCCACGAGGAACAAAACGCATCACATTTGCGCGACAGGTTGTATTCTCGGAGCAGAACTACCGGTACGTGCAGCGCTGGGTAACAATGAGAGTAATGATAATTTATGAAATTTCTAATGTATTTTATTTTTCAATAAGATAACAAACATCTTTGATTCCACCCCTGGCACCATTTCCTCCCAAGCGATTGATGTTGTAGGCGAACTGAAGGTTTTGCCTTTTTGCGCGGTAGTTTGGCATCTAGGCGCTGGAGATTTGTTCGGCTCAGCGCTGAGGTCGCCGCCAAGCGCTACGGGCTGAGTAACTCCATCGGCCCGCCCTCGACGGGCGCAGGTGCAGCTGATGACCTCAGCGGACCGCGGCGCACGGATTGGGGTCTGCGGCCGCGCAAGGACGGGCTGCAACGGGCGCTGCGGGAGACGGCGCCGACGGTCTCGCAGCATCCGTCGAATGCTCGGCGGCGATTGCATCGTAGTTGCGCCCCCCGGCGGCGGGCGCGGCACTGGCGCAGGGATTCGCGGAAAGAGCTGCCGGTGCCGACGCGGCCGCGCATGGGTTGCCGGCTGGCACTGCAAGCGGAGCCGGCGGGGGCGCGGCGAGCGGCTTCTTCCCGTCGGCGGCATGGCCTGGACCGAGCGTCGCAAGCGTGGCGAGCATGGACGCTCCGAACAGGGCAGTGTGTCGGCTCATGGGTCTATCCTTCTTCTTGCCCCGCGCCCTGGCGCGCGCTGCTCCCTTATCGCAGTCGGGCCGCTCCAGCGGAAAACCGCGAATGCTGCCCGCGACGGTCGAAACGGAATTTCCTTGCGCGGCGGGCCCGAAGGTGAGGCTCCCGTTTCTTCTGCGGGCCGGCCGGCTCGCCTAGGGTCCGGGCTTTCATCCCGCAAGGATCCGAACCATGACGCCGCTTATCAAATCGACAGTGATCGTCGCGCTGCTGCTTGCCGGCGCCAATATCTTCCCGCCCGCGCCGGCACGCGCTGAAGAAGCCTCTGCGCGGGCCGAGAACGCCGCAAGCCTCGTCCAGTTCTCGACGCGAGAGGAACTCGCGACGCTCGCTGCGCAAGGGCGCACCGTCGTCTTCTTTTACGCCACCTGGTGCCCGAACTGCATTCTTACCCTGTCGGAACTCTCCGGGCGCTGGGCCGAGATCGATCCGGCCATCACGCTGGTCATTGCCGACTATGATCGCGAGATCGCGCTCAAGGCCGAGTATGGCGTCACCTACCAGGACACCTTCGTGCTGCTTGACGACAAGGCAAGGTCGGTCCGGCTTTGGAACGCCGGCGGCGTCGCCAGCCTGAACCGCAATGCGGGTTCCTGATGAGCTTCGTCTTCGGCTTCCTTGCGGGCGTCGTCACCATTCTCTCGCCCTGCGTGCTCCCGCTCCTGCCGGTGATCCTCGCCACGTCGACGCTGGAGGGCCGGTTGAGGCCGCTCGGCCTCATCATCGGCTTCGCGGCCTTCTTCACGCTCATCACGTTGGCGCTCAGCCTGCTCGTTCGCCAGTTCTCGATCCCGCCGGACGTGCATCGGACCGCGGCCGCCGTCATCTTCATTATCATGGGCCTCGTGCTCGCGGTTCCGGCCTTGAAGGCGCGCTTCGAGCTCTCCGCCTCGCAGGCGGTCGGCCGCTTCGGCAGCGTTGGCGGCCGGTCTTCGGGCTTCGCCGGGGGGCTCCTTGCGGGCGCAGGCCTTGGCCTTGCCTGGACGCCGTGCGTCGGTCCCATCATGGCCTCCGTCATCACCCTCGCGCTCAACCAGGAAACCACCGTCTCTTCGGCGCTTACGGCGCTGAGCTTCAGCCTCGGCACAGCGATGACGATGGGCCTCTTCGTGCTCTTCGGCCGCAGCCTCTACGCCCGCACCGGCTTCCTCAAGGCGAACTCCGCCCGCATCCAGCAGGCGATGGGCATCCTGATCCTGCTGGTCGGCATCGCCATCTGGTCGGGCTTCGACCGCTCAATCCAGATCGCGCTCTTCAAGGCGTTCCCCGGCTGGGAGGCGACGCTGACGGGATGGGAGCAGGGGCTGGCGAACTGATTTGCCCCGCACCGGCTCCTCACGGGTCGAGTTTGTCCCAAGCCGCCGCATCTTTGGAAGCCTGTCGGTCGTGATCGCCGGACCGACCTGCAACCCTAGTCTCGCACCTTCCCAAGGAGAGTTTCAATGTCCCACATAACTTCGAGAACGATCTTCACCGCCGGCGCACTCGCCGTCTTCTCGCTGGCAGTCGGCGCCCCGGCGCTTGGCACGGCGACCGGTCTCGGCACGCTGACGATTGCGGCCAAGGCTCAGGAAGCCGGCTACCAGATCATCGTCAACGAGCAGCAGTTCCTCGAACTCGCCGCGAAGGGCGGCAAGATCGTCGACGTCCGCGCGCAGACCGCCTACGAGGCCGGCCATCTGCCGGGCGCCGTCAGCCTGCCGTGGTCGAGGCTGCACGTTTCCGAACGCGACGGCATCCGCAACGAGTTCGCAGAAGACGCAGTCTTCGAGAAGGAGATTGCGGCTGCCGGCCTCCAGGCCGGTGACACGCTCCTCATCTACGACAACAATGCGCTGCCGGGCCGCGCCTTCATCGCGCTCGAATATGCCGGCTTCAAGACCATCCACGTGCTCGACGGCGGCGTCGGCGGCTATACGGGAACGCTCTCGACCGAACCCGCCGCCGTTGCCGCCAGCAACTTCACCATTGGCCAGAAACACGACGTGCGTGTCGACAAGGCCTATGTCGACCGGCGCCGGAAGGACGCGGACGCCGTCCTGATCGACGGGCGCGGCACCGACGCCTATGTCGACGGTCACATCCCCGGGGCGAAGTCCCTGGCCGCAGCGAGCCTTCTGACCAGCGATCGCCGCGTCCAGCCGCAGGACGTCATCAGCGGCCTTCTCGCCTCGCGTGGCATCGACAAGGACAAGGAGATCCTCTCCTATTGCGGGAGCGGCGTCGCTGCCGCCAACAACTATGTGGCGCTGCGCAACCTCGGCTATACCAATGTCCGCATCTATGACGAGAGCTGGGACGAGTGGAGCCGCGATCCGCAGGCCGGACAGTCTCTGGCGCTCGGCAACTACGCCTTCACCGGCCAGCCGGTCGCCGCGGATGCGGAAGGCGCCCCGCAGTTCCTGACCGCGGATCAGGTGCGCGAGCTGGCAAGGAAGCCGGACGTCGTCGTGCTCGATGTACGCTCGCCGTCGGACTACAATGCCGGCCAGATCCCGGGATCGGTCAACGTGTTCTGGGACAGCACGCTTGACGACCACCGTGTCCTGAAGAACCCGGGTGAATTGCGCGCGCTCTACGAGCAGGCGGGTGTGACGCCGGACAAGCAGGTGATCCTGTTCACCCGCGGCGGCGTCCAGCTGACGCATTCCTACACGGTGCTCTCGCTGCTGGGCTTCAAGAATGTGAGCTTCTTCACCGGCAAGTTCGAAGGCTGGGAGAACGGCGCCCTGCGCCGTAGCTGACCTGGCAAAAATGCGACCGACGATGGCGGGCCCCACGGCCCGCCATTTCGCGTTTGGTGGATCCGGTTCATCGAGAATCTCGCCGGCCCGGTAAATCGCCTCCGGCTTCCTGCCCTCCGCGTGCTGGATTGCCGGGTCAGAGCGTGCTGGAAGCCGGCCGGTTGCCTCGCGCCGCCCGTGCAATCCACCAAGGATCGGCATCCGCATCGGCCGCTTCGCAGGTTCGGTCGAGCCACGGCGAAACCGAGCCCGGTCGGCGGCAGCCGGTTGCAACCCTGCCGGCGCACGAAGTTCGGACCTCTGCGGGTAGCCCTTGCAGCACCCTTGCGAAGGCGTCGCCTCCATGCAGCTTTCCTCTCCATTTGGCCCCGCCCGGCGGGAGGTCGCGTTTTTGGTCCAGGAACGTACGAATTATTCGAACGCATGCTGCGATAAGATGCGCTTGTCGATATCTGAAGGCCGGTCTAGCGTACTCGTGGTGCCGAATTGATGGCCGCGATCTCGGCGGATGGCAGTGAATGAGATCTGACCTTATCGTTATCCAGAAGCTCAACAAGCAGTATCGGACCAGAGAAGGCGCCGATGTCCATGCATTGTCGGATATCGACCTCAGCATCGGGGACGGCGAGTTCGTCACTGTCGTTGGTCCCAGCGGGTGCGGAAAGTCGACTCTGCTTCGCATCCTGATGGGGACGCTCAAGAGGACGTCGGGGGTCGTCACGCTGAACGGCGCTGTAATCGACGGCCCCAGCAGCGACGTGGGTGTCGTCTTTCAATCGCCGGTTCTTTTGCCATGGCTGACGGTCATGCAGAACGTCATGTTGCCGATAGAGATCCTGAAGCGGGACAAGGTCGTACATGCGGCGCGGGCCGCAGACTATCTCAAAATGGTCGGCCTGAACGGCTTCGAGCACAAATATCCCTCGGAACTGTCAGGCGGCATGCAACAGCGGGTCGCCATCACCCGGGGGCTCATTCACGATCCGGCATTTATTCTCATGGACGAGCCGTTTGGTGCGCTGGATGCCATGACACGAGAGATGATGAACTTGGAGCTGCTGCGGATATGGCAGGAGAGCGCCAAGACCATCGTATTGGTCACTCACAGTATTCCCGAAGCAGTCTTCCTGGCCGATCGTGTTGTCGTCATGACTCCGCGCCCGGGCAGGATCGCCGACATCCTGGATATCGAACTTGAGCGGCCGCGCCGGCTCTCGATGATAAACTCCGAGCAGTTCGGCTCCTATGTGAGCCGCATCCGCAAGCACTTCTTTTCGGAAGGTGCTCTGGACGCCTAGTGCCGCCCAAATTCCTTGCTGTTTCGCAGCAGGGAATGTCACCAGAAGGTCGAACCCGATGCGACATTTCACGCGTGAACGACTTTACTCGGTCGGCCTCTTCGTCGCGGTTGTCCTGGGATGGGAATTCTTGGTCTGGGCGCTGAGTGTATCGCCTCTGCTTCTTCCGCGGCCGTCTGCCATTGCGGAATCGCTTTATATCGGGCTTCTATCGAATGCGTTCACGTATCACTTGTGGATTACTTTCTATGAAACTATAGCCGGCTTTGGGCTGGGCGCAATCCTGGGATTAGTCTTGGGCGGGCTCATCGCTCAGTTCCCGTTATTGGACCGCGTCATATATCCCTATATCGTGGCCTTTCAAACAGTGCCGAAGGTCGCCATCGCGCCGCTGTTCCTGATCTGGTTTGGCTACGGCGTGGCCTCCAAGATCGTGATCACTGCGACAATCGCATTTTTTCCTGTTCTGGCCAGTACCGTTGTCGGGCTGCGTGCAGTTCCACCGGAGCAACTTGAGTTGTTTCGGGTAATGAGCGCAAATCAATGGCAAATCTTTCGGCGCCTCAGATGGCCGAATGCTCTCCCCTATATATTTGTGGGGCTCGATGTATCCATCATCCTCTCTGTCATTGGAGCAATAGTCGGCGAATTCGTGGGGGCGCGCTCTGGGCTGGGTTATCTGATATTGCAGCGCTCGTTCAACCTCGATATGGCCGGAGTTTTTGCCATACTGGTTATTCTTTCCTTGATGGGGCTAGCCTTGCATGGAGCCATGCAATGGCTGCGTCGGCGCATAATATTCTGGAACAGCGATGTCGATGACATCTCGCTGGCACGATAAAGCGACCGTGGGTGCCAGATGCGCAAGATAGATGTCGCGATCGCCAGTTCGTACCTTCCGCTCGAATATCTGAAGCCCAAGCTCGAGCAAGCGAACCGCGCTCTGAATATACAGGTCTGGCCGGATCCAGCCTGTCTCGAAGCCGAGGTGCTCGTCTGCCTGCATCCGCCTTCAGGACTTTATCGGCGCATGCCGAGGCTGAGGTTGGTTCATTGCGTTTCGGCGGGCGTGGACAGCCTCTTGGCGAACCAGGATCCGCCCGCCGTCCCGATGTGCCGCATCGTTGATGCTTCCCTGGCGGAGGGATTGGCCGAATACGCGTTGTGGGGCGTGCTCGGCTTCCATCGAAGGTTCGAAGTAGCGCGACGCGGCCAGAGCCTGCGCCAATGGGTGAGGATCCCGCGCACCGAGGCCGCAGAATACCGCGTCGGGGTCATGGGTCTGGGCAATAACGGATCACGGGTTGCCCGGCTTGCGAAGAGTGTGGGCTATCAGGTCAGCGGCTGGCGACGAACAGATGGCGATCCGATTCCCGGCGTTGAGGTCTTCGCGGGAAAGGACCAGCTCGACAGCTTCCTGCGGGACGTGGATGCCTTGGTCTGCGCCCTCCCTCTGACGCCGGAAACCAGCGGACTTCTGAACAGCGTCCTGTTTTCCAGGATGAAGGCGGGTTCTGCCCTTATCCATTGCGGGCGGGGCGAGCAGTTGGTCGCGTCTGACCTGATCGGCGCAATGGCGTCCTCCCACCTCTCCGGCGCGCTCCTGGATGTATTTGCTGTCGAGCCATTGCCGGAGGACGACCCGCTGTGGTCGACCCCGAACGTCATCGTGACGCCCCACATGGCCTCGCAGGCGTCGGGCGACGAGATCGTGCGGCAGATCACGGAAAACATGACGCGCCTCTGTGAAGGGCGGCCGCTCCTGAACCTCGTTGACTATGAGCGGGGTTACTAGTCGTGAGCGGGGATCCGGCGCCGTCGACGGCCGATCGTTTCGAGGAGAAGTGGATCGCGCGCAGGCCCATGTGGGGTGGCTGGTGCACCATCCCTTCTGCCGCCACGGCAGAAATCGTCGGTCGAGCGGGCTATGACTGGGTCGGCATCGACTACCAGCATGGGGCGATGAGCCTCGCCGGGGTTGACGCGATGCTCGCGGCGATCGCCATCAGCCGGATTCCAGCGTTTGTGCGCGTGCCGAGCGCCGGCGCCGGGAGTGATATCTGCCGCGTGCTCGATTACGGGGCGCGAGGCGTAATCGTGCCGGTGGTCAATACGCCGGAAGAAGCCGAGAGCGCGGCTCTTGCATGCCGCTATGAGCCGCGCGGTGTGAGAAGCTGGGCGGGGCCTGCTGTTCGTGCCGCAATGGCGGATCCGGCATATACGCCGGCGAGCGCCAACCAGCGGGTCAAATGCATCGTCATGATCGAAACGCTGCGGGGGACCGAGGCAGCGGCCGAGATCCTGAGCGTCCCGGGCGTCGACGGCGTCTTCGTCGGACCATCCGACCTCGCGCATTCAGGTGGATTGCCGCCGTCGCTCTTCGCGGCCGATGCCGCTCATGTCGACCGGGTCCTGCATGTATTTGCCTGCGCGCAGGCAAGTAACGTCGTTGCAGGCATCTATGCCGGGACGGTGGAGGCAGCGAGGGGATGGTACGCGTCCGGGGCCCGATTCATGGCTCTGACCGACGACACCATGATGCTGCACATATCGGCGACAAGAAATGTCCTGGAAGCGCGTAGTGCCGAGGACGCACTCGGTTGAGGCTCGGCGCCTCGCGATTAATGAGAATGGAAAAATCATGAATGGCGCAGACCGGCTTTGTGACACTCTACTGGCAAATGACATCGATGTCTGCTTCGCCAATCCAGGCACGTCGGAGATGCACTTCGTTGCTGCCCTGGATCGCAAGCTCGAGATGCGGTGTATTCTGGGGCTTTTTGAAGGTGTGGCGACGGGTGCCGCCGACGGCTACGCGCGCATGGCCGACAAGCCGGCCGCTGTGTTGCTACACACGGGCGCAGGTTTGGCAAATGGCGTAGCAAACCTGCACAATGCCCGCCGGGCCCGCTCGCCCGTTGTAAATATCGTCGGCGATCATGCGACCTATCATCTCAAATATGACGCGGTGATTACCAGCGACATAGATGGGCTGGCTCGGCCGGTTTCGGCCTGGGTCGACAAAGTGCCCGACGCAAATGCGATGCAGCGGAAGACCGAGGAGGCAATTCTTGCCGCCAGAACCAAGCGCGGTGTCGCCACGCTCATCCTTCCGGCCGACGCCGCATGGGGCATGCTCGAACGTTCGTCGCCGATTTCGCCGGTTTCCATTCCGAAACCCGGCGCTGCGCCTTCGTCTGCGGTGAAGGAAGCCGCAGGCCTGTTGCGAAAGGGCAAGCGCACCGCGATCATCTTGTGGGGAAGGGCGCTGCGGGCGGACGCCCTTGAGTTTGCCGGCCGGATATCCGTTGGTACCGGGGCCGATTTGATATCGGCAGGGACGGACCGAATAGAGCGCGGGGCCGGAAGAATCGCTGCGCGACCCATTCCGTACAATATCGATCTCACCCTCGAATTCCTGAAATCCTACGAAGCTGCGCTGTGCATTGGCGGTGGAGCGCCGGTCGCCCATTTTGCCTATCCGGGCAGGCCCAGCACCGTCTTGCCGCACGCCTGCGAGTGCCTCCAACTCGGCACGCAAGACGACGACCTGACGGCGACGATGGCGGCATTGGAGGACGAATTGGGGCTGACCGGAAACTCGCCGGTCAGCAGGAACCAGCTTCGCCAGGCCGATGTGATCAAGGCAACCGGGCCCTTGAATGCCGAGACGATCAGCATTGAGATTGCCCGCCTGCTGCCGCCGGATGTGATCATCTGCGACGAGTCTCTGACCTCGGCCGGGCGCTTGTCCGCGCTTGCCCCGCAACTGCCGCCGCACGACTACCTCCCGCTGACGGGTGGAGCGATCGGCATCGGCATCCCATTGGCCGTAGGGGCTGCCATCGCCTGCCCCGACCGGAAGGTCTTGACGCTCCAGGCCGATGGCAGCGCGATGTTCACCGTGCAAGGCCTATGGACGCAGGCCCGCGAAAATCTCGACGTTGTTACTGTCATATACTCCAATCGGACATATCAAATCCTGCACAGGGAAATGGACAATGTCGGGGTGAAGTCTTTCGGGGCAAACGCCCGCAGGATGCTGGATATAGAAAATCCGGAAATAGATTGGTGCTCCCTTGCCAGAGGGATGGGGGTCGGCGCCGCGTGCGCGTCCACCATCGAGGATTTCACGGATCTGTTTTCGTCGGCGATGAGCCGGCGCGGGCCGTTCTTGATCGAAGCGCGCATCTAGCGCGAGCGCCAGGTGGATTCCAGAGGATCCGGAGGACAGAGATGAGCAATTCCGGCTATACCGACGTACTCCTGTATATCGACGGCGCGTGGCGACCGGCTTCCGACGGAAGGAAGACGCCCGTCATAGACCCGGCTACCGAAGAAGTCGTCGGGCACTTTGCACATGCGCACAAAGCCGACCTGGACGATGCGCTGGCGGCTTCGGAGCGCGGCTTTGCGCTGTGGTCGCGAACACCGTCATTCGAGCGATATCAGATCATGCGCAGGGCGGCCGACCTGCTGAGGGAGCGCCGGCAGCACATCGCGCGATTGATGACGATAGAAGGCGGTAAGCCGCTGGGTGAAGCGCTTTTCGAGGTCAGCGCGGGAGCCGACATGATCGATTGGCTCGCCGAGGAAGGCAGGCGGCTCTACGGCCGCATGGTCCCGGCCCGAAGCCCGGATACGCGTCAGATGGTGATCAGGGAGCCCATTGGTCCGGTGGCGGCATTCACGCCGTGGAACTTTCCGATCAGCCAGGCGCTACGCAAGGTTGCAGCCGCGCTTGCCGCAGGATGCTCGATCATCCTGAAAGGACCGGAGGAGACCCCGGCTTCGCCGGCGGAACTGATCCGTGCTTTCGCGGACGCCGGCATACCTGCCGGGGTTGTCGGCCTTGTGTTCGGGACGCCCGGCGAAATCGCCGATCATCTGGTGCCGCACCCGATCGTCCGGAAAATCTCCTTCACCGGTTCTACGGCTGTGGGCAAGCAACTGGCCTCTCAGGCCGCGCTTCACATGAAGCGGACAACGATGGAATTGGGAGGGCATGCGTCCGTCCTCGTGCTGAGGGATGCCAACCTCGACATAGCTGCGGCCGCGAGCTCGGGAATGAAATTCCTGAACGCCGGTCAAGTCTGCTCGGCCCCGACCAGGTTCCTCGTGGAGGAGCCCGTCTATGAGGAATTCGTATCGAAGTTTGTCGAGGCGATCCGCTCGATCGTCGTCGGCAACGGGCTGGATGGGAAGACGACAATGGGCCCCCTTACCCATGACCGGCGTTTGAGCGCGATTGAGGCGCTGGTCGGCGATGCGACCGGCAAAGGAGCCAGGCTCAGGAGCGGCGGCCGGCGCATCGGCAACAAGGGCTATTTCTTCGAACCGACATTGCTGACCGAGGTTCCCCTCGATGCGCGGGCGATGAACGAAGAGCCCTTCGGCCCCGTCGCCCTGATTTCGCCGATGCGAGACCTGGAATCGATGCTGACCGAAGCGAACAGGCTTCGATACGGGCTGGCGACCTATGCCTTCACGGAAGCTGAGCGGAACGCCCAGGAAATAGGCCGAAGAATCCGGTCGGGCATCGTGGCGATAAACCACGGAGACATCGCATTTCCCGAAGTGCCGTTCGGCGGAGTCGACGATTCCGGCTATGGGAGCGAAGGAGGCACCGAGGCCCTGGAAAGCTACGTCACGACCAAGCTGATCACTCACCGGCTCTTGCCTGTGGCGGGCTGACGTTACCGTGCTGGGGACCGAACCTCGCCCGCGGGACTTCGGGAGCCGGTCAACCTGGCGTCCCTCGCGCGGCGCGCTTCCCGAGCTCTCCGGATAGCTCATCCGGCCGGCGACGACTGCGGCGGCCCCGTCCGCGTCGTGGCGTTCGAGACAATCGACAAGGAGTTTAACGGTGCAGGTCGCAAGCAATCTGAAAAAGCTTTTGTCGCCGAAATCGATCGCGATAGTCGGCGCTTCGGAGCGGCCGTCGGTCGGCCGGTCGATCCAGGACTCGCTCAAGCGCCTGGCTTTTCCCGGAGCCGTCCTCCCGATCAATCCGAAGCATAGACAACTGCTCGGCCTTTCGTGTTTCCCGAGCGTCGCCGACCTGCCTATGGCGCCGGACGTGGCCGCGATTTGCCTCGCCGCCGAGCGCTGCTTCGACTCCGTCGATGAACTCGCCAGACGAGGCGCGGGCGCCATCGTTATCTACGACGGTGGTTTCGGAGAGACGCATGCCGGGAAGGCGCTCGAAGAGCGAATTGCGGCCCTTTGCCGGGAAGCAGGCATCGCCCTCGTCGGGCCGAACTGCATGGGGACCCTCTCGCCATGGTCCCGCGCCACGACCTATATGAACGAGGCGTTTGACGTCGATGTTCTGAAAGGCAATGTCGGCTTCGTATCTCAGAGCGGCGCGGTTTGCGTGAGCTTCCTGGCTGACTTGCGTCGTTTCGGCGTGAGCCATGTCATCTCGTCGGGGAACGAGGCAGTCGTCGAAACCGCCGACTACATCGATGCCCTCGTCGACGACGAGAATACGAGTGTCATTGCGTGCTTCTCGGAAGCGGTTCGCTCTCCTGACCGTTACCTTGCCGCACTCGAGCGGGCATCTCGGGCAGGCAAGCCGGTTATCGTCCTCAAGGTGGGGCGAAGCGAGCGAACGAAGCGTGCGATTGTCAGTCATACCGGCGGCCTGGCCGGGGAGACGCGTGTTTTTTCGGAAGTCTTGTCGCGCTACGGGGCAATTGAAGCCAACGACTTCGACGAACTCGTCGAGTGTATTTCCGCTTTTCAGACAAAACGCATCCCTGAAGGCGGGCGCATCGCGGTCTTGACCGGCTCGGGCGGACAGGCGGAGCTCGCCCTCGATATCGCTTCCGAGCAAGGCATTCACCTGCCGCCTCTCAGTTCCGAGACGAGAAAGGCGATTGAAAGCGTCGTTGGGCCGCTGACAGGCGACGGCAATCCGGCGGACATCTGGGGCAAAGGCCAGTGGCTCGAGAACATCGAGCACACCGTAAAGGTCCTGTCGGAAAGCCGTGAGGTGGACGCCATCGGTTTGTGCTTCGATCTCAATGACGGGAACCCGATGGGAGCCAGGGACAGGCATGTGAACTATGGCGCCACCTTGAGGCGTCTGGCCGATGGCGTCGACATTCCGCTGTTCCAGTTGAATACGCGGCCGGGGCTGCTTCATGGTGAACTCACCGCGGGACTTCGTGAGGCCGGCATCAGCACGGTGTGCGGCTTTCGTCAGGGCATAAAGGCCATATCGGCGCTCGCCGGGAGCGGGCGCGCTCGCGCGGCGGCTCCGCGCGGAATCCAGGCTCGAGGCCGGCCCGGGATCGTCGGCTCCGGTATGCTGGATGAGGTGAAAACCAAGCGTGCCCTGAGCGATTGGGGCGTGCCGGTCGTGCAGGAAGCGCTCGCCCCGTCGTCCGCAGACGCTGCCGCTATCGCCGCACGCATCGGTTATCCGGTCGTATTGAAAGCAGTCTCACCCGATCTAGCCCACAAGACCGAAATAGGTGCGGTGGTTCTCAATATCCGGAATGAGCGAGAACTGGAGGAAGCCTGGAGTCGCATAGAGGGGAACCTTCGAAGCAAGCTGCCTTCGGCTGCCTTCGAGGGGTGCGTGATCCAGCCGATGATCACCGGTGGCGTGGAGATGTTTGCTGGCGTCAGCCGCGACCCTGAATTCGGCCTTACGTTGGCGGTCGGTGGCGGCGGGATCCTGATTGAGGTTCTGAAGGATTTTGCCGTTCGACCCCTTCCTCTCATGCAGGGAGACGCCTCGAGGATGCTGAAGGAGCTGCGCATGTACCCGCTCTTTGGCGGCGTCCGCGGCGCCCCTCCGCTCGACGAGGCGGCATTTGCAGCTTGTGTCGAGGCGCTGTCGGACTTCGCGATGGCTCACTCGGAGCAACTCGAAGAGCTGGACGTCAATCCAATCAAGGTATTTCCGGCGGGTTCGGGTTGCGTGGCCCTGGATGGCTTGATCGTCTTGCGGGAGACATCGAATGAGCGATGAAAATCTTGTCCTCTATGCTGTTGACGGCGAAGTCGGGATCCTGACGCTCAACAGGCCGGAGAAACTGAATGCACTCAATCGGGAGATGATGTCCGCGCTCAAGCGCGCATTCGATCAGGCAGACTCCGACCCCTCCACAGCCGTCGTCGTTCTGCGGGGGAATGGCAGGAGCTTTTGTGTCGGGTACGATCTCGCCGCCAGCAGCGAATCCACCATGGATGTGAGCCGGTGGCAGTCGCTCCTGGACGAGGAAGTCGTTTTCGAGAGCATGCCCTGGAACATGAAGAAGCCGGTCATAGCGTCGGTCCGGGGGCACGCTCTCGGCGGAGGCTGCGAACTCGCCATGATGTGCGACCTTACGATCGCCTCCGACGACGCGGTCTTCGGCGAACCGGAGATACGCTTCTCGGTCTCCGGTCCCCTGTTCATCATGCCGTGGCTGGTCCCGCTGAAGAAGGCGAGGGAGCTTCTCTATTTTGGAGATACGATCGACGCGGTCGAGGCCGTCGCGCTTGGCATGATCAACCGGGTCGTGCCTGCCGACGAACTCGATGCGTCTACGTTGAGGTTCGCGCACCGCCTGTCCAAAATCGGTCTCGAAGCCCTTTCTGCGACGAAAGCGGCGATCAACCGTGGCATGGAAGCGTCCGGCCTCCCCACGGCACTCCAGACGGGAGCGGCGACCGTCCTCTCCCTTTATGCCGGTGAAACGGCAGCCGGCAGGGCATTCAAGGAAAAGGCCAAGGCAGAAGGGGTGGCCGCCGCCGCCAAGTGGCGAAATCAGCAGTTTCGCTAGGTGAGCATAGCGTCCACCCTCTGCGATTGGTGCGAATTTTTCGAACGTAAGCGTATAAAGATTGCGTTTGTGCGGATCAAAGACGGGCTTCATACTGCCCGGGGAAGGATCGGAGTGCAGGGTGCCGGGCCACCAACAATCGAAAAAGGGGAACCCAAAATGCAATGGCGCAGTTCACTGAAATCCATCGGAGCTAGTATCTCGGCGCTTATGCTGGCCGGGAGCTTGTTGGCTCTTCCGGCGGGTTCGGGCTATGCTCAAGCCGCCAACAAGGAAGTAAAGATCGCTGTCGGATCGCGAGTCATCAATATTATATATCCCTACCTGAATATGCCGCTCGCACTCGGCTATTGGGAGAAAGATGGCTACGACGTCGAATTGATCCCCATGGGCGGATCCCTGGAGGCGGTGCAGCAGATGGCCGCCGGTCGTGTCGATTTCGCCATGATGAATTCCAACACCCTCATCCAGGCAAATGTCGACACGGGGTTGGATCTTCGTGCGGTGATGCTCGTCGGAGCGCATGACTGGTCGGTCGCCGTCCTCAAGGACGGGGGCATAAACGATGTGAAGGACTTCAAGGGTAAGTCCATCGGCGTTCCTACCCTGTCGACGGGCGGCATCCTGTTGCTCAGGACCTTCCTGGAGGCCAACGGCCTGACCCCCGATGTCGATGTTTCAATCCTTCCGGTTGGATTCGGCGGCCCGGCGCTGGAGGCTCTCCGGTCCGGTCAGGTGCAGGCCCTGATGTTCTTTCAGACAGGCATCACCGGCTTCCAGAACATGGGAGCGGATTTGCGGCTGCTGCATTCGCCTGAATGGCGCGACCTGCCCGACTTCACCCTGGTTACGACCCAGAAGCTGATCGATTCCGATCCCGGACTGGTCGAAGCGGTCGTGAGGAACGCTTTGAAGGGGCAGCATTTTTCAATGACGAACCCTGACTGCACGCGACGTATTCAGTGGAAGACGTGGCCGGAGTCGGCACCCACCGGCGCCGATGCGGAAACCCTGGCAAAATGGGATCAAAATCTCCTGCTTGCTCAGCAAAACACCATGAAGCTGGGATATGCTTTGGGAGGCAGCAAACTCTGGGGATACTATTCGCCTGAGATGGCGGGGAAGCTTCAGTCGTTCCTGTCCGACGCGGGGGTTCTCAAGTCAACTCTTCCCGTCGAGCAGTTCGTTATTACCGTGCCGGACTTCTTCGAGGCGGTGAACGAGTTCGACCGCAAGGCGGTCGAGGCGCAAGCTCAGGAATGCGCAGGCTTCTGAGAAGTATTGAATGATCTTTGCTGAATGGCTGCGCCCGGTGCGCAGCCATTCCCGCCTCCAGGGATTATTCTGTCCGTACTGTCGGCATCGCCGTTATCAGCGTCCGAAGGAAGACTTCTACTGCCAGCGGGAGGTCGCGTCCGCGTCTCTTGCACACCACAAAGCGAGAGGGAGGAATGCGCGGATCCTCGACACGGATGAATTTGTAGTTGCCGCTTGGTTTGGGCGGATCGCTCATGTGCTCGCTGACGAAGGCCACCACCATGCCCGCTGCCGCGGCGCTTCTTATGAAAGCGTAGGAGTTGCTGCTGAGGATTTGTTCGGGCTTGATTTCGGCGCGGGAAAACATCTCATCGAATACCCGCTTCATGGGGCTGGTGGAGTCGAGCAGGCCCACGCTGTGCCCGACGCAGTCGGACAGGCTGACGGACTCCCGGGTCGCGAGGGGATGGTCCAGAGACACGACGATATGAAGAGGCAGGGTCTTCTGGAAGATCGTCTCCAGCTCGGGGATTTCGAGCGTGTTGTATCCCATCATGGCGTCAAGCTCATCTTCCACAAGCTTTGATGTCAGTACGTTTACGTGATCGACCTCTATGCGGAACGTGATCCGCGGGTGAGCCCTGCTGAATCGTGCGAGGAACTCGGGCATGAAATAGGTGACGAAGGTTTCGGTGACGCCAAAGCGCACGGCGCCGGCCCGGGCGCCCTTCACATCTTCCACGGCGGACTTGAGTGTTTGAACGGCGGATTCATGATGCTTGGCGTGCTGAAGCAACAATTCGCCGACCGTTGTCAGGCGCAAGGTCGTACGGCCGACCCTGCGTTCGAAGACCGGCGCGCCGAGCTCGTCCTCTACCAGTTTGATCTGCCTGCTGATTGCGGAGGCGGCCACGTGCAGATGTTCGGAGGCGGACTTCATTGTGCCCCGGCGAACTATTTCCAGGAAGTATTTGAGCGCGGTATTCGAGATCATCCGGGTTCCTTCGGGAACGCTGACAATAATATGTGCAGAAAGCGTGTTCGGCCGCCTCATCGCACAAGCGTCTGAACGTGAATCACGGCGACGTCAGCGCCACGAGCGATAGGCATAAGCTCGTACGCGACGAGTTGATAGACAATGGTTTTCCTGAAGGAAGCGCCCGACCAGGTCGGTCCGCTTCGACCCGCCTGTGAGGCAGATCCGGACGACAGCGCACGCTGGAGCAACGACCCGTTGCACGGCGTCCTAGCGGCCGCCATTCCGGTTTTCCAGAAAATCGGCAACCAGCGGGTTGACGAGTTCGGGGTGCGTCAGCGGCGCCATGTGGCCGCCATGGGCGATTGTCGTGATCTGCCATGACGTCGCCGTGCGCATCAGCGCGACGATCTCCCGTATCGGCCGCGCGGTGTTGGTGTCATAGACGACCAGCGTCGAGCGCGGCAGGCGTTCGGCCCAGTCTCGCAGGGACGTCGTCTCGTTCATGATCGCATCCCATTCGTGGAAGTTCGGCTTCAGCCCCTCGGCGAAGGCGGCGCGGCGCTCGGGGCCCGTCGCGGCCCATGTGCCTTCGCCGCCCCAGTAATCGGCGAACTTTTCGGCCGCGGCGACCCATTCGCCTTTTATTCCGTGCTGCTTGACGATGTCGCGCAGGCGTAACGTCTCGGCAAACGCCTCGTCGCGCCCGTGATCGCGCAGGATGGCGAACGGGTTGGGCTCGATGAGGACGAGCCTGCTCACCCGGCTGCCGAGATCGGCGGCGACCTGCATGGCGACCGAGCCGCCGAGAGAATGTCCGACGAGCGCGATGTCCTGCGCGCCGTCCGGCACCACCGCCTCGACCAGCGCCGCCAGGTCGGCCAGCGTCTGCGGCCGGTCGGCGGGCCATGCCGGCGTGCGCCCGTAGCCGAACAGGTTCACTGCCTTGACATGGTAGCTGTCGGCGAGGCGTTCGCTGAGCTTGCGCCATTGGCGCGCGCCGGCCACGCTCGAATGCACCAGCACCACGAGCGGGCCGCTGCCGGCTTCGAGGACATCGATCTCGGAACTCTTCAGCATCGCCGTCCTTCCGTATCCGCCTGCATATTGCCGTCAGGAGCCTGCGAGCTGCGCCCCCAGCCTCGATATTTCCGCGACCAGCAGTTCCAGATCCGCGTCGCGCGTCCGGTGGTTGCAGATCGCCGCGCGCAGGCAATGCCTCCCGCCGATCACCGTGTCCGACAGCGCAGCGACGCCCGTTTCCTGAAGCCGGACCATGATTTCGGTGTTCAGCGCCGTCAACGCCTCTTCCGACAGGCCGGCCGGCGCATAGCGCAGGCAGACGATGTTGAGCTCCGGCTCCAGCATGAGCGCGAGCGGCGGCCTGTCGCGCAGGAGGCCGGCGAGGGTGCGCGCCTGCGCGATGTTCCGGTCGATCAGCCGGCCGAACTTGGCGGTGCCGTGCTCCATCAGCGCCATCTACACCTTCAGCGCGCCGAAGCCGCGGCTGGTCTGGAGCCCGTATTCGTGCAGCCATTCGCCCGAGGCGATGCCGCGCACGGTGCCCTTCGATATTCAGGCGAGACGGCGAAGGTCCGGCGATGGCCGGCATGGTCGCGGACGAGGGTGCAGCCCACCTCGAACGGCGCGTGCAGCCATTTGTGCGGATCGAGCGCGACGACGCTCTCCTCGCGCAGGTCGATGCCGGCCATGGCGTTGCGCGCCACCGTGAGGCCGATCAGGTTGGCCATCGATCCGCCATTGACCAGCGTGCCGCCGGCCGTAGGCGGCAGGCCGATCATGTTGCGCAGCCGGCTCGACCGGGGGCAGGGCGGTTCATAGCGAGTTGGGCAGCGCGCTGACGCATGACGTCATCAGCAGGCTGGCGCGGCTGCGCAGCTTGTTCGTCATCGCGCACGGCTCGGTCTTTTCCATCGCCGCCGAAGGGCTCGGCTTGCGCGAGATCGGCGAGCGCCTCGGCGTCGACTATGTCGCCACCGGCTATCTGGAGCGCCGCGCCGACGGGACCCCCGATGGGACCTTGGTGACGGTGGAGGTCGCCGAGGCCGCGACCGCGCGCATCCTGTGGACCGACGGCTTCGAGGCGAGCGCAACCGCCCGTCTGCCGATGCTCGATCCCCTGTGCGACGGCATCGTCTCCTCCATCGCGGCCGAGATCGAGGCCGCCGAGCGCAACCGCACGATCATGAAGCCGCCCGATACGCTCGACGCGTGGGAATCCTACCACCGCGGCCTCTGGCGCATGTACAATTTTACCGCGGGGGAGAATGCCCGCGCCGCCGGCTTCTTCCGCCGGTCGATCCTGCTCGACCCGACCTTCTCCCGCTCCTGGGCGGATCTCTCCTTCACGCACTCGCAGAACGCGTTCCAGCGCTGGGACGACCGCGAGGCCGAGAGCAGGCAGGCGCTGGAAGCGGCCGGCCGCGCTTTGCTGGCGGACAGCCAGAACCCCGCCGCCCACTGGGCGATGGGCCGCGCGCTGTGGCTCTCCGGCGAGGCCGCCGAGGCGGCGCGGGCGCTGGAGCAGCCGGTGCATCTGAGCCCCAACTTCGCGCGCGGGCACTATGCCGTGGCCTTCGTCCACTCGCAGGCGGGCGACCCCGACGCGGCCATCGCCTCGTCCGACCATTCGCGCCTGCTCAGCCCCTGCGATCCGCTGCTGTTCGGCATGCTCGGTGCCCGCACCATGGCGCTGGTGCGGCTGGGCAGGTTCGAGGAGGTCGCCGAATGGGGCATGATGGCGCCTCGCGCCCCAGCGCGCATGTGCACATTCTCGCCATCGCCGCCCATTGCCTGTCGCCGGGCGGGCGCATCGAGGACGCGCGCGCCCATGCCGCCCGCATCCGGCGGCAAAGCCCCGGCTGCGACGTCTCGCATTTCCTCGACACGTTCCGCTTTGACCGCGACGCCCGCGCCCTCTTTGAGACCCCCGCGCGCCCGATCGGCCCCGCGTCCTGACCTCAGGCGCCGGGCTGTGCGTCCTCCAGATAGATCAGCGCGATATTGGAGCTGAGCGGCCCTAGGGGAAGCCCCGTCATGACCAGTTCCGGCTGCCGCGGCAGCGGCCATTCCCGCCTCAGCACCGCGCGGTCGATGAAGTCCATGTTCCTGGCGTCGGCCCAGTATTTCAGCGCGGTGCCGGCGATCGCGCGCCGGAAAAGCGACGGCGACCAGTGAAGCAGCGGAATCCTCGTATGGTGCTCGACGAAGAACCAGCGGTTGGGCACGGTGACGAAGACGTTGCGGGCGACGCGCAGGTGCTCGGCGAGGAACGCCCGGCGCTCGGCGCTGCCCCCCACATGCTCGATCACCGCGTTGGAGCAGGCGATGTCGAAGGTCTTGTCGCCGAAGGGCAGCCTCTGGTTCGGGCTGATCTGCACATAGTCGATGGCGGGGTAGCGTTCCCTGACGGCCTCGCCCGTGCCGAGACCCGCGGCGGTGATCTGCCGCTGCCAGGGATAGTGTTTCTCCAGGAAGTTAGCCCCTTCGTTCTCGTCGTCGGAAACGCCGATGTCGAGGACGGTCGTGGCGGCGTCCGGGCGCATCCGGTCCATGAAAAGGTCGAACATGCGCTGGCGCGCCCTCTTCAGGAACGACATGGCCAAGGACCTGTTTACGCCGTGTTCATAATAGATGGAGTCGATATTTATTTGTTCTTTACTTTTATTCACGGCGAAAGCTTTCTTATGTATTCCAGATGCCGTTTCTATCGCAGAAGCAGGAAAGGAAGCGTTCACAGGCCGGACCCTCGACGGCCGGGCCTGCCTCCCGCGCCGGCCGCCCGTGCGGCGCGTGGCAGGCAGGTGCATCGTACGGCATGATCGGGAGCAGCACCAAGAGGCCGGCCGCGGCGCCGAATCCCGTTTGCCGCCGCGTGCCGATTTGATGCGTTGCCCCGTTGCGGCGCACGCGCCGCTTGGCTAGCTTTCCGCTGCGGCAAATTCCGAGGAGGCAGCATCTTGCGGAAGCTTTTGAAAATGTTTGTCGGCGCGTTGGCGCTGGGTGTGGTGTCGGCCGGCGCGATGGCGGCCGACCGCGCGATCATCGTGCTGGACGCGTCCGGCTCCATGTGGGGCCAGATCGACGGCAAGCCCAAGTTGGAGATCGCGCGGCAGGCGCTGAAGACCGTGCTTCAGTCCGTGCCGGCGAATCTCGAGCTCGGCTTGATGGCCTACGGCCATCGCGAGCGGGGCAATTGCGCGGACATCCAGCTCGTCGTCCCGCCCGGTCCCGGCACGGCGGGCGCCATCGCCGAGGCGGCCGCCAAGATGCGCTTCCTCGGCTCGACCCCGCTGACGGCGGCGGTGCGGCAGGCGGCCGAGGCGCTGCGCTACGGCGAGGAGAAGGCGACGGTGATCCTGATCACCGACGGCATCGAGACCTGCAACGCGGACCCCTGCGCGCTGGCGACCGAGCTGGAGGAGCACGGCATCGACTTCACCGCCCATGTCGTCGGCTTCGGCCTGTCGGAGGACGAGGGCCGGCAGGTGGCCTGTCTGGCCGACAACACCGGCGGCAAATATCTCGCCGCCGAGGATGCGGAAGAGCTGGAGGACGCCCTGACCGAGGTGGTCGTCGCCGAGCCGCAGCCGCAACCCGAGCCCAGGCCGCAGCCCGAACCGGCGGTCGCGTTCAACATCGAGCCGAGCATGGCGCTTTCCGAAAGCGGCCCCGATCTCGGCGACGTGGGCCAGACCTGGGGCTTCTACAGGGCCAATCCCGACGGCACCCGCGGCGAATGGGTGACAAGCGAATACGGTAAATGGAAAGGCAATCGCGACCCCGGCCGCTACGTGCTCAAGGCCGAGCTCGGCCGCGCCGCGCAGGAACAGGCGGTGGAAGTGGTGAACGGGCAGGTGGCGAAGCCGCACTTCAACATGGAGGCCGGGCGGCTCATCATCCGCGCTCGCAGCCATGAGGGCTCGGAGATCGCGTCCGGCGCCGCCATCGAGGTCAAATATCCGGGCGACGGCCAGACCACCTATTACGGCGAGATGAAGGAGTACTTCCCGGCGGGAGACCTGCAACTGACCGTCACGCTCGGCGCCGGTTCCGTCACGCAGACCATCCCGCTCAAGGCCGGCGAGACGATCGAAAAGGACGTGGTCGTCGGCGTCGGGCGCGCCAATGCCAACGCCTATTACGTACCCGGCATGAAGGTGGAGGCCGGCGGGCTGGCCGTGCGCATCTTCAAGGCGGCCAAGCGCATCGACGGCACCCGCGAGGACGTCACCTACGGCTACGGGCCTGATACGAAGTACGACCTGCCGCCCGGCGACTATGTCCTCTACGCCGAGATGCAGGCGGCCAAGGGCGAGGCTCCGTTCTCGGTCAAGGTCGGCGAGTACGTCGAGGCCGGCGTGGTGCTGAACGCCGGCGTCTTGGAGATCACCGCGCCCGGCGCCAAGGAGCTCAGGGTCTACAACGCGGCCAAGGACATCCAGGGCAACCGGGTGAACGTCGCCTACGCCTACGAGGCCGTGTTTCAGACCACGCTCAACGCGGGCGACTTCGTGGTCGTGGCGACACGCGGCGACGACAACCGGCAGACCGAGGTTCCGGTGACGATCAAGGCCGGCGAGCGTATGGAAATCACCGTGCCCTGAGCGGGCACGCGGGACGAGGAGGGGCGGGCGGCGATCTGCCGCCCGTTTCGTTTCGGTTGCGGTTTCAGCCGAAAGAGGAGGCGCCCTCGTCGGCCCGCAGGGCGAGCGCGCGGAACCCGGCGAAGAGCTCGCGGCCGAAGCCGTGGCCGTTGGCCGAAAGGTCGGGCGTCACCACCGGCCGCGCCGCCAGCTCGGCCGCCGGGACGAGCACCTCGAGCGTGCCGGCCTCGGCGTCGAGCCGCACCGGGTCGCCGTCGCGCACCTTGCCGATCGCGCCGCCGTCCAGCGCTTCCGGCGTGACATGGATCGCCGCCGGCACCTTGCCCGACGCGCCCGACATGCGCCCGTCGGTGACCAGCGCCACCTTGTGCCCGCGGTCCTGAAGCACGCCCAGCGTCGGCGTCAGCTTGTGCAATTCCGGCATGCCGTTGGCCTTCGGCCCCTGGTAGCGGATGACGGCGATGAAATCGCGGTCCAGCCGGCCGGCCTTGAACGCGGCTTGCAGCCCTTCCTGCGAGTCGAACACGATGGCCGGCGCCTCGACGACGCGCTTCTCCGGCTTCACCGCCGAGACTTTTATGATGGCGCTGCCGAGATTGCCCTTCAGCACCTTCAGCCCGCCATCGGGCTGGAACGGCCTCGACACCGGCGCCAGCACCTTCTCGTCGCCGCTGACGGCCACCGCCGGCTCGCGCCGGACAAGACCGTCCGCGCCGAGCTTCGCTTCCACCGCATAGGTCCGCAGCCCGTCGCCCCACACGGTGCGCACGTCCTCGTGCAGGAAGCCGGCGTCGAGCAGCTCGCGGATGAGAAAGCCCATGCCGCCTGCGGCGTGGAAATGGTTCACGTCGGCGAGCCCGTTCGGATAGACGCGGGCAAGCAGCGGCGTGACGTCCGACAGGTCGGAAATGTCCTGCCAGGTGATGCGGATGCCCGCCGCCGCGGCCATGGCGATCAGGTGGATCGTGTGGTTGGTCGACCCGCCCGTGGCGTTCAGCCCGACGATGCCGTTCACCACGGCCTTCTCGTCGATCACCTTGCCGACCGGCGTGTATTCGTTGCCCAGCGCCGTGATCGCCAGCGCCCGCTTGGCCGCCTCGCGCGTCAGCGCGTCGCGCAGCGGCGTGCCGGGATTGACGAAAGTGCCGCCCGGCGCGTGCAGCCCCATGATCTCCATCAGCATCTGGTTGGAGTTGGCCGTGCCGTAGAAGGTGCAGGTGCCGGGGCCGTGATAGGATTTCGACTCCGCCTCCAGCAGCTCGCCGCGCCCCACCCTGCCCTCGGCATAGAGCTGGCGGATCTTCGCCTTCTCGTCATTGGGCAGGCCGCTGGTCATCGGCCCGGCGGGCACGAACACGGCCGGCAGATGGCCGAAGGTCAGCGCGGCGATCAGAAGGCCCGGCACGATCTTGTCGCAGACGCCGAGGAAGACGGCCGCGTCGAACATGTTGTGGGAAAGGCCCACCGCCGCCGACATGGCGATCACGTCGCGCGAGAACAGCGACAGCTCCATGCCGGGCTGGCCCTGCGTGACGCCGTCGCACATGGCCGGCACGCCGCCCGCCACCTGCGCGATGCCGCCGGCCTCGCGCGCCGCCGCCTTTATCATCTGCGGATAGGTCTCGAATGGCTGATGCGCCGACAGCATGTCGTTGTAGGAGGTGACGATGCCGAGGTTCGGCACGAGGTCGCCGGCAAGGATCGCCTTCTCGCCCGGCGCGCAGGCCGCGAAGCCGTGGGCGAGGTTGCCGCAGGCGAGCGCCGCCCGGTGCACGGTGCGCCCGGCCGCCGCCTCGATGCGGCCGAGATAGGCTTCCCGCTGCGGCTTCGACCGCTCGCGGATGCGGGCGGTAACGGCTTCGATCTCGCGTCTCGCGCTCATGGCGAACACTCCTTCAGGGCGCCCGGAACACCTCGACCGGCATCAGTGCCATCGCGATCATCGTGGCGATCGGTCTGTCTTTTCGCGTCAGCGCTGCCTGGAGCACATCGTGCTTGGCGGCGCCCTCGATATGCAGCGCGAGGAACCGCGCCGCGCCGAGCAACTGCGCCGAGAGCGTCAGCCGGGGCTCGCCGGCGCTCTGCGCCACCACCGGCAGGACCCATGCCCCGCCGGCATTGCCGAACAGGGCGGCAAGGTCCGGCGCGTCGGGGAAGAACGAGGCTGTATGGCCGTCGCCGCCCATGCCGAGCACCGCCGCGTCGAGCGGCAGCGGCAGGCCGCTGGCTTGGAGCGCGCCTTGCGCGTTGCGCGCGGCCTGCTGCGGCGTCTCGCACGCGCTGTAGAGCGGCACGAAGCGCGCCTCGGCGGCCGCGCCCTGAAGCAGGTTCTCGCGCACCAGCTTGGCGTTGGAACGCTCGTCCGTGTCGGGCACCAGCCGCTCGTCGACCAGCGTGACGTTCACCTTCGCCCAGTCGAGCGGCTGCTGCGCCAGCGCCCGGAAGAACCGCACCGGCGTCTTGCCGCCGGATACGGCGAGCGACGCGGTGCCGCGCGCCGCGATGGCATTCTTGAGCTCATGCGCAACGCGCCGCGCCAGCGCCTCCGCCAGCGCGTCAGGGGAGGGGAATGCGTGGTAGACGAGGCTCATGCGGCAAGCCTCGGCCGCTTGCGCTGCGGAGCGGTCGGGCGAGCGCTGCGCCCTGTCGCACCCCCCTCTGTCCTGCCGGACATCTCCCCCTCAAGGGGGGAGATCGGCAGCTCGTTTGTTTTCGCCAGTCGTTGAAGATTGGCGAAATCGAAGCTGCAATCCAATCTCCCCCCTTGAGGGGGAGATGTCCGGCAGGACAGAGGGGGGTGCGACGGGGCGCGAGGTTCGCCCGACCGCGAGGTTTGCAGATGTCCAGCCGCCATCCGCATCAATCGCTCTCGTGCCACGTGCGCCCGTCGCGCTCGATCAGCGCGATGGCCGCCGAGGGGCCCCATGTGCCGGCGGTGTAGGACTGCGCCGGCTGCCGGTTTTCCTCCCAGCTCGCCAGGATCGGGTCGACCCAGCGCCACGCCGCTTCCACCTCGTCGCGGCGCATGAACAGCGTCTGGTTGCCGCGCACCACGTCCATGATCAGCCGCTCATAGGCGTCCGGGTTGCGCACGGCGAACGCCTCCGCGAAGGTCATGTCGAGCGACACCTGCCGCAGCCGCATGCCGCCCGGGCCGGGGTCCTTGATCATCAGGAACAGCTTCACCCCCTCGTTGGGCTGGAGGCGGATGACGAGCTGGTTCGCCGAGACCGGCCCGGCGCCGTCGCCGAAGATGGACAGCGGCACCGGCTTGAACTCGATGACGATCTCCGAGACGCGCGCGGCGAGCCGCTTGCCGGTGCGCAGGTAGAACGGAACGCCGGCCCAGCGCCAGGTCGCCACCTCGGCCTTGAGCGCCACGAAGGTCTCCGTGTCGCTCGGCGCGCCCAACTCGTCGGTATAGCCCTTCACCGCCCCGCCGGACGACGCGCCGGCCCTGTACTGGCCGCGCACCGTGGTCTTCGGCGCCTCGTGGCCGTTCACCCGCTTCAGCGCGCGCAGCACCTTCAGCTTCTCGTCGCGCACCGCGTCGGCGTCGAGCGAGGCCGGCGCCTCCATGGCTACGAGGCAGAGCAGTTGCAGGATGTGGTTCTGCACCATGTCGCGCAGCGCGCCGGCCTTGTCGTAGTAGCTGACGCGATCCTCCAGCCCCACCGTCTCGGCGACGGTGATCTGCACGTGGTCGACATGGGCCGAGTTCCACAGCGGCTCGAACATGGCGTTGGCGAAGCGCAGCACCATCAGGTTCTGCACCGTCTCCTTGCCGAGATAGTGGTCGATGCGGAAGATCCGGTGCTCGTCGAACACCTTGCCGATGGCGTCGTTCAGCTCCTGCGCCGAGGCGAGGCTGCGGCCGATCGGCTTTTCCACCACGATGCGGGCGTCGGGCGTGACGAGGCCGACCTTCTTGAGGTTGGTCGCGATGTCGTCGAACAGCGCGGGCGCCACCGCCAGATAGTGGACGAGGATCGCCTTGCTGTCGCCGACCTGCGCCTTCAGCCTGTCGAACCCGTCGCCGCTGACGGCGTCGACCGGCACGTAGGACAGCCGCTTGAGGAATTTTTCGAGCTCCTTCTCGTCCACGTCGCCGGCCGCGACGTGATCGGATATCGCCTTGCGGGCGAATTCGCGGAACTGCTTGTCGTTCATCTTCGAGCGCGACGCGCCGATGATGCGGGTCGGCTCGCTGAACTGGCCGTCCTTCTGCCGCTGGTAGAGCGCCGGCAGCAGCTTGCGCTCCGACAGGTCGCCCGTGCCGCCGAACACCACGAAGTCGAAGGGGGCCACCGGTATGATCTGGCTGCTCATCGCGTTCTTTCCAATGCTTCGGGCCAATGCCTCGGGCCAATGCTCCGGGTCACTGCCCGGGGCCGACTTCCGCAAATCAGGCCCACGCCCGCGCCGCCTATAGTCTAATCGATTTAGGATTGCCAGTGGACGGCACGCCGCGGCGCCATGCGCCCGAGTCATGCGCCACCGCGCTTGACTTCGCCGGCACGGCGGGTTTCACCCGGCGACAATACAATCGGGATCGTTTTGCACCGCAGCATGATCCCGCGACAAGGCCACAGGCGCAAGGTCAAAGCGAATGGGAACGCATCTTTCCACCACCGTCGCAGAGGGGCGGGCTTTCATGAACCTCGTCGGCGGCAAGGCCGTGGACGCGTTGTCGGGGCAGCGCATCGACGTGGCCTGCCCGTCCGACGGCGCGGTGTTCGCGTCGATCCCGGCGTCCGGGGCGGCCGATGTCGACCGCGCGGTGAAGGCGGCGCGCGCCGCCTTCGACACCGGCCCGTGGAGCCGCATGCCGGCCTTCGAGCGCGGGCGGCTGCTGACGAGGCTGTTCCATCTGGTCGAGAAGCACGGCGACGAGCTTGCCGCGCTCGAATCGCGCGACACCGGCAAGCCGGTGCGGCAGGGCCGGGCCGACGTGACGGCCACCATGCGCTATTACGAGTTCTACGGCGGCGCGGCCGACAAGATCCACGGCGACACCATTCCCTTCCTCGACGGCTACACGGCGCTGACCTTGCGCGAGCCGCACGGCGTGGTGGCCGGCATCATCCCGTGGAACTATCCGCTCCAGATCCTCGCGCGCGTCGCGGGCGCGGCGCTCGCCATGGGCAACACGCTGGTGGTGAAGCCCGCCGAGGACGCCTCGCTGACGGCGATCCGCATCGCCGAACTGGCGCTGGAAGCGGGCTTTCCCGAAGGCGTGTTCAACGTCGTCACCGGCTATGGGCGCGAGGCCGGCGCCGCGCTGTCGGCGTATCCGGGCGTCGACTACGTCACCTTCACCGGATCGACGCTCACCGGCACCGCCATCCAGCAGGCCGCTGCGGTCAACAATCGCGGCGTGACCATGGAACTGGGCGGCAAGTCGCCGCAGATCGTCTTTGCCGACGCCGACATCGAGGCGGCGCTGCCCGTGCTCGTCAACGCCATCATCCAGAACGGCGGCCAGACCTGCTCGGCCGGCAGCCGCATCCTGGTCGAGAAACCGGTCTACGAAGAGGTCGCGGCCGCGCTCGCCGACCGTTTCGGCAAGCTTGTGGCCGGGCCGCACCAGGCCGACCTCGACCTCGGGCCGATGATCAACGCGAAGCAGCGCGACCGCGTCGCCGGCTTCGTCGCGGCGGCCGGGGAGGCGGGCGTGCCGCTGCTGGCGCGCGGCGGCATCGCGCCTGACGCGCCTTCGGGCGGCTTCTACGCGGCGCCCGCTCTGTTCGGCTCGGTCGATCCGGCGGCCGCGATCGCGCAGGAGGAGGTGTTCGGCCCGGTCCTGTCGCTGTTTCCCTTCGAGGGCGAGGAACAGGCGATCGCGCTCGCCAACGGCACGGAGTTCGGCCTCGTCGCCGGCGTCTGGACGAATGACGGCGGCCGCCAGCACCGCGTCGCCAAGCGCGTGCGCGCGGGGCAGGTCTTCGTCAACGCCTATGGCGCGGGCGGCGGCGTCGAGCTGCCCTTCGGCGGCTTCAAGAAATCCGGCCACGGCCGCGAGAAGGGTTTTGAGGCGCTGTTCGACATGAGCGCCACCAAGACCGTCGTGTTCCGGCACGGGTGATGGCGATGTTGTTGCAGGTCGGGTAGGATCGGTCCCCACGCGAGGTGCGACATGCTCAGGATAGATTTTGAACGTGAGGACGATGGTCGGTGGATCGCCGAGATCGCTGCCTTGCCGGGCGTGCTGGCCTATGGGCAGACTCGCGAGGAAGCGCGGGGCAAGGTCGAGGCTCTGGCGTTGCGCACGCTTGCAGACCGCATAGACCATGGAGAGGACGTCCCCGAGGTCGAAAAGCTCTTCGTCGCGGCATGAGCCCGTGGCCGGCGGTCCCGGCGCGGCGCGTGCTCGCTGTGCTGCTGCGCACCGGATGGACGATCAGGCGCCAGAACGGCTCTCACCGCGTTCTGGCAAAGGAGGGTTGGCCGAACTACGTGTTCGCCTTCCATGACAGCGAGGAGATCGGTCCGAGGATGTTGGCCCGGATCGGACGCAACACCGGCCTGAAGCCTGAAGATCTTTGAAGGAAATCGACAAAGTGGACAGAGAGCCTCGTCTGAAAGACAAGGTCGCGATCGTCACCGGCGCGGCATCCGGCTTCGGCGAGGGCATCGCGAGGCGCTTCGCCGAAGAAGGCGCGAAGATCGTCGTCGCCGACATCAACATCAAGGGCGCCGAGCGCGTGGCGCACGCCATCGGCGCGGCCGCCGTGCCGGTGCAGACCGATGTCGGGCTCGCCGCCGAGTTCGACGAGATGGTCGATGTGGCGCTGAGGGCCTTCGGCCGCATCGACATCATGGTCAACAATGCCGGCTTCACGCACCGCAACGGCCCGCTGCTCGACGTGGACGAGGAGACCTTCGATCTCATCACCGCGGTCAACATCAAGGCGATCTACCATGCGGTGCGGCGCGTCGTGCCGGTCATGGACAAAGAGGGCGGCGGCGTGATCCTGACCACCGCCTCCACCGCCGGGCTGCATCCGCGGGCCGGGCTGGCATGGTTCAGCGCCTCGAAGGGCTGGGCGATCTCGGCGACCAAGGCGCTGGCTGTGGAGCTTGCGGCGAAGAACATCCGCGTCAACTGCATCTGCCCCCTGGCGGGCGACACGGCGATGCTGCCGAGGCTGCTGGGCAATGGCGGCGCGGCCCGCGAGGCGCTGCTGGAGACGATCCCGTTACGCCGTCTCGCCACGCCGCTCGACGTCGCCAATGCCGCGCTCTACCTTGCCTCCGACGAGGCGGCGCTGGTGACCGGCGTGGCGCTGGACGTGGACGGCGGCGGCTCGATCTGAGCGCCGCCGCGTTCCGGCCCTATTTCTTCGGCCCGACCAGCGCCCATTTCAGCCCGTATGCGTCGCTCATGACGGCGTAGCGGTCGCCCCAGAAGGCGTCGTGCGGCTCCATCTCCGCCTTGAAGCCGGCGCCGATCGCCCGGTCCCACCAGGCTTGCAGATCGTCGACGGTGATGTGCAGCACGCAGCTTCCCGCGCCGGTCTGCGTCATGCCGTATTCGGGGAAGGGGTCGTTGATCATCATGGCGTTGCCGTTGATGATCATCTCGCAATGCATCAGGCGGCCGTCCTCGTTGCCGGGGCGCGTGTCGACCACCTTCGCCCCCAGCGCCTTCTCGTAGAGCTTCGCGGCGGCCCTGGCGTCGGAGACGCAGATATAGGGGATGACGCCGACGTAGGGGCTCTTCATCTCGGTGACGGTCATGGCCTTCTCCTTCAGAACGTCTTCAGCAGTTCGGCGAGCTGGTCGGCCGCCGCGCCCCATCCCTCATGGAAACCCATCTTCTCGTGCTCGGCCTTCGACTCCGCGTTCCAGTGCATGGCGCGGGCCGTATATTTCGTCTTGCCGCCCGGCGCCGGCTCGAACAGGGTCTCGGCGACCATGAACGGCTTGCCCGAAGGCACCCAGCCTTCGGCGAAGGCATCGGTGGTGACGATCTTGCGGTTCGGCACGATTTCGAGGAACACGCCGACATTGGGGTATTCGTTGCCGTCCGGATCGGCCATCACGATGTTCGCCCGGCCTCCCGGCCTTATGTCCTGATCGATGCTGGCCAGCGACCACGGCTTCGGCACGAACCACTGCTTCAGCAGCGCGGGATCGGTCCACGCGCGAAACACTTTTTCGGGCGGGGCGTCGAACACCCGCTCCAGCACCAGCTCGAATTCGGCTTTCTGTCCGGCCATGGCTGCGTTCCTTTCGTTGCGTCTGCTACGAGGACGATCTCACCGGCAGGTGGCCGACAGCGCGGCGCGTCTTTTTCTCGCCGCCCTCGTCCTTCGCCAGCCTGTCGAGCTGCATGCGGATATGGGCGGCTTCCGCGGCCGAGTTGGCGAGCGCGATCGCCCGGCCGAACGCCTCGCGCGCCTCCTGCCGGCGCTTGAGCTGCATCAGATAGTGCCCGCGCACGCCGTGGAAATGGAAATAATTGGCGAGCTTGCCGCCCAGCGGCTCGATCAGGTCGAGCGCGGCCTGGGCCCCGCGATTCTTCGATACCGCGACCGAGCGGTTGAGCGTGATCACCGGCGAGGGCTGCATCACCTCCAGCGTGGCGTAGAGGATGTCGATCTCGCGCCAGTCCGTGTCCTGCGGCCGCGCGGCGCGGGCGTGCAGCGCGGCGATCGCCGCCTGCACCTGATAAGGTCCGGGCCGGCGGTGGCGCAGCGCCTTGTCGACCAGCGCCAGCCCCTCGGCGATGAGCTTGCCGCTCCACAGAGAGCGGTCCTGGTCCTCGAGCAGGATCGCCTGCCCGTCGGCGTCGAACCGGGCCCCAGCGCGCGCGTGCTGGAGCAGCATCAGCGCCAGGAGCCCCATCATCTCCGGTTCGGCCGGAAACAGGCGCAGCAGCAAGCGGGCAAGCCGGATCGCCTCCTCGCACAGCGGCGCGCGCATGGGCTGCTCGGAATGGCTGGCCGAATAGCCCTCGTTGAAGACGAGGTAGAGCATCGCCGCGACGGACGCGAACCGCTCGGCGCGCTCGACCGGCCCCGGCGCCTCGAACGGCACCGAGCCTTTCGCGATACGCGCCTTGGCCCGCGTGATGCGCTGCTCCATCGCACTTTCGCCGACGAGGAAGGCCCGCGCGATCTGCGGCACCGTCAGGCCCGACACGATGCGCAGCGCCAGCGCGATCTGCTGCGTCGCCGGCAGGTCGGGGTGGCAGCACACGAACAGCAGCCGCAGCACGTCGTCGCGATAGTCCGAATTGTCGAGCCGCTCGGCCATCGACGCCTCGCGGTCGTCGAGGTCGGAGATCTTGTCCTCGTCCGGCAGCCCGGTCATGCGGCTCTTCTTGCGCACGCCGTCGAGCGCCGCGTTGCGGCCGACGAAGATCAGCCACGCGGTAGGGTCGCGCGGCGGGCCGTTCTTCGGCCATGTCCGCAAGGCCCGCAGCGACGCCTCCTGAAAAGCCTCCTCCGCGATGTCGAGGTCGCGGAAATAGCGCAGCAGCGCCGCCACCGCCTGCGGGCGGGCCGATGCCAGCGCCGGGCCTATCCAGGAAAGGTCGGTCATGTATTGCCGTTCGGGAAGAAGAGCGAGACCGGCCTGATCTCGTAGGAGCCGACGCCGGGATTGGCGACCGCGAGGTCCTTGGCGATGGCGACCGCCTCGTCCAGCGAGGCGACGTCGACCATGTAGAAGCCGAGAAGCTGCTCCTTGGTCTCGGCGAACGGCCCGTCGAGCACCACCGGCTCGTCGCCGCCCTTGCGCAGCGTGGTGGCGGCGGTGGTCGGCACGAGGCGGGCGACGGGGCCGAGCTTGCCGGCGCGCTTCAAATCGTCCTGCACCACCTTCAGGCGCGCCATGCAGGCGTCGTCCTCTTCCCTGGTCCAGGCCGAGGTGATCGCTTCTTCGTTGTAGCAGAGGATGGTGTAGAGCATGCGCGGGGCTTCCTTCGCGACGAGGACGTTGGGCCGCCAGACTAGCCGACAAGGCGCCGCGAAAAAATGGCGGGGCGCGTATCCTTCGGACCCATAGGCGCCCTTCCTTCTCCCCTTGTGGGGTCCGAAGGACGGGTGCGAAGCACCCAGGGCGGTG
>CAZVTK010000033.1:0-37335 GCA_964629765.1 uncultured Mesorhizobium sp.
GGCGCACCTCAAGGACGACATCATGCCCCGCTATGCGGAGCTGATCTATAACGGCTTCTGGTTCTCGCCGGAGCGCGAGATGCTGCAAGCCCTCATCGACAAGAGCCAGGAAGAGGTCGAGGGCGAGGTGCGTCTGAAGCTCTACAAGGGCAACGTCATGGTCGCCGGCCGCCGCTCGCCGAAATCGCTCTATCGCAACGACCTCGTCACCTTCGAGGACGACCGCGGCGCCTACGACCAGAAGGACGCCGAAGGCTTCATCCGGCTCAACGGCCTGCGCCTGCGCACGCTCGCCGCGCGCAAGCGCAACGGCTGACCCATGAAGCGCGCCGCGGCCACGCTGCTCGCCCTGTGCGCGGCTGCGCCGGCCGCGGCGCCCGTCTTTGCTCAAGGCTTCGATCCGGCCGCGCTCGACCTGCCGGCGCTGGTCGAGTGCCGCGCGACCGTGCCCGACTATAACGGCTTCGCCTTCTGGCTGGCCACCGAGCCCGGCGCCGCCGACGCGCTGGGCTGGGCGGAGACGCAGACGCCGAACCTCTTCCTGCGCGAGTTCCGCATGCCGGGTGCGGTCGAGGCGTTCGGCCGCTCGTCCGATACGGTCGTCTTCACTGCCACCGGGCCGATGCTGGTGCTCGACGGCGTGTCCGCGCCCGACCTCGCAGCGGCGCTGGGCCTCTCCGTCTTCTACGCCTCGGGCGACAAGTTCCTCGCCGAGAAGGTGGTGGAGGAGCGCGAGGACAAGGACGGCTCGCTCACTGCCCGCAGCCGCATCGCGCTCAACGTCTCCACCGTCGACACCCATCCCGGCAAGGTGCTGGCCGGCTGCTCCTATACGCTGGAGATCGGGTAGGCGCGGGAGTCACCTCCCCGCGAGGGGGAGGTGATGCGCCGCGCCCGTCAGCCGCCCTCCGCTACGGCTCCGGGCGTTCGTCGCTCGAAAAGCCCATTCAGGGGCTTTTCGTCTGCTGCGCAGACCGCTCCTCACCTCCGCGCACCTCCAGGGCCAGCGGCAGCACCTCGAAGGTGGCGGGGATGCGGCCGGGCGATTCTCCGTCGATATCGAGCACGGCCGCGTTGACGGCGGGGTCGCCGAGCGGCGTCACCGTCACCTGTCTGCCGCGCAGGAAGACGCAGCTCTCGATGCCGACATGCGCGCCCGAGTAGACCAGCCTCAGATCGCGCACGAGCTGCCAGCGCGAGGTCGCCTTGACGATCACCACCTCCAGCAGCCCGTCGTCCATCCTCGCCATGGGCGCGATCATCATGCCGCCGCCGAAGGAGCGGTTGTTGGCGATGGCGACCACCGCGATGCGCGCCTCGACGGGCGGCTCGCCGTCCACCGCGACGCGCACCTCCTGGAAGCGGTAGCGCAGGAACTCGCGGATGGTGAACCAGAAGAACAGCGCCTTGCCGGACATGCGGCCGCGCTTCTTGGCCGAGGCCGCGTTGATGACGCGGTCGATCTCGCCGGACACGCCGAGGCTGGCGATCGACACGAAATGGCGCAGCAGCGGCCGGCCGGCATCGTCCATGAAGGAGATGCGCCCGGCGTCGATGCGGCGCGGCGCATTGTCGGCGATCGCCGCCGCGCAGGCGTCGGCGCGGCGCGGAATGCCCATGGCGGTGGCGAAATCCGAGCCGGTGCCCACCGGCGCGACGGCAAGCGCCGCCTTGCTGCCGCCATCGGCCATGTGCGCCAGCTGCCCGTCGGCCACCTCGCTCACCGTGCCGTCGCCGCCGGCCGCCATCACCACGTCGCAGCCGGCCCGCGCCAGCCCGGCGGCCAGCAGCGGCGCCTCGCCGGGCCGGGCGGTGGTGCGCAGCTCGACGGCGCCAAATCGCTTCGCCAGCGCGTCCTCGAAGAACGGCCATTCGAGCCGCATGCGCCCGCCGCCCGCCGCAGGGTTCAGCACGACCCCGATCTTCATGGCCCGATCTTCATCGAACGCGCGTCTCCCCCGGTGCGCCGGCTCACTGTGCAGCAGCGCGCGCCACGTTCAAGGGGAAAACGCGCCGGGCCGGCGGCGACACGGTGCGGACACACGCGTCTTGCAGTAAGGTTGCGAAGCAAGCCTGATGCGGAGGTCGTGCATGTCGCTCATCCAGAAGCTGGCGGTCGCCTATGCCGCCATGTTCTTCATCGTCGTCGGCATCGGCTACGTGCCGGCCTTCAACGACGCCAACGGCTATCTCTTCGGCCTGTTCTCGCTGCAATGGTACGACGACCTCTTGCATGCCTTCTCGGGCGTGTGGGCGCTCGCCGCCGCCTTCTGGTCGCATTGGGCCTCGGTCTTCTATTTCCGCCTGTTCGGCGCGATCTATTTCTTCGATGGCGTGCTGGGCCTCGTCACCGGCTCGGGCTGCCTCGACGGCGGCATCTTCATCGACGGCTTCCGCTCGTTCGACGACGTGGAGATGCCCGTACGCTTCTTCGCCAATGCGCCGCATCTGGCCATCGGCGGCATCGCCGTGATCATCGGCTTCTGGCTGGCCAACCGCGTCTCGCCGCCGCGCGCCGCCATCGCCTGACGGCATCGCGTTCGCTCGCAGGGAGGCGCCGATGTGGCGGGTCATCAAATTCCTGCTGAAGACGATCCTCGTCATCGTCGTGGTGGTGGTGCTGACGCCGCTCGCCGGGCTCGCCTACGGCTATCTCACAACCAGCGGCGTCGAGCTTCGCCGCAACCCCTCGACCACCATGCCCCCGGCCGCCGTGGCCGAGGCGCTGGCGCGCGACATTCCGGGCTACCGCCGGGCCGAAGAATCGACGTTCCTCACCTATCCCGAATGGGCGATCGTCTATGCGGCGCGCGACTATGCCGAGCTGGTGTCGCGCGAGTTCCCCTCCGCCTTCCCCTACTGGGCCTATACGGCGCGGTTCTGGCAGGACTACGCGCTGATGATCCGCGCCTCGTCCTCCTATCCGTTCAACTTCGAGAATCATCTGATGCTCACGGTCATCGGCACCAGCCAGACCATCGAGAACGCGGTGCAATGGGCCTATGAGAACACGGTCGGCCGCGTCACCGAGGCGGTGGCGGGCGCCGACATGGTGCCGCAGGACCGGTATCAGGCGGACGCCGCCGCCGACTATGCCGCCTTCCTCGATCAGGTGCCGTGGTACGAGTTCCCCTATGCCGACAAGCGCGCCGGCCTGTGGCAAACGCCGGGCGCAAGCGGGCTCGCCGCGGTGCGCTCATGGGAGCGCAAGCTCGGCTTCGGCCTCGCCTATTCGGTCAAGCAGGGCTATGCCGGCCTGATCCGGCAGGGGTTGGCGGCGACCTCCGATCCGGCGCTGCTCGACATCCATGTGTGGGCGACCGGCCCCGTGGCGCAGGCGATCGAAAGCGAGGCGGACACGGCGCTGGTGCGCGACCTCGGCGCGGACGGCGTGGTGTTCCGCACCGCGCGTTACCAGGTCTTCACCGAGATGGTGCCGCGCCTGATCGAGCGCGCCGTGCGTTTCGTCGAGATCGGCGGCAACCGGCTGATCTTCCTCACCGCGCTCTACGAGGACGAGCTTCCCGTGCCGCAGGGCGCGCAATTGCTGTTCGACTATGCGCTGCCGGCGCGCCCGGAGACGCGCCGGGCCGGCATCGCCGCCGATGTGGGCCGCCTGCACGAGCTGCTGCCGGCGCTGGCCGCTTCGGGCGCGGCGCTCGAACATCTCTACGACTACTGAGCCGCGATGCGGCGGCTTTTGCGTCTTCTCTTCCAGATGGTCGTCGCGCTGCTGGTCGCGGCCGTCCTCGTGCTCGGCGCGTTCCGCGGCTGGGCGCTTTTGCGCGAGACGCATGAGCCGCAGGCCGCCGCAGGGGACGCATCGCTGCTGGTCGAGACGGAAGGCGGCCTTTCGCTGCGCTATCGCGAATGGGGGCCGGTGGACGGCCCGGTCCTCCTGCTGGTCCACGGCACCTCGGCGTGGTCGGAGACATGGCGGGACATCGCGGCGCCGCTGGGCGAAGCCGGCTACCGGGTGATCGCGCCCGACCTGCCGCCCTTCGGCTACTCGCAGCGGCCGTCCGACGGCGATTATTCGCGACTCGCGCAGGCAGGGCTCGTGCGCGCCTTCGCGCGGGCGCTGTCGCTCGAGGACTACGTGCTGGCCGGTCATTCCTTCGGCGGCGGCGCCACCGTCGAGGCCGCGTTCGCCGAACAGGCGTCGCTGCGCGGCCTCGTGCTGCTCGACGTGGCGCTGGGGCTCGATGCAGAGACTGCGTCGCCGGTTATCTCCGCGCTGCTCGCCATCGCGCCGCTGCGCACGGCGCTGGCGTCGGCCAGTTTCGCCAATCCGCTGCTCATCCCGTGGGGACTGCGCGATTTCGTCGCCGACGATGCGGTGGTGACGGAGGAGCGCATCGCGCTCTATGCGCGCCCGCTGGAGGCGAAAGGCACGTCGGCCGCCATCGGCGCGTGGATGGCGAGCGGCCTGATGGGCGACCAGTCACGCGCCGCCACCGCCACCCGCGCGGGCCTCGGCGCGATCCGCCTGCCGACGCTCGTCCTGTGGGGCCGCGAGGACACCGTGACGCCGCTGGCGCAGGGGGAGGACATCGCCGCGACCTTGCCGCATGCGGAGCTCGTCGTGCTCGACGGGGTCAACCACATCCCGCATATCGAGGACCCGCAGGCCGTGGTCGCCGCGATGCTCGGCTTTCTCGCGCGGCTGCCGCCTGCGGGGCTGCGGCGCTAGAGCCTGTTATGAACCATGGATGGGACTGCGCTGCTTTTGGCCCGCCCGGCAGGAGCCGGTCGCAGACCGGTATCGGGAATACCGGCAAGACCGGCGACGAACCGGTGGGCCAAAAGCGGCGCAGCCCGAAGGGTTGAGCGGCGAAGGCCGCCTGATGCGTCGAAAGGCTTGCCGGTATGCCCGATACCGGCCTGCGCCTTTCTCCTGTCATGCGCTCCTTCGTCCCTCAACGCAGCCTCCATCCATGGTTCATAACAGGCTCTAGCCCAGCCGCAGCGCCACCACGCCGCCGACGATGCACAAAGCGGCGGCGACGCGCCACGCGGTCAGCCGCTCGCCCAGCATCCACACCGACAGGACCATGGCGAACAGGATGGAGGTCTCGCGCAGCGCCGCCACCATCGCCACCGGCGCCTTGGTCGCCGCCCAGATGGCGATGGCATAGGCCGCCGCGCTCAGCACGCCGGCCACGAGCCCGATCTTCCATTCGGCCGCCATCAGCCGCAGCGAGCCGGTGCCGCGCAAGACGATGGTGAGGATCACCGACGCCGCCGCGTCGAAGATGTAGAGCCATACGGCGTAGTTGAGCGGGCTCGGCGCGGCGCGCCCGCCGACGCCGTCGGTCAGCGTGTAGCCGGCGATGAACAGCGAGGTGACCAGCGCGAAGCCGACCGCGCGGCCGGCGAAGTCGCCGACCGAGCCGCGCAGCGACATCAGGAACGTCCCGGCCGACAGGAGCAGGATGCCGCCCAGCACCAGCGTCGTCGGCGTCTCGCCCAGCAGCGCCATGCCGGCGAGCATGACCAGCAGCGGCGCGGTGCCGCGCGCCAGCGGGTAGGCTTGCGCCATGTCGCCGGTCTCGTAGGCCTTGGTCAGGAAGAATTTGTACCCCGAATGGAACAGCACGGCCGAGGCCAGCGCCCAGCCGGCCGAGGGCCATTGCGGCCCGCCGACGAACGGCACCAGCGGCAGCGACGCCACGCCCATGCCGACGGTCATGAGCTGGATCGAGATGAAGCGGTCGAGCCGCACCTTGATCAGCGCGTTCCATGTCGCGTGCATGGCCGCCGCGGCCAGCACGGCAAGGAAGACTGTGACGCTCATGCTGTTGTGCTCATAGGGGGACGGGCATGGGGGGCGGGCACGCTCCGGAAGTCGCCCGGCGCCTAGCACGAAGCGCGCCGGCCAGATAGCCGGCAAAGGTTCGGCCAGCAGCGCTCAGGCCGCGCCGGTCCGGTCGGCCAGCGCCGAGATGCCGCGCCAGAAGGTGGAGGTGAACAGCCCGTCGGGGTCGAGGCGGCGCTTCTGCGCCACGAAAGCCGGCAACTCGGGATAGCAGGCGAGCAGTTGCGCGCCCGTGAAGTGGAGCTGGTAGGGCAGGAAGAAGCGGCCGCGATGGCGGATCGTCAGGTCGATCAGGTCGCGCGTCAGGGCGCGCTGCGCGGCGTTGCCGGCCGCGTCGGTCGACTGGTTGACATAGAGCACCAGCGAGAAGGCCGGCTCGGTGGCATAGGGCAGGGCGACCGGATCGGCGTCGACCACGCGGATCGAGGCGTTGAGCAGCCGCGTTTGGTGCTTCGCGAGGATGTCGCGCGCGCCGGCGATGAAGGCCGCATATTCGCCGCGCGGAAAGAAATATTCGTGCAGGATGTCGGTGTCGCCGGCCATGTCGTTGAAGAGGTACGGCACCGAATCGTGCATCGGGTCGTTGCGCGAGACGAGGCAGGCCTCGCCCTCGGCCATGGCGGCCGTGCGCGGCACGGTGCAGCTCTCGAATTCCGGCTCCAGCCGCTTCTCGACATACCATTTGAGGTCGCGGAACCAGCCGCCATATTTCGACAGATTGAGGATCAGCCGCTTGAGCCCCACCATGCCCGGCGCGCCGAGCGCCGGCAGGCCGGCGGGCGCGGCATCCGCGATCCTGTCGTAGCGGTAGACCACCATCTCGTCGAGCAGCGAGCCGGGCGCGGTCGACAGGTGCCCGTAGAACAGGCCGAGCCCGGCATCGCCGGCGATCTTCTCCTCGAAATAGCGCGGGAAATCGGCCCCCGCGATGATTGCGCGGGAGGTCCGGTAGATGGCGTTGTCGACGATCTCCAGCTCGGCCGACAGGATGACGCCGAACAGGCCGTAGCCGCCGACGACATGGCGGAACAGCTCGCCGTTCTCGTCATGCGAGCAGGCGACGATGCTGCCGTCGGCCAGCATCAGCTCCAGCCGCCGGATCGAGCCGGCGATGGCGCCAGCCTGGTGGTCCATGCCGTGCGCGTTGACCGAGACCGAGCCACCGACCGAGAAGATGTCGGTCGACTGCATGGCCTTCACCGCGAAGCGCGGATGGATGAGGTTCTGGATCTGGTGCCATGTCGCGCCCGGCTCCACGGTCATGGTGCGCGCCGCCTCGTTCAGCGTCACCCTGTTGAAGCCGGTCATGTCGAGCACCAGCGCATTGTCGTCGAAGGCGTGGCCTCCCATCGAATGGCGCACGGCGGCCATCGACACCTTCAGCCCGTTGGCCCTGGCGAAGGCCAGCGCGTCGGCGACATGCTTTCGCTCGGTGACCGCGACGACGCCGTAGACCTGCGTTTCCGAAAGGCCCGACGCGTCGTTCAGCGTGCCGCCGGTCGCCTTCCAGGGCAGCTCGGTGTCGTGCGGCGGCAGGTTGGCCGGGGACTCTTGAGGCAGCGCGATGCCGTCGAGGTCGATGATGCGGCCGAGATTCTTCTGGCCCGAGGGGCCGCGCGCCAGCCGCGCCAGCGAGGCACCGCCCCATGCGGCCGCGCCGGCCACCACCGTCGCTCCCAGAAGCATTCGCCGCGAAAGCCGCATCGCATCCCCCGCCGCCACAGGACCGGCGCATGCTTGGCAGGAAATGCCGGCGAAGCCAAGACGCGGGCGCGCGCTTGCCGCTCGCGTTTCTTAACGAGGACGAAAGCAATGTTGATGGGCGGATGCCCGCTTTCCGCTTGCCGGCTATCGGCCTGCCACATTCTAAGATAACCTAACGTTAGCTGTAAGGCGTCCGCGTATGGGTTCCCGTCCTGCGCCCGACGGTCTTGCGGCCGACAGGCCGGCCCGAGCGGGCCGGTCCGGGCTGAAGCGGTTGGGAGGCCACGATGACGGGAAAGGCGGCCGGCGAAGGGGCCGGCGAGGTGCTGCTGTTCCGCAGCAGCTACGACCGCAGCGACATGTCCGCGATGCGCGAGGCCATCGACGCCGTCTGCGGCGAGCTCGGCATCGCCAGGAGTTCCACGGCCGCCCGCGAGGAGGTCGCGCGCAGGGTGATGGCAGCCTACGCCACCGGCCGGCGGCATCCGCTCAACCTCGTCCATGCAGGGCTCGGCGGCATCCACGCCTGACCGGCCTTTTGTCCGGCGTCGCCGCCGGGCAGATTCCACTCCGCTTCCCTCTCGTGTTATGATCGGTTCTTCCCGAGAGCGAACCGATGTCCCAATACGTCACGCAGCCGAAGGTCAAGGCGAAGCCGAAGACCGAGCGGCCCAGGCTTCACAAGGTGATGCTCGTCAATGACGACTTCACGCCGCGCGAGTTCGTCACGCGCGTGCTGAAGGCCGAGTTCCGCATGAGCGGGGACGAAGCCTACAAGGTGATGATCACCGCGCACCGGCGCGGCGTCTGCGTCGTCGCCGTCTATCCGAAGGACGTGGCGGAGACGAAGGCCACGCGCGCCACCGACGCCGGCAAGCAGGCGGGTTTTCCGCTGCTGTTCACCACCGAGCCGGAGACCTGACCGGCGTCGTCGCTTTCGAGACGCCGGCCGATGCCGGCGCGCGCTATCTGCTGTTCATGCTGTGAGGGGTGCCGGATGACGGCCGACGCGACGATCGAGGACGTTTCCGCCGCGGCGCTGGAGCGCGACCTTGCCGACTATGCGGCGCTGCTGCACGCCTGCGTCCATGCCGGCGCGAGCATCAATTTCGTCATGCCCTTTCCGATGGAGGAGGCGGCCGCGTTCTGGACGCAGAAGGTGCTGCCGCCGCTCGCGGCCGGCGGCCTCGTGCTGCTCGCGGCGCGGCTGGAGGGCAGGCTGGTCGGCTCGGTGCAGCTCGACCACGCCACGCCGCCGAACCAGACGCATCGCGCCGAGCTGCGCAAGATGATCGTGCATCCCGATTTCCGCCGCCGGGGCATAGCGCGCGCCCTGATCGCCGAGAGCGAGCGCCGCGCCGCCGCGCTCGGCCGCTCGTTGATCACGCTCGACACGCGCACCGGCGATTCCGCCGAGCCGCTCTATCTGTCCGCGGGTTTCGTCGCGGCGGGAATCATCCCCCGCTATGCGCGGGACGCCTTCTCGGATCGGCTCGACGCGGCGACCTTCATGTACAAGGAGCTGCCGGCCGCGTGAGGCGTCAGCGGCGCAGGCCGAGCCGCCAGAACAGCGCGACCATCGCCACGCGCACGGCGAGGTTGATGCCGATCGCCACCGGGGCGAGCCCCTGCGCCAGCGCCATGGCGTCGGCGACCGCCGCCGTCGCATGGGTGACCAGCATGGTCCAGCAGACGAGGCGCAGCGCGGCCGGCTCGCTCGCCCGCAGCCCCAGGGCGCACAGCGCCGCCAGGCCGAGCTCGGCGCTGCCCAGCAGCCAGGCGACGAAGGAGGCGTCCGGCGCTAGGGCGATCCCCACCGTTGCCGGAATGGCCGCCGGCCACAGGAAAAGCACGATGCCCGCCGCCGCGGTCGCGACCGCGTTGACGGCGAGCAGGAGACGAAGCGCCGGGCTTGCCGCCGCCGCTTCGCGACGGCTCATTGGCCGTCGATCTGGGCGCCGATGATGGCGATGGCCTGCTGGTAGACGCCGGCCGCGTTCCAGCCCTGGAGCGCGCCGAAATTCGCCTGCCCCTTCTGGTAGCCGGCGCCGGCGCGCCAGCCATGGCCGCGCAGGAAGTTGGCGGTGGAGGCGAGCGCGTCGGCGCGGCTGCGGATCAGGTCGACGGAGCCGTCGCCGTCGCCGTCGACGCCGTATTTGAGGACGTTCTCCGGCAGGAACTGGGTCTGGCCGACCTCGCCATGGGCGGCGCCGATCGACTGCGCGCTCAGGCTGCCGCGGTCGACGAGCTGGAGCGCGGCATAGAGCTGGCGGGTGAAGAATTCGGAGCGGCGGCAGTCATAGGCGAGCGTCGCCACCGCCGAGACGATGTTGGAATTGCCGAGATAGCCGCCGAAGCCGGTCTCCATGCCGATGATGGCGGCCAGCGGGCCGGGCGGCACGCCGTACTGGCGCTCGATGCGGTCGAACAGCGCCTGGTTGGCGCGCACGTAGGACTTGCCCTTGGAGGCGATGGCCGGGCCGCCGCGCACCTTCATGAACTGCTCCAGCGACAGCTTGAAGCTCTTCTGGTTGCGGTCGGCCGAGATGGTCTTGGTGGCATAGGTCGTGCCCGCCAGCGCCTTCATGCCGCGCGCGCCGATGCCGCGCGCCTTTGCTTCGGCCGTGAATGCCGTCTTCCATGCCTCGAACCCGCCGGCGTTGTTGCCGCATTTGGCGGCCAGCGCCGCGCCGGGCAGGGCGATCGCCGCCGCGGCCATCGTGCCTGCCATCAGGAGTCTTCGAGCCCACACGCCCATTCGTTCACCTCGCGAATCGTTGCCCGGTCGATAAGTGCCATCGCCCGCGTTCCGTGTCATCCGGCCCCGTCGTCCGGCCCCGTCGTCCGGCCAAGTCATCCGGCATCGGCCGCAACCCTTGCGGGCCGTGGCGCGATCATGCCGTCGCGGGCAAGGGCGAGGAACCCAAGACAGGGAAGATGTCGAAGTTGTGATCTCCGGCGGCACCACGCTCACGGCGGCCGGCGCGCCTTCCGGCATGGGGAGTAAGCCGGAGGGTTAACCTGTCCTAAACGCCTTGCCGCCTAGCGTTCCGGGGCGGCCATGCAGGACGCACCAGACCATCGAGACCCACCGGCCGCATGATGCAGTCGCGCCTTTCCGCACTGTGGACGTCCTTTACCCGCAGCCTGCGGCTGCGCGTGCTGACGCTGACGCTGGTCATCTTCGCCGCCATCGCCGTTCCCGCCGGCCTCGTCTTCACCCGCATCGTCGACGCCACGGTGCTGAAGCTCGGCACGCTGTTCGCCGAGAAGCAGGTGCTCTACGACCGCTATCGCGGGCTGGAGCGGCTGATGCGCGAGGCGGGCCTCGCCGAGACGCTGGCGCGTTCGCCCGCCATGCTCGACTGGGCGAGCGACGAGGCCGACGCCGGCAAGCGCCAGCGCGGCCTGCGCGAGCTGGAGCATTTCCGCCAGGCCTTCGCCGATGGCAGCGTCTTCACGGTGCTCGACGGGTCCCGCGACTACTATTTCGGCGACCGGCAGCGCGGCGTCGCGCCGGGCGATGCGCCCCGCTACACGCTGAGCCCCGACAATCCGCGCGACGGCTGGTACTTCGCCACGCTTGCCGCCGGCGGCGGCTGCCATCTCAACGTCGACCATGACGACGTGCTCGCCGTCACCAAGGTGTGGATCAACTGCGTGATGACCGAGGCCGGCCGCCCGGTCGGCATCATCGGCACCGGGCTCGACCTGACGACCTTCGTCGCCGAGGTGGTCAACACCGATCAGCCCGGCATCCAGAGCCTGTTCGTCGACCGCACCGGCGCCATCCAGGCCAGCCGCGACCGCGAGGCCATCGACTTCCACAGCCTCACCAAGGCGCCGGGCGCGCGCAAGACCGTGTTCCACATGGCCGACACGCAGGGCGGCCGCGCCACGCTGGCGAGCCTGCTCACCCGCGTTTCGGCCGGCAGCGACAGCGTCGCCGCCGCGTTCATCGACATAGACGGCCGGCGCATGCTGGTCGGCGTCGGCTGGCTCGACCGGCTCGGCTGGTACAACGTCACGCTGATGGACGTCGACGCCATCATCGACCGCGACCTGTTCCGGCCGCTCGCCGCCATCCTGCTGTTCGCGCTGCTGGGCGCGGCCGTGCTGGTCACCTGGCTGTTCAAGCGCTCCGTGCTCGACCGTCTCGCCGTGGTCGAGAGAAGCGTCAACCGTGTGGAGCGCGGCGACTACCGGCTCGACGCGCCCGACCGCGGCGCCGACGAGATCGGCCGCCTGTCGCGCGCCTTCGACGCCATGGCGGGGCGCGTGGCGCGCACCACGGCCGGCCTGGAAGCTGCCGTGCGCGAGCGCACGCAGAAGCTGGAGCGTATCGCCTTCGTCGATCCGCTCACCGAGATCGCCAACCGGCGCGGTTTCGCCGAGGCATGGATGTCGGCGATCCGCCGCGGTCGCCGCACCGGCGCGCGGCCCGGCCTGCTGCTGCTCGACGTCGACCATTTCAAGCAGATCAACGACACGCACGGCCACGCCGCCGGCGACGCCGTCATGGTCGAGACCGCGCGGCGGCTGGCGGCGGCGTTCGGCGGCGCCGCGGTATGCGGGCGCTGGGGCGGCGACGAGTTCGTGGTCATGCTGCCCGACTGCGACCCGGTCGGGCTTCAGGCGGCCGGCCTGCGCGCGCTTCAGGCGATGCGCGGGCAGGCGTTCGAATGCGGAGCCGGCCAGCGCATCCGGCTCACCACCAGCATCGGCGGCTATGTCGCCGAGCCCGGCGAGCCGCTGGATTCCGCCGCCCGGCGGGCCGACCTCGCCCTCTACGACGCCAAGGCCGCAGGCCGCAACAGGCTCGCCGCCTTCGAGCCGGGGCGCGAGCGCGCCGGCAGCGAACGCGTCGCCTGAGAAACGGGCGTGCCGCCCTCCTCCTTCTCCCCCGGGGGCGGAACCATCTTCATCGCCACCGGTTGCCCCTGCGTCGCCCGCCGGCCGGGGGGTTCGTGTCGGAACCATCCGTGCGCCTGCCCCGTTTCGCAGACCAGCGGGGTCAAAAAGACAACCCAAGACGACGGAGAAGTCAGATGAAGAAGATGATCATTGCCTCCGCGGCCGTAGCCCTGATGAGCGTTTCCGGTGCCGCGATCGCGCAGGAGCGCGTGTTCGCCTCGGCGGACCTCAACGTGCGCGCCGGTCCGGGCACCAATCACCGCGTGATCGGCAGCATCGGCGCCAGCGACAGCGCGACGCTGCTCGGCTGCGCGCAGGCGTCCAACTGGTGCCGCATCAGCTATCGCGGCGGCGAGGGCTGGGTGTCCTCGCGCTACCTGTCGAGCGACGGCTATGCCTATGAGCGTCGCGGCGGCGCCGCCGGCACCGCCACCGGCGCGGCCACGGGCATCGTTGCCGGCGCCATCCTCGGCGGTCCCGTCGGCGCGGCCATCGGCGGCGTGGCGGGCGGCGCGATCGGCGCCGGCGCGGACGCCGCCAATGACGGCCGTCGCGGCAATGCCGGCGCTGCCACGGGCGCGGCAACCGGCGTCGTCGCCGGGGCGCTGATCGGCGGGCCGGTGGGCGCCATCGCTGGCGGCATCGCCGGCGGCGCGATCGGCTCGGGCGCGGATGTCGCCGCCGAGGGTGGCATCGACCGCATGGCCACCGGCTCGATCGTCCCGGACGTGGTGCCGCCGGAGTTCCTGCCGAGCAATTCGGGCAACGACCCGGCGGAGTTCGCCTATGTGCGCTACAACGGCCACTACCTGAAGGTGGAGACCGCGACGGGCAAGGTGGTCAACGTGCTGCGCTGACCCGGCGCTGATGGAGCCACCTGTCCCGTGAAAAGGGCCGCCCGGATCGTCCGGGCGGCCCTTCCCGCTAGACCAATTTCAGCTCGATCAGGCTGCGCGCCAGCGACACGATCGCCTCTTCCGCCGGGCGGAAGCTCATGCCGAGCGCCTTCTGTGAGCGCGTGCTGTCGAAGCTGATCGGCCTGCCGAGGCCGGGCACCAGCGTGCGCACCCTGCGGTCGAACAGGGCAACCAGCCGCACGGCGAAATCGGGCAGCTCGTGGCGCGGGGCCTTGCGCCCGGCCGGCCCGAGCCGTGCGCGCAAGGTGCGGCCGATGTCGACCGGGCGGATCGTGTCCGCGACGCCGAGATAGCGCCCGCCCGAGGGCAGGTCCGTCTCCAGCGCACGCACATGCATCTCAGCCACGTCGCGCACGTCGATCACGCCGAGCCACACGCGCGGCACGGCGGGGTAGGCGCCGCGCAGCATCAGCCGCACGAACTCGGCCGAGGTGCCGATGTCGGCATCGAGCGCGGGGCCGAGCACCAGCGCGGGATTGACCGTGGCGAAATGCATCGCGCCGCCTTCGCGGGCGACGAGGTCGCGCGCCGCGCGCTCGGCGAGCGTCTTCGATTTTTCGTAAGCCGTGACGCCGGCCGCCTCCGGCATCGCCCAGTCGTCCTCGTCGAAGGGCTCTACTCGGCCGCGCGGATGGCCCGGATAGACGGCGGCGGCCGAGGAGGTCTGCACGACGCGCGCGACCTTGCCGGCGATGGCGGCGCGCAGCACGCGCTCGGTGCCCTCGACGGCCGGGCGGATGAGGTCGGCCTCATCCCGCGGCTGCGCCATCGGGAAGGGCGAGGCGAGGTGGGCGATGCCCCATGCGCCGTCGACCGCCGCCGCCCAGCCCTCGTCGCTGCCGAGCTCGGCCACGGCGAAGTCCAGCCGCGACACGTCGGCGTGCCGCGCCAGCGTCGCGCGCACCGCGTCGGCCTTGCCGGACGAGCGCACCGTGCCGCGCACCGCATAGCCGGCCTGAAGCAGCGCCAGCGCGACATGCCTGGCGATGAAACCGGAAATGCCGGTCACCACGACGGTCCTTGCCACCGAAATCTCCATGAAAGGGGAACGATCCAACCCGGTCTTAGGTCGTCATGGCCGGCCCGCTTTCAAGGGCGCGCGGGCCGGCATGGAACGAATTGCGCCCACGCGCGTTTAATGTCGCCGAAAAATCGGGGCAAAAAATCCGGGGCCAGCGATGAAGCTCTTTTCCTGTCCGGTCTGCGCGGGCCGGCTCTATTTCGAGAACGCGGCCTGCCTCAGATGCGGGACCAACGTCGTCTGGCAGCCTTTTGCCGGCGAGTTCGCGCCGGTGCCGTCGCCGGGTATCCATTCCTGCGCGAACGCGTCCGAATGCGCCTGCAACTGGGCGGTCGACGCCGAGGGCGAGCTGTGCGCCGCCTGCCGGCTGACGCGTACAACCCCTGACATGTCGGTCGAGGGCAACCGCCATCGCTGGATCAAGGTCGAGAACGCCAAGAAGCGCGCCGTCTATTCGCTGATCGCCTTCGGGCTCGACATTTCTCCCAAGGTCGACCCGGCCGACGAGTTCGGCCTCGCCTTCGACCTTCTGGGCGACCCGATCACCGGTGGCGGATCGGGCGGCGGGCCGGGCGGCGAGCGGGTGCTGACCGGCCACGACAACGGCACCATCACCATCAACATCGCCGAGGCCGACGCGCCCGAGCGCGAGAAGATGCGCATCGCCATGGGCGAGCGCTACCGCACCGTGCTCGGCCATTTCCGCCACGAGCTCGGCCATTATTACTGGGACCGGCTGGTGCGCGACGATGCGGCCTGGCTCGACCGCTTCCGAATCGTGTTCGGCGACGAGACGCAGGACTACATGGAGGCGCTCAACCGCCACTACGCGCAGGGTGCGCCGCTCGACTGGCAGCAGCGCCACGTCTCGCCCTATGCGGCCATGCATCCGTGGGAGGACTGGGCCGAGCACTGGGCGCATTACGTCCACATCACCGACACGCTGGAGATGGTGGCCGCGCTGAACTTTCCGCTCGGCCGGCTCGACGCGGCCGGCGCGAGCGACCTGCCGCCCAACGAGGCGAACCATGTCGACCGCGCCGCGCGGCGCGACGCGGAGCCGGCATCGCTGCTGCCGGCGGATTTCGACGACATGCTGAAGCGCTGGCTGGTGCTGTCGGAAGCCTCCAACGCCATCAACCGCTGCATGGGCCTGCCCGACCTCTATCCGTTCGTCATCTCCGACGTGGCGGCGGAAAAGCTGCGCTTCGTGCACGAGCTGCTGCGCGAGCAGATGGCGAAGAAGCTGGCCGGCGAAGCGGAGCGGCGAGTGGCTTAGGGAAGCACTTCGACGCCGGCCTTCCGCGCGGCATCGGCGAGAGGCTTGTCCAGCGTGGCGAGCGGCACGCGGCGGCGCTGGGCCAGTTCGAGATAGGCGGCGTCGTAGACGGTGAGGCCGTAGGCATCGGCGAGGCGCAGCGTGGCGCCCCAGATATGGTCGTTGGTTTCGGGGTCGATCTCGATGCCGAAAATCGAAATCTCTTCCAGCGCGCCGTCGCGGTCGCTCATCGCGATACGCCGTCTTCGTATCGCCACGTTGAACGCGTTCGCCACCTCGCAATGCCAGTGCGCGGGAACCACGACACCGGCTTCAACCGCATCGCCGAGCAAGGCTTGCGTCACGTCCGAAACTTCGTCGGGCATGAACGCGGACAGCATGAACGAGTTGTCGACCACCATGCTCATGGCCGACCTTCGTTGATGAGGTCCTTCACGTTCAGACCCTTGAGAGCGCCAACCTTGCGCTTGGCCAGAAACCGCTCCACCGCTGCCAGCGCCTCCGTTCGGTCCACCTTCGGCGTCTCCGGCACGAGCCTCGCGACCCGCTTTCCGCGACGCGTGATGACCACCTCCTCGCCGCGTTCGACGCGGTCGAGCAGGCTTCCAAGCGTGTTCTTGGCTTCGAACGCACCGATTTCCATGACGGCCTCCATCAGCCAGCTTATCTAGCTTATCGGAGGCATTCGAACAATGCTCCGCCTATTGCAGGTCGGAAAACGCCTTCTGAAGCCGCGCCACGGCCTCGTCCACCATCGCTCTCGGGCAGGCGAAGTTGAAGCGCAGGAAGCTCTCGCCGCCCTTGCCGAAGGTATGGCCGTGATTGGTGGCGATGCGCGCCTGCTTTTCCACCCGCGCGAGGAATTCCTTGCTGTCCATGCCTGTGCCGTCCGCGTCGACCCAGGCCAGATAGGTCGCCTCCAGCGGCATGGAGCGCAGGCCCGGAATGGCCGCGATGCCGGCGTCGAAGGCCCGCCTGTTGCCCTCGAGATAGGCCATCAGGGCGTCGACCCATGCCGCGCCCTCGGGCGAATAGGCGGCGGTCACCATGTGCATGCCGAACGAATTGGGCGAGATGCCCTGCGCGACATGGCGCCTGGCGAACGCGGCCCGCAGCGCCTCGTCCTCGACGATCACGTTGCCCGTATGCGCGCCGGCGATGTTGAAGGTCTTGCTCGCCGCGTTCATCATCACCAGCCGGTCCGAAGCTTCCGGCGCGGCGACCGCCATCGGAACATGGCGCCGGCCCGCATAGACGAGGTCCTGATGGATCTCGTCCGATACGAGCACGAGACCGTGGCGCGCGGCGAATTCCGCCACCGCGCGCAGTTCCTCCCTGTCCCATACGCGGCCGCCCGGATTGTGCGGCGAGCAGAGGATCAGCATCGTCTCGCGCCCGGTCATCAGCCTTTCCCAGCCGTCGAAGTCCATGCGGTAGCGCCCGTCCTCCCGCACCAGCGGCAACTCGCGCACCTCGCGGTCTGCGGCGCGGATGATGCGCGAGAAGGCGTGGTACACCGGCGTCATCACCGCTACCGCGTCGCCCGGCGCGGTCCATGTGTCGATGCAGATCGCGGTGCCGTTGACGAGCCCGTGCGTGGTGAAGATCGAAGCCGGGTCGAGCTGCCAGCCGTGCCGGTTCGCCATCCACCAGCAGATCGCCTCGCGATAGGCGCGGTCGTCGCCGAAATAGCCGTAGAGGCCGTGGACGATCATGCGCTCCAGCGCCTCCTGCACCGCCGCCGGAGGGCGGAAATCCATGTCGGCGACCCACATGGGCAGCGCGTCGTCGGGCGACAGGCCGTAGAGCTGGCCGAGCATGTCCCATTTGGCGCTGTGGGTTCCGCGCCGGTCGATCCGTTCGTTGAAGTCCATGCCGATCTCCGAAATCTCGATGCGAGCTATGCCATGATCGTCCGGCCGCGTCAGCGCCAGAAGACGACATCCGCCCGTGCCAGCGGAGCGCGCTTCGTCGCATTCCCTTGACTTGGCCGCCCCTTGACTCGGCCGCATGTTTCCTGTCTATCGCCCGCGAAATCCCGCGACGAGTGACCAACTCCGAGCAGCCGACCGGGGCGATCCTGATCCAGCAAGGATGCCGATCCCGGAGGTCAACACCCGGCAGCGCGATGCGCCCCCGGGTGCTTTTCGGCTTTGCGCTGTTGGTCCCGACGCCCGCGGACACTACCTCTCGGGCAATCACCCGATTGTCTGGGAACGGAAAGAGCGGATGTTCGAGAGCCTTCAGGAACGCGCAAGAGGCGCGGAGGACCATAGGTCCGACAGGGAAACAAAAGGAACCAAGGCGTTCGTGCGCCGGGGTGTGACGTATGTTTGAGTCCCTTCAGGAACGCCTTGGTTCCATCCTCAACGGCCTGACGGGCCGCGGCGCGCTCAGCGAGGCCGACGTTTCGGCCGCGCTGCGCGAGGTGCGCCGCGCGCTGATCGAGGCCGACGTGGCGCTGGAGGTGGTGCGCTCCTTCACCGACCGCGTGCGCGAGAAAGCCGTCGGCTCGGAGGTCCTGAAATCCATCAAGCCCGGCCAGATGGTCGTCAAGATCGTCCATGACGAGCTGATCGAGATGCTGGGCACGGAAGGGTCGTCCATCGACCTCAACGCGCCTGCGCCGGTCGTGATCATGATGGTCGGCCTCCAGGGCTCGGGCAAGACGACCACCTCCGCCAAGATCGCCAAGCGGCTGACCGACCGCCAGAACAGACGAGTCCTGATGGCGTCGCTCGACACGCGGCGCCCGGCCGCGCAGGAGCAGCTTCGCCAGCTCGGCGAGCAGACCGGCGTCGCCACCTTGCCGATCGTCGCCGGCCAGACGCCGGTCGACATCGCGCGGCGCGCCGTGCAGGCCGGCAAGCTCGGCGGCCACGACGTCGTCATCCTCGACACTGCCGGCCGCACCCATATCGACGAGCCGCTGATGGTCGAGATGGCGGAGATCAAGCGCGCGGGCAACCCGCACGAGATCCTGCTCGTCGCCGACAGCCTCACCGGCCAGGACGCCGTCAACCTCGCGCGCAATTTCGACAGCAGGGTGGGCCTCACCGGCCTCGTGCTCACCCGCATGGACGGCGACGGGCGCGGCGGCGCTGCGCTTTCCATGCGCGCCGTCACCGGCAAGCCGATCAAGCTGATCGGCACCGGCGAGAAGATGGATGCGCTGGAGGAGTTTCATCCCCGCCGCATCGCCGACCGTATCCTCGGCATGGGCGACATCGTCAGCCTCGTCGAGCGCGCGGCCGAGACCATCGACGCGGAAAAGGCCGCGGCGATGGCCAGGAAGATGCAGGCCGGCACGTTCGACCTGAACGACCTCGCCGACCAGTTGCGCCAGATGCAGAAGATGGGCGGCATGGGCGGCCTGATGGGCATGCTGCCCGGCATGGGCAAGATGAAGGACCAGATGGCCGCCGCCGGGCTGGACGACCGCATGTTCGGCCAGCAACTCGCCATCATCGGCTCGATGACGAAGCAGGAGCGCGCCAATCCCGACCTGCTCAAGCACAGCCGCAAGGTGCGCATCGCCAGAGGCTCGGGCACGGACGCGGCGGCCATCAACAAGCTGCTCAAGATGCATCGGCAGATGGCCGACATGATGAAGGCCATGGGCGGCAAGGGCAAGGGCGGCGGCATGATGCGCGCGGCCATGGGGGGCCTGGCCTCGAAGATGGGGCTCGGCGGCATGATGGGCGGCGGGATGCCAGACCTGTCCAAGCTGGACCCGAAGCAGATCGAGGCGTTGCAGAAGCAGGCCGAGGCCGCCGGGCTCGGCGGCGCTCTGGGCGGTTTGCCGAAGGGCCTGCCCGGCGGTCTTCCGGGCCTCGGGGGAGCAAAGCTGCCGGGCCTGCCCGGCGGCTTCCCTAGCGGCTTTCCGGGGGGCATGCCGAAGGGGCCGAAGAAATGAGTCGGGAGGGGGATACGCGCATGAACGACCCGATCTTGGACAATGTGGAAAAGGCGCGGCAGTTGCTAGCCAAGTACCGCATCACGATCGACAATATCGATGCGGCCTTGGTTCACATGCTGGCCGAGCGCTTCCGCTGCACGCAGGAGGTCGGCCGCCTGAAGGCCGAGCACGCCCTGCCGCCGGCCGACCCGACCCGCGAGGCCCAGCAGATCGACCGGCTGCGGCGCCTCGCCTCCGACGCCCATCTCGATCCCGACTTCGCCGAGAAGTTTCTGAACTTCATCGTCAAGGAAGTCATCCGCCATCACGAGGCTATTCGCGCCGACGCGAATGCCCGCTGACAAACCCGAAAATCAGACGAACAGAACGCATTCAGGAGAAAGACAATGGCACTGAAAATCCGTCTCGCCCGCGCAGGCTCCAAGAAGCGCCCCTACTACCATGTGGTGATCGCCGACGTGCGCTCGCCGCGCGACGGCCGCTTCATCGAGCAGGTCGGCTCGTGGAACCCGATGCTCGAGAAGGACGCCGAACGCGTCAAGCTCGACGAGGAGCGCATCCGCCACTGGCTCGGCAACGGCGCGCTGCCGACCGACCGCGTCGCCCGCTTCCTCGACCAGGCCGGCATCACCAGGCGCGAGGCGCGCAACAACCCCGAGAAGGCCAAGCCGGGCAAGAAGGCGCTGGAGCGCGTCGCCGCCGCCAAGGCCGCCGAGGAAGCCGCCGCCAAGAAGGCGGCCGACGAGGCCGCTGCTGCCGCGGCCGCTGCTGCGGCTCCGGCCGAGGAAGCCGCCGCCGAGTAGTCCGCCGGGGCGCGGAGCCTTGCTCGCAGATATGGAAGGCCGGGCGGCGACGCGCGGCCTTTCTTGCGATTCGCGCGGCTCGTCCCGGCTATGTCCAGTCAGGCCGTACTATGTGCCTGATATCGTGGTCGCTGCTGTTCCAGGCTCGAACCAGAACCGATCTGTCCGACAGGACTTCCATCAACCGGTTCGCCGGCGAAATCCTGTCGAGTTCCGCAAGCGCGGACTCGAACAGCATCAGTTGTCCATGCCTGTCCGCCTGCGGAACAATGACGATCAGACCTGCGTGGGCAGGATAGCGCACGTACTCCTTGAGAAAGTCGCGGCGATTGTTGGTCACGATGGCATAGCTGTTTTCAATCGCAAATCGTGCCACGTTCCAATCCTGCCACCCGCCCATGCCGAGATGTGGGGCGAAGTCTGCCTGCAAGCCGCGTTCTTTCGCCAACGCAGCCACGGCGGCGCTCAGGCATTCGTCGATCAGAAGCCGCGGGGTCAACGCCGGGATAGCTCGGGTAGTTCGGGCCTGACGCGCCAATCGGCACCGATCTCGGCCTCGGCCCAAGCGGAGACGGCATCGATGCCGTCGACGGGCAGCGTGGGGTAGTCCTCGAATATCTCGCGCTTGCTATGCCCGGCGCGCAGATAGGCAACCACCGCCATTGCCGGCACGCGCGTGCCCCGCACGACAGGCTCTCCGCTCATGACGGAGGGGTCGCTGACGATTTCGCTCGGCCTCAAGGGCCATCTGCCGGCCGTGCTCATGGCTGTCTCCGTTCGCTGCAATGCAAGATAAGGCAACAAACGCCGCGAATAAAGGCGAAGACCGCCTGACCCTCACCCGCCGCCGAAGATCGACAGCAGCCCGCGGCCGGCAGCAAAGGCGGCCAACGCCAGCGCACCGAAATAGACGATCGTCGCGACGTTCATCGCGTGGCCGGCGATCACCAGCCAGCCGTCGCGCTGCGACATGCCCACCGCGAGGAACAGGATCGCCAGCGCCGGCAGCGTGTTGGAGAACGGCACCAGCCCGAGCGGAAACATCAGCAGCACCGCGCCGAGGATGATCGCCAGGCCGTTGACGCGCTGCATGACCATGCCCTCGGTCAGGGCGGCAAGGCGCGGGCGGATCACCTTCTCGATGCGCGCCAGCCACTCCATGCCGCGCCGCAGGACCGGCTTGAGCTTCTCGGTGGAGATCGGCCGGTCCTGGAGCCGGTCGGGCAGCCACGGCGCGCGGTTCAGCGTCAGGCCGATGGCGATCAGCAGGATGCCGAGGCCGAACACCGTGCTGACGCCCGGGATGGAGACCGGGATCAGGAACGGGATCGTCAGCAGCGCGCAGATGAACAGCAGCCCGTGCTCGCCGATCAGCCGGATCAGCATGCGCAGCGTCACCGTCTCGCCGTTGATCGAATCGACCGCCCGCGCCAGCGCCTCGCGCATCGTCTCGGATCGTTCTGCAAATTCCGACATCGCGGTCTCCGGCGCAGCGTCCCCGTCCGGCAATAGGCAGGATGCGGGCCCGCCGCAAGCCGCGTCCGGCGCCCGCGACGCCTGTTCCTGCCGCCGTGCGCAACAATATTTCGTATTCTGCGCCCGGCGGGCAATGCCGGTCCGCCGTTCGCGCCGGCACCGCACTCTTGTGGCGAAATGAAAAAATCGAGCGAAATTATTTGACGCAGGGGCGGCGGCGGGACGACACTGGAGTGTGAGCCAGCGAATCCGGCGGCACTAACGCCCCCGCGCCGAGGAATTGCCAGTGACACTGCACGACGTTGCGCTCGACGACAAATACGACCTTTCCAGGGAGCGTATCTTCGTCTCGGGCGCGCAGGCGGTCATTCGCATGCTTTTGATGCAACGCGAGCGCGACCGGCTCGCGGGCCTGCGCACGGCCGGCTTCGTGTCGGGCTATCGCGGCTCGCCGCTCGGCGGCTTCGACCAGCAGCTTTGGAAGGCGAAGAAGCAGCTCGCGCAGTCCGACGTGGTCTTCCAGCCCGGCCTCAACGAGGAGCTTGCCGCTACCGCCGTCTGGGGCTCGCAGCAGACCGAGCTGCTCGGCGACGGCAAATATGACGGCGTGTTCGGCGTCTGGTACGGCAAGGGGCCGGGCGTCGACCGCTCAGGCGACGTGTTCCGCCACGCCAACCTCGCCGGCACGTCGAGGCATGGCGGCGTGCTCGCCATGATGGGCGACGACCACATGGCCGAATCGTCCACTGTGGCGCACGCCACCGAGTTCCTGTTCGTCGACACGATGATCCCGATCCTCAACCCCGCCGGGGTGCAGGAGCTGATCGACTACGGCCTCTACGGCTATGCGCTGTCGCGCTTCGCCGGCACCTGGGCGGCGATCAAATGCGTCAAGGACAACATCGAGTCGACCGGCTCGGTGGACGCTTCGCTCGACCGCGTGAAGATCGTCATCCCCGATTTCGACATGCCGCCCGGCGGGCTGAACATCCGCCACGAGGTCGACCAGCTCGGGCAGGAGGCGCGGCTGCACGAGTGGAAGCGCACCGCCGCTTCCGTGTTCATCCGGGAAAACAAGCTCAACCAGATTATCTTTTCCGGCGGGCGCAAGGCCCGCATGGGCGTCATCACCGTCGGCAAGTCCTATCTCGACGTGCGCCAGGCGCTGGACGACATCGGCATCGACGAGGCGCGCGCGGCGGCGCTCGGCCTGCGGCTCTTCAAGGTGGCCGCGCCGTGGCCGCTCGACTACGACCACATCCGCGAATTCGCCGAGGGGCTGGAGCTCATCGTCGTCGTGGAGGAGAAGCGCTCGCTGCTCGAGGTGCAGGTGCGCGAGCACCTCTACGGCACCGCCAACCAGCCGGTCGTCGTGGGAAAACGCGACGAGCGCGGCCAGTGGCTGTTCCCGGCCAAGGGGGCGCTCGACCCCAACGACATCGCCATCGCGCTGGGCGAGCGCATCATGCGCCTTTCGGGCGTGTCGGAAGACATCGCCGCTCGTGTCGCACGCCTGAAGCAGGACCAGGCGATGCTGGCCGACGCCAAGGACATCGGCAGCCGCGCGCCGCATTTCTGCTCTGGCTGCCCGCACAACACCTCGACGGTGGTGCCGGAGGGGTCCATCGCCGGCGCCGGCATCGGCTGCCATTTCATGGCGATGTGGATGGACCGCGCCACAATCGGCTTCACCCAGATGGGCGGCGAGGGCGCGCAGTGGATCGGGCAGGCGCCCTTCTCCAAGCGCCCGCACATCTTCCAGAATCTCGGCGACGGCACCTACAACCATTCCGGCTCGCTGGCGATCCGCGCCGCGCTCGCCTCCGGCGCCAACATCACCTACAAGATCCTCTACAACGACGCCGTGGCCATGACCGGCGGCCAGCCGCACGAGGGCGGCCTGAAGGTCGACGAGATCGCCCGCCAGATCCGCGCCGAGGGCGTCGAGCGCATCGCCATGGTCAGCGACGAGCCGGAGAAGTTCTCCGCCATGTCGCTGCCGGCCGGGGCGAGCTTCCATCACCGCGACGACCTCGACGCCGTGCAGCGCGAGCTGCGCGAGCTGCCGGGCGTCACGGCGCTCATCTACGACCAGACCTGCGCGGCCGAGAAGCGGCGCCGGCGCAAGCGCGGCACCTTCCCGGACCCCGACAGGCGCGTCATCATCAACGAGCTGGTGTGCGAAGGCTGCGGCGACTGCGGGGTCAAGTCCAACTGCGTCTCCGTGCAGCCGGTCGAGACCGAGTTCGGCCGCAAGCGGCGCATCGACCAGTCGTCCTGCAACAAGGATTTCTCCTGCGTCAACGGCTTCTGCCCGTCCTTCGTCACCGTGCATGGCGGCAGGCTGCGCAAGGCCGAGGGCAGGGCCGGCGCGTCGGACCCGCTCGACGGCGTGCCGGCAGCGCGGCTCTTTGCGCTCGACCGCGACGGCTGGGCCTCGATCATCGACGGCATCGGCGGCACCGGCGTCGTCACCATCGGCAACATCCTCGGCATGGCGGCGCATCTGGAAGGCAAGGGCACGGGGCTGATCGACATGGCCGGCCTCGCCCAGAAGGGCGGGGCGGTGTTCACGCATCTGCGTATCGCCCGCTCGCCGCAGGACATCCACGCCATCCGCGTCTCCGCGGGCAAGGCCGACCTGATCCTCGGCGGCGACCTCGTCGTTTCCGGCAACCGGAAGGTGATCGGCGCGGTGCGCGAGGGCCATACGATCTTCGTCGCCAACACGGCCGAGATCATGCCCGGCGAGTTCACCCGCTCGCCCGACTTCTCGCTGCCGACCGAGCGCATCAAGCGCGCCGTGCGCAAGGCGACGGGCGAGGAGAACGCGCATTTCTTCGACGCCACCGGCACGGCGCAGGCGCTGTTCGGCAATTCGCTCGGCGCCAACATGTTCATGCTGGGCTTTGCCTGCCAGCATGGCGGCCTGCCGGTTTCCACCGAGGCGGTGGAGCGCGCTATCGAACTCAACGGCGAGGCGGTGGCGATGAACGTCGCGGCGTTCCGCTGGGGCCGCCGCGCCGCGCACGACCCGGCCGCCGTCAGGGCGCTGGTCGGTGAGGGCACGCGCAAGGCCGTGCCGCCCGCCGAAACGCTGGACGAGATCGTGGCGCGGCGGGCCGGCTTCCTCGCCGCCTACCAGAATGCTGCCTACGCGCAGCGCTACCGCGACCGCATCGAGGCGGTGCGCCGCGCCGAGGAGCGCGCCGCGCCGGGCTCGACCGTGCTGTCGGTCGCGGCGGCGAGGAGCCTGTTCAAGCTGATGGCCATCAAGGACGAATACGAGGTCGCGCGGCTCTATACCGACGGCTCATTCGCCCGCCAGCTCGGCGCGGAATTCGCCTCCTATGAGAAGCTCGAATTCCACCTCGCGCCGCCGATCCTCGGCCGCAAGGGCGCCGACGGCCTGCCGCGTAAATCGACCTTCGGGCCGTGGATGATGAGCGGCTACCGCGTGCTCGCCCGCATGAAGGGCCTGCGCGGCACATGGCTCGACATTTTCGGCCGCACCGCCGAGCGCAAATGGGAGCGCGCCCTGCTGGCGGAGTTCGAGGCCGATCTCGATGCGGTCGCGGGCGCGCTCACCGCGCAGAAGATCGAGGCGGCGACGGCGCTCGCCTCCGTGCCGCAGACCATCCGCGGCTACGGCCACATCAAGGAAGCCAACGGCAAAAAGGCCGCAGCCGAGCGCGCCCGCCTGATCGAGCGCTTCAGGTCGCCCGTGCCCGAGAAGGCGCTGGCGGCGGCCGAATGAAGCGGGCGAACGCCTTGGTCATTGCTGAATCGGGGCCGAATCGGGGCTGCATCGGGCTCGAATCCGGGCCGGTACATAAACGTTTATTAATCCGCACCTGCTAAACAAGCTCCCGCAGGACGTGGGTTTTTGCGTTGAAGAACAACAAGAACAGCATTCCCGATGACATCTATGCGGGCTTCATCAGGTCGCTGTTCAACGACCCGTCGATCCTGCTGATCGGTGCATTCTGTCACGGCCTCATGGGGCTGATGACCTATCACACCTCGGGCGAGCCGATCTATGTCTGGCTGGCCGGGGCGATGCTGCTCGCCGGCCTCTACCGCTATTTCGGCATCCTGCGCGGGCAGCGCGCCGGGCCGTTCGCGACCATCGAGGTGGCGCGCCGGTGGGAGCGCAGCTTCCTCGTCGGCGGCACCATCCAGGCCGCGTCGCTGGGCGTCTTCGCCATCACCACGCTGTTCTTCAAGCCCGACACGTTCGGCGAGATCGCCGCGGTCGGCGTGCTGATGGGCTCGACCATCACCATCGTCGGCCGCAATTACGGCTCGGCCATGATGGTCGCGGTGCAGGCCGTGTTCATCGTGCTGCCGATCGCGGTCGGCCTGATGCTCAAGACCGATTTCCCGAACGTCACGCTGGGCCTCTACATCATCCCCTTCATCTTCATCATCACGCGCATGGCCGGTCATGTGCGCAAGGTGCTGTTCGACGCCATCACGCAGGAGAAGATCTCGGCGCGCATCGCCGAGCGCTTCGACCGGGCGCTCAACACGATGGGCCACGGCCTCGTCATGCTGTCGCCGCAGGGGCGCGTGGTGGTCGCCAATTCGGAAGCCGCCAGGGCGCTCCAGTTCGACCGGCCCGCGCGCCTGCTCGGCCGCTCGCTGAGGGCGGTGCTGATGCGCGGCGTGGCCGGCGGGATGCTGGCCTACAAGGACGTGCGCTACGTGGAGGCGCAGCTCACCCGCGCGCTGGGCGAGGGCAGGGACCGCAAGCTCCAGATCGCCACCGCCAACGGCCGCCATTTCGAATTGTCGGCGCGCGCCGGCAACGACCAGCTCGGCGTCATCACCTTCGAGGAAATCACCGCCCGCGTCGAGGCCGAGGAGCGCATCCGCCACATGGCGCGCTACGACAGCCTGACCAACCTGCCCAACCGCGGCTGGTTCCACGAACTGGTGGGCGAGCTGATCGCGGCGGGCGATCCGGCGCGCTCCTGCGCCATCGTCGTCTTCGACCTCGACGACTTCAAGAGCGTCAACGACACGCTCGGCCATCCCATCGGCGACGGCATGATCTGCTCGGTGGCCGACAAGCTGGCGCGCTACGCCTCCGACGGCGTCAAGGTCAGCCGCTTCGGCGGCGACGAGTTCATGGTCTTCTTCAACCAGATCGCCGGCGAGGCCGAGCTGTCGGCGCTGCTGGACCAGATGTTCCTCGACCTCCAGGGCACCGCCGACGTGCAAGGCCACATGCTCAAGGTCCAGCTTTCGGCCGGCGCGGTGCTGTCGCGCGTGAGCGAGACGGACGTCGACGCCATGATCGTCAAGGCCGACCTTGCGCTCTACCGCGCCAAGGAGCTGGGCAAGAACCGCTGGGCGCTGTTCGAGGCGACCATGGACGCCGAGTTCCGCAGCCGCCAGACCCTCAAGGCGGATTTGCGCAGCGCGGTCGAGGCGCGGCAGTTGCGCGTCGTCTACCAGCCCATCGTGTCGATGGCGACCATGCGCATCGCGAGCTGCGAGGCGCTGTGCCGCTGGGACCATCCCGAGTTCGGGCCTGTGTCGCCGGGCGTGTTCATCCCGCTCGCCGAGGAGATCGGCATCATCGCCGACATCTCGACCTTCGTGCTCGAACAGGCATGCGCCGAATGCGTGAAGTGGCCGGAGCAGATCAGCGTCTCGGTCAATCTGTCGGCCAAGGATTTTCACAGCCGCGACGTGGTGGAGAAGGTCCGCCGCGCGCTCGATCATGCGGGGCTGGCCCCGCACCGGCTGGAGATCGAGGTAACGGAAACCGCGCTGCTGGACGACAAGTCGTCGACCCGCACCTTCCTCGAGGAGATGAAGGCGCTCGGCGTGCGCATCGCGCTGGACGATTTCGGCACCGGCTATTCCTCGCTCAGCTATCTGCACACGCTGCCGCTCGACAAGGTCAAGATCGACCGCTCCTTCCTCGTCGACGTGACGCAGAACGAGCGCAGTCTCGTGCTGCTGACCAAGGTGTGCGAGCTGTCGCGCGGGCTCGGCATGACGGTCACAATCGAAGGCGTCGAGACCTTCGAGCAGCTCAAGATCCTAGCCACCTCGGTCGACCCCGACCTGGTGCAGGGCTTCCTGTTCGGCGCCGCGCTCACCTCGTCGGGCATCGACACCATGTCGAGCATGACGTGGCCCTTCGCCGGCGAGCTGCGCGCCGCCGCCAACAGCGACTGAACGCCCGGCTTCGCATCCCACCGCCTTGCCCCACCGTTAACCTTAACGCGAGGTAAATGCCTCAAGTTTAAGTTTTATCTTCGGAATTCCGTCTGCCCGAGCTACAGTTTCCGGGTGGCGGTACGAGGGGTGACTATGGGTATCGGTGTGCAGTCGGCGGTCGAGGCCGGTCGGAATGCGGCGTCCGGGTCGGCGTTTTCCCGCAATGTGATGGACCTTCTGGAGCGCATCGAATACCGGCGCTGCGAGAGCGGCGAGGATCTCGAGGCGGCCTACAGGCTGCGCTACAAGGCGTATCACGAGCACGGGCTGCTCGACACGATCGTCGACGGCAAGCTGGTCGACCATCTCGACGAGACGGCGAACTGCTACACGTTCGGCATCTTCATGGACGGCGACCTCGTCGCCACGGTGCGGCTGCACCACCTGACGCATGCGGTTCCCGTGTCGCCGGTCATGACCGTGTTCGGCGACCGGCTGATGCCGCGGCTGGCGGCGGGGGAGAGTTTCATCGACCCCAGCCGGCTGGCGGTCGACCCGGATCTCACCTCGTCGGCGAATCGGGCCTTGCCTTACGCCACGCTGCGGCTGGCGGTCATGGCCAACGAATATTTCGATGCGACGAGCTGCGTGTGCATGATCCGCGCCGAGCACGCCGCCTTCTATCAGCGCATCTTCGGCTCGGCAGCGATGGGCACGCCGCGCATCTACCCGCCTTTCACCTTCCCGGCCTTCCTCTACGAGTCGCGCTGCGACGAGAATCTGATGCCGACGCTGGAGCGGTTCCCGTTCTTCCGCTCCACCGCGGGCGAGCAGCGGCGCATGTTCGCCAAGCCGGTCATGGGCGAGCTGGCGCCGCTCACCATCCTGCCGACGGCGAAATATTTCATGCATGCGGCCTGAGCCGGAACTGCTCTAGACTTCGCCGCCGCATGGCGGCGAAGGGGAATCGATGCCCGACAGGACCGACATCGCAGGCGGTGCCATCTGGGCGGGCGAGCTGACGCCCGACGAGCTGGCGCGGGCGCGGCGGGGCATGATCGAGCGCAGCTTCGCGCGCGGCGGCTACATCTGCCACCGCGGCGACAAGCTCGACTACTGGACCGGCGTGGTGACCGGGCTGGTCAAGATCAGCACGATCTCGCATTCCGGCAAGGCGATGACCTTCGCCGGCGCGGCGGCCGGCGGCTGGGTGGGCGAGGGCTCGGTCATCAAGGACGAGCCGCGCAAATACGATCTGGTCGCCATCCGCGACAGCCGCATCGCGCTGATGCCGCGCGCCACCTTCATGTGGCTGTTCGAGAACTCGACCGGCTTCAACCGCTTCCTCGTGCGCCAGCTCAACGAGCGCATGGGCCAGTTCATCGCCACGATCGAATACGACCGCATCCTGCCGCCGCGCGCGCGGGTGGCGCGGCACCTGTCGTGGCTGTTCAACTCGGTGCTCTACCCGGCCGACCGCTCGGAGATCGAGATCGGGCAGGAGGAGCTCGGCCTGCTTGCCGGGCTGTCGCGCCAGATCGTCAACCGCAGCCTTCAGGAGCTGGAAGCCGAAGGGCTGATCGCCGTCAGCCGCGACAGGATCAAGGTGTTCGATGTGGAGGCGCTGCGGGCGTATGGCGGGTAGTTGAAAAGTGTACACTTTTCATGTACATATATGAGGTAGGGTCATGGAGTTCGAATGGGACGAGGAGAAGCGGGCGAAAGTGCGATCGGAACGTGGTTTCGATCTGCTCGACGCGGCTCTGATCTTCGAAAGCCTTGTGCTTACCAGAGTTGATACCCGGACGGACTACGGCGAAGAGCGGCTGGTTTCCACCGGCTTGGTGGGCGAAGAGTGCTATGTCGTCGTGCATACGACCCGTGAACACGTGATGCGGTTGATCACCGCGTGGAAGGGAGGTCGATGTGACCGAGCAGAATATCAGGCGAGCATCGCTGGCGGAAATTCGACGGATGAAGGATCGCGGTGAGCTTTATAACGATCCCTCTGCTCCAAAGGGGGTAGACGAGCTCCCTGAAGGCTTCTGGGATGACGCGGTTCTGGTCGACCATTCGAAACGCTCCGTGCACCTCAAGCTGGATGCCGAGGTCTTCGACTTCTTCCACAAGGGCGGCAAGGGCCATCTCACGCGTATGCAGAACGTGCTGCGCGCTTATGTGCAGGCGCAGACGAAGAAGGCCGGCTGAAGGGGGCGGGGGGGCGTTTCGGAACGATCGTCACACCAACGCCCATTCAAGAGACAATCCGGCCGGCCGTCTGTCAAGCGGCGTGTTGCGGCTTTTTGCGATTCGTGGAAGTTTCGGCAGCAACGACAAGCCCGCCGGCAGCTTCGCGCCACCGGACGGGAGAGGAACGGGTGCGAGCCCGGGAGGAACGAGGCTGTGGCGCAGGCGACGGCGACGCTCGACACCTTTCCCAAATACCTGCTTGCCAACGCGGAGCGGTTCGGCGAGCGCCCCGCCATGCGCCACAAGGATCAGGGCATCTGGCAGAGCTGGTCGTGGAAGGAGCAGCTGGACGAGGTTCGCGCCTTCGCGCTCGGGCTGGAGGCGCTGGGCGTCGCCCACGGCGACCGCGTCGCGGTGGTCGGAGCCAACCGGCCGCGCCTCTACTGGGCGATCTGCGCGCTCCAGTCGCTCGGCGCGGTTCCCGTGCCGGTCTATGCCGACGCGGTCGGCGAGGAGATGGCCTATGTGCTCGACCATGCCGGCGTGAAGCTGGCGGTGGTGCAGGACCAGGAGCAGGTCGACAAGGTGTGGACCTGGCAGGAGAAGATCCCGCAGCTCCAGCTCCTCGTCTATGACGAGCCGCGCGGCCTCGACGACTACGACCATGCTAAGCTGCGCTCCTTCGCCGACGTGCAGGCCGAGGGACGCCGCATCGCGGCGACCGGCGCGGGCGAGCGCTGGGCGCAGCGCGTCGCCGCGGCCAGCGGCGACGACGTGTCGATCATGCTCTACACCTCCGGCACCACCGGCCGGTCCAAGGGCGTCATGCTGAAGGCGAAGGCGGCGGTCGCGGCGGCGCGCGACACGGCCGATTTCGACCACCTGACCGAGAAGGACAGCGTGCTGGCCTATCTGCCTCTCGCCTGGGTGGGCGACCACTACCTCAACTATGCGCAGGGCTATGTCTCGGGCTTCTGCGTCAACTGCCCGGAGAGCGCCGACACGGTGGCGCAAAACCTGCGCGAGATCGGGCCGACCTTCTATTTCGCGCCGCCCCGCGTGTTCGAGAGCCTGCTCACCATGGTGACGATCCGCATGGAGGATGCGGGGCGCCTCAAGAAATGGCTGTTCGACCGCTTCATCGCCCATGCGCGCAGGCATGGCGAGGCGATCCTCGAAGGACGCAAGGTGCCGCTCATGGCGCGGCTGGTCTACGCGCTGGGCGAGTTCGTCATCTACGGGCCGCTGAAGAACGTGCTCGGCCTGTCGCAGATCAGGGTCGCCTACACGGCCGGCGAGGCGATCGGCGCCGATCTGTTCTCCTTCTTCCGCTCGCTCGGCATCAACCTCAAGCAGCTCTACGGGCAGACGGAGGCGTTCCTCTACGTCACCGCGCAGGCCGACGGGCAGGTGCGCGCCGACGCGGTCGGGCCGGCGGCGCCCAATGTCGACATCCGCATCTCCGACAGCGGCGAGGTGCTGTTCCGCTCGCCCGGCCAGTTCGAGGGCTATTACAAGGACGACGAGAAGACCGCCGAGGTGCTGACCCCCGACGGCTTCATCCGCACCGGCGACGCGGGCTTCTTCGACCGCGACGGCCAGCTTCGGATCATCGACCGCGCCAAGGATGTGGGGCGCCTGGCGGGCGGCGCGCTGTTCGCGCCGAAATACATCGAGAACGTGCTGAAATTCTATCCCAACATCAAGGAGGCCGTGGCCTTCGGCGACGGGCGCGACTTCGTCGGCGCGTTCATCAACATCGACCTGACCGCCGTCGGCAACTGGGCCGAGCGCAACAACATCGCCTATGCCTCCTACCAGGAGCTGGCGGGGCATCCGCGCGTCTACGAGATCATCGCCGGCCATGTCGACGAGGTGAACCGCAAGCTCGCCTCCGAGCCGCTGATGGCCGGGGCGCAGGTGCGCCGCTTCCTCGTGCTGCACAAGGAGCTCGACGCCGACGACGGCGAGCTGACGCGCACGCAGAAAGTGCGCCGCGGCTTCATCGCCGAGCGCTACGGCGAGCTGATCGAGGCGCTGTACGACGGCTCCTCGACGCGCACGGTCGAGACCGAGGTCACCTACGAGGACGGGCGCAAGGGCCGCATCCGCGCCACCGTCAGGATCGCCGACGCCAGGGTCTACGAGGCGGCCGCTGACACGGGGCACGGGCAGGGACATCGGGAGGCGGCGGAATGAACGCGCATGTGCAGCCGGTTCCCGTCGCGGCCGCCCGCGACGACGGCATCGCGCCGGGAGCGCAACTGCTCAAGGTCGACAACGTGTCGCTGCGCTTCGGCGGCGTGAAGGCGATCACCGACATCTCCTTCGACATCCGCAAGGGCGAGATCCGCGCCATCATCGGCCCCAACGGCGCCGGCAAGACCTCGATGCTCAACGTCATCAACGGCTTCTACACGCCGCAGGAAGGCACCATCACCTTTCGCGGCAAGGAGCGCCGGGGCATGAAGCCGCATCACGCCGTCGGCCACGGCATCGCCCGCACCTTCCAGAACGTCGCGCTGTTCAAGGGCATGTCGACGCTCGACAACATCATGACCGGCCGCTCGACGCTGATGAAGCGCAACATAGTGTGGCAGATGCTGTGGCACGGGCCGGCGCTGGCCGAGGAGATCGAGCACCGCCGCAAGGTGGAGGAGATCATCGACTTCCTCGAGATCGAGCATATCCGCCGCACGCCCGTCGGCAGCCTGCCCTACGGCTTGCAGAAGCGCGTCGAGCTCGGGCGGGCGCTGGCCATGGAGCCGTCGCTGCTGCTGCTCGACGAGCCGATGGCGGGCATGAACCTGGAGGAGAAGGAGGACATGAGCCGCTTCATCCTCGATGTGAACCGCCAGCGCGGCACCACCATCGCGCTCATCGAGCACGACATGGGCGTGGTGATGGACCTGTCCGACCGGGTGGTGGTGCTCGACTACGGCAAGAAGATTGCCGACGGCACGCCCGACGAGGTGAAGCGGAACCAGGCGGTCATCGACGCGTATCTGGGAGTAGCGCATTGATCACAAAAGGAACTCCCCATGCTGACGCTGCCCGTCGCCCCGCTGGTCGCCCTGATCGCGGGCGTGCTGATCCTCATCATGCCGCGGCTCTTGAACTACATCGTCGCGATCTATCTCATCGTCGTCGGCGTGCTGGGGCTGTGGCCGAATTTGCTGGGGTAGCGCGCGACAGCACCCCCCTGAGCACCCCCCTCTGGCCTGCCGGACATCTCCCCCTCAAGGGGGGAGGTTGGCCGACATCGATGCTTTCGCCAGTTTCAGGCGATTGGCGAAACCAAAGCGGCAATCCGATCTCCCCCCTTGAGGGGGAGATGTCCGGCAGGACAGAGGGGGGCGACGCAGGGCGCTGCGTCTCCGAGCCGGCGTATGGACGGAGGGCCTGAGCGATGAATTTCCTGCATTCGGTCTTCGTCGCTCCCTTCCAGGACATGGCCAACGCGCCGGACTTCCTGATCCAGGTCCTGTGGGAGGGGCTCGTCTCCGGCACGCTCTACGCGCTGATCGCGCTCGGCTTCGTGCTCATCTACAAATCGTCGCGCATCTTCAATTTCGCGCAAGGCATCATGGTCGTGTTCGCGGCGCTGACCCTCGTCGGCCTGCACGAGCGCGGCGTGCCGGCATGGCTCGCCCTGGCGATGACGCTGGGCGTCATGTTCATCCTCGCCGTCGCCATCGAGCGAGTGGTGCTGCGCCCGCTGGTCAACCAGCCCGACATCATCCTCTTCATGGCCTCCATCGGCATCACGCTGTTCCTCATCGGCTTCGGCGAGACCCTGTTCGGCGGCGAGAACAAGCGCATGATCACGACGGAGCTCGGCATTCCGAACGGCTCGTTCATCTTCGAGCCCTTCGGCGGCTTCGTCTCGATCGAGCAGCGCGACGTCACGACCGTGGTGGGGGCCATCGTTCTGGTCGTCGCGCTGCTCGTCTTCCTCAACCGCTCGCGCATGGGGCGCGCCATCCGCGCGCTGGGCGACGACCATCAGGCGGCGCTGTCGGTCGGCATCTCGCTGTCGACCATCTGGGTGCTGGTGTGGTTCATCGCCGGCCTCATCGCGCTCGCCACCGGCATCGCCTGGGGCTCGCGCGCGGGCGTGTCCTTCGCGCTGGAGGTGATCGCCTACAAGGCGCTGCCAGTGCTCATGCTGGGCGGGCTGGAATCGGTCACCGGCGCCATCGTCGGCGGGCTGATGATCGGCGTCGCCGAGAAGCTGTTCGAGATCTACTGGGGCCAGCCGCTGCTCGGCGGCAACACGGAGACCTGGTTCGCCTATGTCGTGGCGCTGGTCGTGCTGCTGTTCCGCCCGCAGGGGCTGTTCGGCGAAAAGATCATCGAGCGGGTGTAGATCATGCTCTACCGCATCGCCGGCCAGTACAAGACCTCCTACGCCGCCGACCACGCGCTGTTCCCGGTGCGGCAGGACGCATACCTGCTCGGCTTCATCCTGCTGCTCGCCTTCGTCGTCTTCCCCATGACGGCCAGCGAGTTCGCCTTCCGCGCCCTGCTCATCCCCGTGCTGATCTATTCGCTCGCCGCGCTGGGGCTGAACATCCTCACCGGCTATGCCGGGCAGCTATCGCTCGGCACCGGCGCCTTCATGGGCGTCGGCGCCTATGCCTGCTACAAGCTGGTGACGATCTTCCCCGAGCTTAACCTCGTCGTCGTGATCGCGATATCGGGCCTGTTCTCGGCGGCCGTCGGCGTCGCCTTCGGCCTGCCGTCGCTGCGCATCAAGGGGTTCTATCTCGCCATCGCGACGCTCGCCGCCCAGTTTTTCCTCGTCTGGCTGTTCCAGAAATGGGGGTGGCTCTACAATCACAACACGTCGGGCGCGATCCAGGTGCCCAACATCGACATGTTCGGCATAACCGTCGCCGGGCCTAACGCCACCGCCATGGCGCAATACTATTTCGTGCTGTGCATGGTCACGGCGGTCACGGTCCTCGCCATCAACGTCACGCGCGGGCGCATCGGGCGCATTTGGAAGTCCGTGCGCGACATGGACATCGCGGCCGAGCTGGTCGGCATCAACCTGATGAAGGCCAAGCTCACCGCCTTCTTCGTGTCGTCCTACATCGTCGGCGTCGCCGGCGCGCTGTTCGTGTTCCTGTGGCGCGGGGCTGCGGAGGCGGCGCTGTTCGACATCCCGCTGTCGTTCCGCGTGCTGTTCATCGCCATCATCGGCGGGCTGGGCTCCATCCTCGGCAACTATCTCGGCGCCATCCTCATCGTGGCGCTGCCGGTGATCCTCAACACGGTGCCGGCGGCGATCGGACTGCCGATCTCGTCGTCGATGGCCGAGCACCTCAACATCATGATCATCGGCGCGCTGATCATCACCTTCCTGATCGTGGAGCCGCACGGGCTCGCCGCCTTCTGGGCCACGATCCGGGAGAAGCTCATCCTTTGGCCGTTCCCGCACTGATGCGGCGGCCGCAGGCTTGCCCGGGGCTTGAGGCGCCGGGCCGACAACCGGGCAGGTTCGCCCGCTCCAGACCGGAGGAACGAACAAGTGGAGGAAAGACAATGAAGACGTTGCTGAAATCAGCCCTACTGGCCTCGGCCCTCGCGGCCGGAACCATGCTTGCCGCGCCGGCCGTGGCGCAGGACAAGATCAACCTCGCCAACCTGTCCTACCGCACCGGCCCGTTCGCCGCGACCGGCACGCCGATCATGAACGGCCAGCAGGACTATATGACGATGCTCAACGAGCGCGACGGCGGCGTGAACGGCGTCATCCTCGGCTACGAGGAATGCGAGACCGGCTACAACACCGAGAAGGGCGTCGAGTGCTACGAGAAGACCAAGGGCGCGTCGATCGTCACGCAGCCCTGGTCCACCGGCATCACGCTCCAGGTGCTGCCGCGTTCCAACGTCGACAAGATCCCGATCCTCGCCCCCGGCTACGGCTTCTCGCCGATGGCCGACGGCAAGACCTTCCAGTGGGCCTACAACCCGCCCTCGTCCTACTGGGACGGCGCGTCGATGATCCTCAAGCACGTCTCGGAGGGCAATCTCGACAACCTCAAGGGCAAGAAGGTGGTGCTGCTGCACCTCGACGCGCCCTACGGCAAGGAGCCGATCCCGCTGTTCCAGTCCTATGCGGACAAGCACGGCTTCACCTTCCTGCCGATCCCGGTCGGCGTCGCCGAGATGCAGAACCAGTCGGCGCAGTGGCTCCAGATCCGGCGCGAGAACCCGGACTACGTGCTGATGTGGGGCTGGGGCGCCATGAACGCCGGCGCGCTCACCGAGGCCGCCAAGACCCGCTTCCCGATGGAGAAGTTCATCGGCATCTGGTGGTCGGGCCATGACGGAGACATGGCCTCCGTCGGCGAGGCCGGCAAGGGCTACCGCGCCATCTCGTGGAACGTTCCGGTGGCCGACGCGCCGCTGATGGCCGACGTCAAGAAGCACGCCATCGACACCGGCAAGTCGCAGATGAAGCCGGGCGAGGAGAACTGGGTGTTCTACCAGCGCGGCCTGATGATCTCGCTGATGCTGGTCGAGGGCATCAAGGCGGCGCAGGCCAACTTCAACACCAAGGTCGTCAATGCAGAGCAGCTTCGCTGGGGGCTGGAGAATCTCGATATCTCCGAAGCCAAGCTCAAGGAGCTCGGCGCCGAGGGCATGCTGGTTCCGTTCAAGACCACCTGCGCCAACCACACCGGCCATGGCGGCGCCTGGATGCTCGAATGGGACGGCGCCAAGTTCGTGAAGGTCTCCGACCGTCTGGAGCCCGACACGGCCACCATCGCGCCGCTGGAGGCCGCCGAGGCGAAGAAATACGCCGAGGCCAACGCGCCGTGGCCCGTCAGCAGCGAGTGCAAGCTGTAGGGCGGGTTTCCCTTCCCCCTCGCGGGGGTCCGAAGGACGGGTCGAGACAAGTGGCTCGACCCTATGGTCCGCGCAGCGGACCGGGTGGGGCAACCTCCACCTGCCCGACGCGAAAAAGCGGGGTCGCTTCCGGTATCGGGCGACCCCACCCGGCCGGCCTTTGGCCGGCCGCCCCCACCGCCGGAGCCACCATGTCCAACGCCGCCCCCGCCGCTTCTCCCGCCGCCGCGATCCTCTCGGTCAACAACATCGAGGT
>CAZVTK010000034.1:0-36659 GCA_964629765.1 uncultured Mesorhizobium sp.
CGGAATTGTAGATGATGATGAGGTCGATGCCGCCGGCTTCCTCGGCCTTGGCCGACAGGCCGGTGCCGGCGCCGCCGCCGACGATGGGCTGGCCGGCGGCGATCATGGCGCGGAATTTTTCGAGGATGGTTTTCCGGGGAATGGCGGGCATGGCGGTCAGCGTCCTGCTGTCTGGAGAAAGATGTCGACGGCGGCGTCGGCGAAGGCCGGGTCGTTGATGTGCAGCGGCAGGCGGACGATGCGGCGCCGCGCCGTCTGCCGCACGGTGGCCTCCAGCGCGTCGAACAAGGCGGCGTCGGCCTCGGGATCGAAGAAGGCGCCGCCCTCGATGTCGAGCGCCGAGACGCCCTTTTCGGGGATCAGGAAGCGCACCTCGCCCTCGCAGGCGTTCAGCTTGGCGCCGATCCATTCGCCGATCGCGCGGCATTCGGCGGCGCTCGTGCGCATCAGGGTCACGTTGGGGTTGTGGCGGTAGAGGTTGCGGCCGCGGAATTTCTCGGGGACCGTTTCCATCGCCCAGAAATTGACCATGTCGAGCGCGCCGGCGGAGCCGACATAGGGCAGGCCGGTGCGGGCCACGGCACTGATCCGGTCCTGCGTTGCCGGCAGGACGCCGCCGAAAAGCAGGTCGCAGACCTCGGTCGTGGTGATGTCGATCATGCCGGCGAGCAGGCCGCTGTCGGCCAGCTTCTCCATGGTGCGGCCGCCGGTGCCGGTGGCGTGGAACACCATGCAGTCGTAGCGGTCGCGCAACTGCCCGGCGATCGCGGTGACGCAGGGCGTCGTGACGCCGAACATCGTCAGGCCCAGCGACGGCTTCGACCCGCCGGTCGCGGCGGGATGGGCGGCCATGCCGGCGATGGCCTCGGCCGCATTGTGCAGGATGACGCGCGAGAGGCCGTTGAGCCCCGCCATGTCGGTCACCGACGGCATCATGACGATGTCGGACACGTCGACGTAAGGGGCAACGTCGCCGGAGGCGAGCGTCGACACCATCAGCTTCGGCAGGCCGTAGGGCAAAGCGCGCATGCCGGCGGTGACGATGGAGGTGCCGCCGCCGCCGCCGATGCCGATGACGGCCGCGACGTCGTCGCGCGCGGCGATGAACCGCGAAAACGCCTCGCCCATGGCCGCGACCGCCGTGCCGCGATCGGAAAGGCCGAGCACCGCCCCCGCGCCGCCGGGATGAAACGCCGCGACCTCGGACGGCGCGATGTCCGCGCCGCCGGGGGCGCCTGGGCCGGCGTCTGGGCAAGCGTCTGGGCCGGTGCTCACGTCGACCGTCACCGGGGGCACGCCGCTGCGCCCGGCGATCTGTCCGGCGAGCCACGCAAGCTCCTCGCCCTTCGTGTCGAAGGTTCCGACGACGTAGATCCGCTTCACGCGGGGTTCCTCCCTGCGCTTCCTCCCGGGTTGCTCTCCCCGGGCGACCGCGCTTTTCGCGTTCGCCGCCGCCCGTCTCACGATGCCCGTTGCGCAAAATATGAGACGTGAGTATCGTAATAATATGGCTGTCTCACGTCAATCGAGAGTAGCGGATGCCAGGGGGGCTGTTGGAGGCCCTGCCGGAGGCGCCATCGGCGCCGCGCCGGAGCGCGGGCCGCGCGCGCGCACCCGGCGGCTGATGCTCGAAACGGCGACAAGGCTGATGCAGGAGGGGCGGACGCCCTCCGTCAGCGACGTGGCGGAGGCGGCGGAGGTGTCGCGCGCGACGGCCTACCGCTATTTCCCGAGCCAGGCGGCGCTGGTGCACGCCGTGGTCGATGCCGCGCTCGGCCCCATCCTCGACTGGAGCAACCGCTCGGCCGATGCGGCGGTTCGCGTCGACGACCTTTTCCGCACCTCGCTGCCGCGCATCGACGCGTTCGAGGCGACGTTCAGGGCGGCGCTGAAGCTCTCGCTCGACCAGTGGGCGCAGCGGCGATCGGGCTCGCTCGGCGAGGAGCCGCAGCTCCGGCGCGGCCATCGCGTGGACCTGCTGCGCGAGGCGCTGGCGCCGCTGCGCGGCGATCTCGGCGACAAGGCGACCGAGCGTCTCGCGCAGGCGCTGTCGCTCTTCTTCGGCATCGAGGCCCTCGTCGTGCTCAAGGACATATGGGGCCTCGAAGGCGCCGAGGCCGAGGCGGTCGCGACATGGGCGGCGGCGGCGCTGGTCCGGTCGGCAACCACGGCAAAGGGAGGATAAAGACGGACAATCTGGTTCTACCAGATGAATGCCGGCTTCAGACATCGTAGTTGCTCCCGTTCGCGACCGAACGGCCCAAGCGGCGTCAATTGCTTGGAAATATGGTCGTTTTGCCGATTTTCCGGTTTTGCCGGCGGCGTGGAGGGGAAGATGACGGGCCTTGACGCTGGCGCTGGTTTGGTAATACCAGTTTAATCCTGCAAGCTGCCGGCCGCATGGGCCGGATTGCTGGAAAAGGTTGGGAGGCCTTGCCCCTGCGCCGGTGGCGCCCCGGGGTGGATTTGGTGGATTTGCCGGCTCCATGGGCCGGTCCGATGCAAAGCAGGTGCATGAACGGGAGGAACTATCATGCGCAAGGGAATGCTTGGGATTCTGGCAGGCTTCAGCCTGTCTCTGGCGAGTTCCACCTCGCTGATGGCGCAGGAGCTGACTATCTTCTGGGCGGAATGGGATCCGGCGAACTATCTGCAGGAGCTCGTCAACGAATACGAGGCCGAGACCGGCGTGAAGGTCACGGTGGAAACCACCCCATGGGCGGATTTCCAGACCAAGGCGTTCACCGAATTCAACGCCAAGGGCTCGGCCTACGACATGGTCGTCGGCGACTCTCAGTGGACCGGCGCGGCCTCCGAGGCCGGCCACTATGTCGACCTCACCGACTTCTTCAACAAGCACAAGCTCAGCGAGGTCATGGCGCCGGCGACGGTCAAGTACTACGCCGAATACCCTGCCGATTCCGGCAAATACTGGTCGATCCCGGCCGAGGGCGACGCCGTGGGCTGGTCCTATCGCAAGGACTGGTTCGAGGACCCGACCGAGATGGCCAACTTCAAGGCGAAATACGGCTACGACCTCGCGCCGCCCAAGGACTGGAAGCAGCTCCGCGACATGTCGGAATTCTTCCACCGGCCGGACCAGAACCGCTACGGCGTCGCCATCTACACCGACAATTCCTACGACGCGCTGGTGATGGGCGTCGAGAACGCCATCTTCTCCTTCGGCGGCGATCTCGGCGACTACGCCACCTACAAGGTCGACGGGGTCATCAACTCGCCGCAGAACGTCAAGGCGCTCGAAACCTATCGCGAGCTCTACGGCTTTACGCCTCCCGGCTGGGCCAAGACCTTCTTCGTGGAGAACAACCAGGCCATCACCGAGGGCCTGGCGGCGATGAGCATGAACTACTTCGCCTTCTTCCCGGCGCTGCTCAACGAGGCGTCCAACCCGCACGCCAAGAACACCGGCTTCTTCGCCAACCCGGCGGGTCCGGACGGGCACCAGTTCGCCGCGCTCGGCGGGCAGGGCATCTCGGTCGTCTCCTATTCCCAGAACAAGGAAGAGGCGATGAAATTCCTTGAGTGGTTCATCAAGGACGAGACCCAGAAGCGCTGGGCCGAGCTGGGCGGCTACACCGCCAGCGCGGCGGTGCTGGAGTCGGCCGAGTTCCAGAACGCCACGCCCTACAACAAGGCGTTCTACGAGACGATGTTCAAGGTGAAGGATTTCTGGGCGACGCCGGAATATGCCGAACTGCTGATCCAGATGAACCAGCGGATCTATCCGTACGTGATCTCGGGGCAGGGCTCGGCCAAGGAGGCGCTCGACGCGCTGGCGGCCGACTGGACGGCCACCTTCACCAAGTACAACCGCTACAAGTAGCGGCCCGGTCCGGACATCGGGGCGGCGGGTCGCCGCCCCCACCGGTTTCCTCGCATCCGGCGCTCCGGCGCCCGCATCGGAAGGGCAGCAAGTTGGCGATCATGTCGATGACGACGCTCGACCCGCGGTCGCAGGCCGCGCGCCGCGGCCTGAGCGACCTTGCCATCAGGAACCTCTTCATCGTCCCGACGATCCTGTTCCTGATCGTCTTCAACATCTTCCCGCTGCTCTATTCGCTCGGCTATTCCTTCACCGACTTCCGCGCCTCGTCCAACGCGCCGGCCAATTTCGTCGGGCTGGACAATTACCGCGCGCTGCTCAACGACCCGTTCATCTGGAACAACTTCACCATCACCGCGAAATACGTGATCGTGTCGGTCGCGGGGCAGGTGGTCGTCGGCTTCGGCGTCGCGCTGCTGCTCAACCGCGAGATCCCGTTCAAGGGGCTGATCACGACGCTGCTGCTGCTGCCCATGATGCTGTCGATGGCGGTGGTGGGCCTGTTCTGGAAGCTGCTCTACGACCCGTCCTTCGGCATCATCAACTACGCGCTCGGCCTCGGCCGGTTCGAATGGCTGGCCAATCCCGACATGGCGCTCTACGCGGTCGCGCTCACCGACATCTGGATGTGGTCGCCCTTCGTGATGCTGCTGTCGCTCGCCGGGCTCTCGGCGGTGCCGAAGCACCTCTACGAGGCGGCGGCGATCGACCGGGCGGGGCCGCTCTACACCTTCTTCCGCATCACGCTGCCGCTGGTGGCGCCGATCCTGATGATCGCGATCATCTTCCGCACCATGGAGGCGTTCAAGACCTTCGACCTCGCCTACATCCTCACCAGCCAGCCGACGACGGAGGTCATCTCGATCCGGCTCTACAAGATGGCGTTCCAGGAGTGGCAGACGGGCCTGTCCTGCGCCTTCGCCTACATCGTTCTCGTCATGGTGATCGCCATCACCAACATCTACGTAAAGTACCTGAACAAGGTGAAGGAGCGCTGACATGGCTGCGGTGCAGACCACCTCCGAGCGGGCGCTCAACAAGGTCGCCATCGTCGCCGTGCTCGTGGTGACGATCATCTTTCTCGCGCCGATCTACTGGATCGTCTCGACCTCGTTCAAGCCGCGCAACCTTGCCACCACGATCCCCCCTACGGTCGTCTTCACGCCGGAGATTTCTCCCTTCGTGAAGCTGGTCCTGCGCCGCTCGCAGCTTCGCGAGCAGCCGTCGGCGGAGGAGTATCAGGCCGCGCCGTGGTGGGAGCGGCTGGTCTTCGACGGCGGCGAGAAGGTGGTGCGCGACGGCAGGGGCAACGTCCAGCTCTCGGGCTATCCGAGCCGCTTCGTCAACTCGCTGATCGTAGCGATCGTATCCACGGTGCTGGCGGTCGGCATGGGCACGATCACCGCCTACGGATTCTCGCGTTTCAAGGTGAAGGGCGAGCAGGACTGGCTGTTCTTCATCCTGTCGACGCGCATGCTGCCGCCCGTGGTCGTCGCGATCCCTATGTTCCTGATGTATCGCGCGGTCGGGCTCAACGACACGCATGTCGGCCTGATCATCCTCTACACCGCCTTCAACCTGTCCTTCTCCGTGTGGCTGATGAAGGGGTTCATCGACGAGATCCCGCGCGAATACGAGGAGGCTGCGCTGGTCGACGGCTACACGCGCATGCAGGCCTTCTTCAAGGTCGTGCTGCCGGAGGCGGCGACGGGCATCGCGGCGACGGCCGTATTCTGCTTCATCACCGCCTGGAACGAATATGCCTTTGCGCTGATCATGACGCGCCGCACGGCGCAGACCGCGCCGCCCTTCATCCCCAGCCAGGTGGGCTCCGGCCTGCCGGACTGGACGGTGATCGCGTCCGGCACCTTCCTGTTCCTGCTGCCGGTGGCGATCTTCACCTTCCTCCTGCGCAACCATCTGCTGCGCGGCATGAGCTTCGGGGCTATCCGCAAATGAGTTTTCGCGCCCTCAACCAGCGCTGGCTACACCCCGGCATGCAGACGCTGATGATCCTCGGCATCGTGGCGCTGTGCCAGCCTTGGAACCTGTTCCTGCACCGCTACGGGCTGACCATGATCATCGTCGGGCTCGTCGGCTTCATGATCACCGGCAAGATTCCGCCGGAGGAGGTGCGCGAGGACGAGGACGGGCACGAGGACCGCGTCTTCGACGTGTCGGATCATCATGACGGCCGTGTCGGCAGCAAGGCCGGGGGCGAGGCATGACCCATATCGAACTGCGCGGCGTCCAGAAATGGTTCGGTCCGGTCCAGGTCATCAAGGATATGAACCTCGTCATTTCCGACAGCGAGTTCATCGTCATGCTCGGCCAGTCCGGCTGCGGCAAGACGACGACGCTGCGCGCCATCGGCGGGCTGGAGACCATCGACGAGGGCGACATCCTCATCGACGGCAAGCCGGTGCAGCACCTCAAGGCGGCCGACCGCGACATCGCCATGGTGTTCCAGTCGTTCTCGCTCTACCCGCACATGACGGTCTACGAGAACATCGCCTTTCCGCTGCGCGCCACGCGCCAGAGCCGGGCCGACGTGGACAGCCGGGTGCGCGAGATCGCCCGCATCCTGCGCATCACCGAGCTGCTCGACAAGCGCCCCTCGGCGCTGTCGGGCGGCGACATGCAGCGCGTCGCCATCGGCCGCGCGCTGGTGCGCCAGCCCAAGGCAATGCTGATGGACGAGCCGATCGGCGCGCTGGACGCCAAGCTGCGCGAGGAGATGCGCGCCGAGATCAAGCGCCTGCACGTCAAGCAGGGCTCGACCACCATCTACGTCACCCACGACCAGGTCGAGGCGATGAGCCTCGCCGACCGCATCGTCATCATGCATGAGGGCGTGCTCCAGCAGGTGGGCTCGCCCGAGGAGGTCTATGCGCGGCCGCAGAACCTGTTCGTCGCGCAGTTCGTCGGCAGCCCGGTGATGAACGTCGCGTCGGCCCGCGTCTCGGACGAGGCGGGCGCCGTGCGCGTGCGGATCGACCCGGGCGCGCCGGGCTTCGAGTTTCCGCGCGAGCTGCTGGCGAAGCTCAACGGCCATGGCGACGGCGGCGCGGCGCTGTCGCTCGGCATCCGGCCCGAGGGCGTGCTGGTGTCGCGCGAGGCGCGCGCCGGCTACATGCCGCTGGAGGCGCACATCATCGAGCCGCTGGGCTCCCACGACATCGTCGACCTCAAGGTCGGCGGCGGCATGATCCGGGCGCGCACGCCCGCCGGCTTCGTGCCGAAGGTGGGCGAGGTCGTGCACGCGCGCATCGACCCGGCGCAGGCGCATTTCTTCGACACCGCGAGCGGCAGATCGCTGGGAGTACAGCTCTAGTGGCGCATATCGAGCTCAGGACCATCACCAAGACGTTCGGCGGCAGGACCGCGCTGAAGGGGCTCGATCTGGAGATCGCCGACGGCCAGTTCTTCGTGCTGCTGGGCGAGACCGGGGCGGGCAAGACGACGACGCTGCGCATCGTCGCCGGGCTGGAGAAGCCGACCGAAGGCACGGTGCTGATCGACGGCGTCGACGTCGGCTCCTGGGGCGCGGCCGAGCGCGACGTGGCGCTGGTGCTCCAGCAATACTCGCTCTACCCGCGCTACACGGTGCGGGAAAATCTGGAATTCCCGCTCAAGTCCAACATCCGCAGGGTCGATGCGGCCGAGATCGCGGCGCGCGTGGACCGGGTGGCGAAGACGCTGCGCATCGAGCACCTGCTGGAGCGCAAGACGGACCGCCTGTCGGGCGGCGAGATGCAGCGCGTCTCCATCGGCCGCGCCATCGTGCGCAAGCCGCGCGTCTTCCTCATGGACGAGCCGCTGTCGGCGCTCGACGCCAAGCTGCGCGAGGCGCTGCGCACGGAGCTGAAGAACCTCCAGATGAATCTCGGCGCCACCTTCCTGTTCGTCACGCACGACCAGGTGGAGGCGATGTCGATGGGCGACCGCATCGGCGTGCTCGACCATGGCCGGCTGGTGCAGGTCGGCACCCCGTCCGAGATCTACAACAACCCGAGGAACACCTTCGTGGCGCGCTCGGTCGGCTCGCCGCCGATGAACCTCTTCGACGGCTCGATCAGCGGCGGCAAGGCGGTGACCGACGCCGGCTTCTCGCTGCCGATCGCGGCCGCCGGCAACGGCGCGGGGGAGGGCAGGCCGGTCACCTTCGGCATCCGCCCGGAAGACATGGTCCTCGACCCGGCGGGCGCGGCCCAGGCGCAGGTGCACGACGTGGAGAACCATGGCGTTGCCAAGATCGTCACCCTGCGCGTGGGCGACGAGCTCGTGCGGCTCACCGCCTCCGCCCGCGAGGCGCTGGCGATCGACGATGCCGTGCGGTTCGGATGGAACCCGGAAAAGGTGGTGCTGTTCGACAAGGCCAGCGGGGTGAGCCTGCGGCACGGATCGTAGGGAGTAAGGGATCGGATCTCGCGGCGTGCTTTCCCCTATTCCCCTATTCCCCTACTCTCCTCTGCATCCGAGAACCTCTCCCTGTACGCCGGCAGCGCCTCCGGATTGCAGAAATTCAGCGGCACCTCGCCGCGCAGCACGCGCGCCGTTTCTTCCGCCACGCCGACGCCCATCCTGCGCATGCTGCCTTCGGTCATGCCGGCCATATGCGGCGTCAACAGCACGTTGTCGAAGCCGAAATAGGGGTGATCCGCGGGCAAAGGCTGCGTGGCGAAGACGTCGAGCGCGGCGCCGCCGATGCGCCCTTCGCGCAGGGCCGAGAGCATCGCCTCCTCGTCCACCACGGGACCCCGCGCGACGTTGATCACCAGCGCGCCGGGCTTCATCAGGCCGAGAAACCGGGTGTCGACGAGGCCGCGCGTCTCGTCGGTGAGCGGGCAGCACAGCACCAGCACGTCGCTGCGCGCGGCGATCTCGTCCAGCCCGACGAACGCGGCATCGTCGGGGATGTCGCGGCGGCTGCGGCTGTTGACCAGCACGTCGAGGCCGTAGCCGTGGCGGGCGATCGAATGGACGGTCCTGCCGATATTGCCGAAGCCGACGATGCCGAGCGCGCGGCCCTCCAGATCCTGCAAGTCATCTGCGTGCCGGCGTGCCGCGTTCCAGCCGGCGGTGCGCAGCTCGCGGTCGATGACGCGGAAGCGGCGCAGCAGCGCCATCGCGGCGAAGAGCACGTATTCGGCGACGGTGCGCGCGTTGACGCCGGGCGTGTTGGCGACCAGCACGCCGGCCTTGGTGGCGGCTTCCACAGGGATCATGTCGAGCCCGGCGCCGTGGCGGATGGCGGCCCTCAGCCGCGTCTGGCGCTCGAACAGGGCAACGGGCAGCGGCGCGCGCACGATGACGATATCGGCGTCGGTGCCCTCGCGCACCAGCGTGTCGGGGTCGAGGCCGGAGGCGATGCGCAGCCTGCCCAGATCTTCGAGCATCGCCATCGACTGCGGGTGCAGGGCATGCGTCGAGAAGATGTCGGCCACGGGCGTCAGGCCTTTTCCAGCGCGGCGGGCCGCGGCGCCTCGCCGGGGCCGCCGATCAGGCCCTTCCAGTAGCTCTCGGCGCCTTGCAGATGCGCGCTCATCAGCGCCTGCGCCAGATTGCCGTCGCGGCGCAGCAGCGCGTCGAAAATCTGCAAATGCTCGCCGTGGGAGCGGCGGCCGCGCTCGGGATCGTTGAAATAGACGGGCAGGCGGTGCTCGCCCATGATGTAGTAGACGCTGCACACCTTGTGGAACACGCTGTTCTGGGTGGCGCGCACGATTTCGAGATGGAAGTCGCGATCCTCGCGCGACAGGCCCTCGCCAGCCGCCAGCTTCTCCTCCGACGTCTTCAGGATCTGGCGCAGGCGTTCGAAATTCTCCTCGGTCGCGCGCGTGCAGGCGAGCTCGGCCGCCTTGATCTCGTGGATCTTGCGCAGCTCCACCGTCTCGTAGATCTGGATCGGGTCGAGCGGCACGCCGGCGCGGGCAAACAGCGCCATGGCGTCGACGCTGGCCTGGTTGGTCGTCAGGTAGATGCCCGACTTCGCCCGCCGCTCGACGATGCGCATGGCTTCGAGGATGGCCAGCGCCTCGCGCACCTGGCCGCGGCTGACGGCGAAATGGTCGGCAAGCTCCCGCTCCGAGGGCAGTCGTCCGCTGGTGGCCTTGGACTGCTCGTACAGATAGGCCGCGAGATCGGGCAGGAGGTTGTTTTCCTTCATCGCTCAGCTTCTCAGCGCGTGCGCCTCCAGGAACTTCTCGGAGATGGTGAAGCCGAGGCCAGGGCGATCGGGTATCTCAACCATTCCGTCGGCGGCGGAGACTTCGTCCTCGACGAGGTCGTGGATCATGGGGTTGGCGCCCAGCGAATATTCGATGACGAAGCTCGCGGGCGATGCCGCGCATACATGCAGGCCGGCGAAGAAACAAGGCGCGCCGGCCCACAGATGCGGCGCAAAGCGCAGGTTGAACGCGCTGGCGAGCGCGCCGATGCGCATTGCCTCGGTGATGCCGCCGCAAAAGGCGGGGTCGGGCTGAAGAACGTCGGCGCATTTGCCGGTCACCAGATCGCGGAAGGCGAAGCGCGTCGCCTCCGACTCGCCCGCCGCCACCGGCACGGCGGCGCTGGCCCGCACCTCGGCCATGCCCGGCTTGTCGTCGGCGACCACCGGCTCCTCGAACCAGGCGAGGTCGCAGTCCTCGACCATGCGCACGAAGCGCTTGGCGTCGGCGACCGTATAGGTGCCGTGGGCGTCGACCATGAGCTGGACGTCCGGGCCGAGGGCCGCCCGCGCCGCCCTGACGCGCGCGGCCGAGACATGCGGGGCGCCGTCCATGGCGCCGACGCGCATCTTCACCGCGCGAAACCCGCCCTGGTCGATATAGGCGCGCAACTGGTCGCCGATCGCGTCGGCCGGCGCCCAGCCGCCCGACGCATAGGCAGGCATGCGGTCGGCCTTGCGGCCGCCGAGCAACCGCCAGACCGGCTGGCCGAGCGACTTGCCGAGAATGTCCCACAGGGCGATGTCGACGGCGCTGATGGCCGCGACCGAAATGCCGCGGCGGGCGAGCTCCGGCATCACATGGCCGCTGGTCGACGCGGTCTCGTGGCGCACGCCGTTGTAGAGCATCTCCCAGATCTGGACGATGTCGGCCGGGTCGCGGCCGACGAGCCGGGGCGCCACCTCGTGGTTGAGCATATGGACCAGCGCCGCATAGGTGCCCGCGCTGCCGGCCGCGTTCTTGCCCTCGCCCCAGCCGACCAGCCCGTCATCGGTCTCGATGCGCAGGATCGCCGCGTCGAACGTCCTCAGCGTGCCGAAGTCGCTCCGGTGCTGCCGGCTCGCCGCTATGGGGATGCGCACCCACCATGCCTGCGCCGATTTGATGCGCATGTCAGCCCCCGCCGGACCAGCCTACTTGATCAGCGGCAGCAGCGTTTCCGCCGTGATGCGCATCTGGTCGGTGTAGAATTTTTCGGTCAGCACGCTCGAGCCGTGGTCCTGGATGAACTTGAGCTGCTCCGGCGAGATATCGACCGGGTTGCGCTCGACCATCTCGGGGTAGCGGTTGGCGGGCGTGCGGTCGACCGGGGCGACGAACTCGTTCGTGAGCGCGCCGTCATAGCCGATGTCCCGGAGGATGCCGACGATCCTCTTCCAGTCGATCGTGCCGAGGCCGGCGGCGAAGCGGTTGTTGTCGGCGACGTGGAAGTCGAACAGGCGCTTGCCGGCCTTGCGGATCGCCTCCTCGACGTCGAACTCCTCCATGTGGATGTGATAGGCGTCGAGGCAGACGCCGCATTCGGGGCTCACCGCGTCGGCCAGCGCCAGCGCCTGCTCGCCGCGATTGAAGAGGTAGGTCTCGAAACGGTTGAGCGGTTCGACCGCGACGCGCACGCCGACCTTCTTGGCATGCGCGAAGCATTCGCGGGTGGCGTCGACCACCCATGTCCATTCCTCCGCCTCGGTGCCGTCCGGCACCACCTTGCCCACCGTCGCCGGAACCAGCGTGATGATCTCGCCGTCGAGCTCGCCCACCATGGTCAGCACGTCCTTGACGTACTGCACCGAGCGTTCGCGCTGGCCCTGGTCCTTGGCCGCGAGGTTGCGCTCGCCGAGCATCAGGGTCACCGCGCCCCAGCAACGGATGCCGTGCTCCCTGAGCAGCGCGCGCGTTTCCTTCGTCTTGTACTGCTCTGGCTCGCCCGAAATCTCGATCGATTCGTAGCCGAACCGCTTGATCCGCTTCAGCGTCACCTCGAGCGGCTCGGCGCGCATCCAGTTGTGGGTCGAAAGATGCATGAAACGGCTCCTCCCTTTCATCATGCGTGCGCGGCCGTGCCCCGCCGCCGACGTTCCTCCGGCGCACCGGCATTGCCCTATCTGGTGCAACCACATCGACAGGAAAAATCTCTATCGCATTCCCGGTGGCGCTGCAAGGATAGCTGTCGAGCCATGGTCTATTCCATTTAATATACTGATTTTACTGGAAAATTTGTATACTTTTTCGCCGATGAGCCTCATGCGCGGCCGGCGAGCCACCTTGACCGCCCTGCCAGATTGGTATTACCAGAAGCAAAAGGCCGGCGAGGGCGGACGCGGGATGGCGGCTGGCCGGCAAGCTGCTCTATAAGGGGCCGAAAGGGAGGGTCTTTCATGCCGTCGACGATCAAGGGGCCGGCCATATTCCTCGCGCAGTTCGCGGGCGATGCGGCGCCGTTCAATTCGCTGAAGTCGATCACGAAATGGGCCGCCGATCTCGGCTACAAGGGTGTGCAGATACCGGCCTGGGACGGGCGGCTGTTCGACCTCGAAAAGGCGGCGGCGTCGAAAGCCTATTGCGACGACATCAGGGGCGTCTGCGCCGACGCCGGCGTCGAGGTGACGGAGCTCGCCACCCACCTGATGGGCCAGCTCGTCGCGGTGCACCCCGCCTATGACAGCCAGTTCGACGGCTTCGCGCCCGCCAAGGTGCACGGCAACCCGAAGGCGCGGCAGGAATGGGCGGTGGCGCAGATGAAGAACGCGGCGAAGGCGTCGCGCCATTTCGGCCTGCCGGGCTCGGTCAGCTTCTGCGGCGCGCTCGCCTTCCCGTACCTCTATCCGTGGCCGCAGCGGCCGGCGGGGCTGATCGAGGAGGCGTTCGCCGAGCTCGGCCGGCGGTGGAAGCCGATCCTCGACGTCTACGAGGAGAACGGGGTCGACCTCGGCTACGAGATCCATCCCGGCGAGGACATGTTCGACGGAACCACCTTCGAGCGGTTCCTCGACGCGGTCGGCGGCCACAAGCGCTGCATGATCAACTACGACCCGTCGCACTTCCTGTTGCAGCAGCTCGACTATCTCGCCTTCATCGACATCTATCACGAGCGCATTTCGGCCTTCCATGTGAAGGATGCAGAGTTCAACCCTTCCGGCCGGCAGGGCGTCTATTCGGGCTATGCCGGCTGGCTGGAGCGCGCCGGCCGCTTCCGCTCGCTCGGCGACGGGCAGGTCGATTTCGGCGGCATCTTCTCGAAGCTCTCGCAATATGGCTACGACCGCTGGGCGGTGCTCGAATGGGAGTGCTGCATCAAGCAGCCCGAGCAGGGGGCGGCCGAGGGCGCGCCGTTCATCGCCAGCCACATCATCGAGGTGACGGAAAAGGCGTTCGACGACTTCGCCGGCGGCACGACGGACCGCGCCGCGCTCAGGAAGATGATGGGGATAGAATAGGGCAGTCGGCAATCGGCAGTCGGGAAACCGGGGGAGGGGGCGGGCGCGGGGGCGAGGGGGCGCAAGGACGTTACCACTGCCGACTGCCGATTGCCGACTGCCCCGCGACGGAGGAGCGAGCATGGTCAGCGGCAGGGACATCACTTCGAGCGACGGGCCGATCAGGCTGGGCATGGTCGGCGGCGGGCAGGGCGCGTTCATCGGCGGCGTGCATCGCATCGCCGCGCGGCTGGACGGCGAGTTCCAGCTCGTCGCGGGCGCGCTGTCGTCCGAGGCGGAGCGCGCGAAGGCGTCGGCGGCCGAGCTCGGCATCGCGGCCGAGCGCTCCTATGGCAGCTTCGCCGAGATGGCCAAGACCGAGGCCGGGCGCTCCGACGGCATCGAGGCGATCGCCATCGTGACGCCGAACCATGTCCACTGGCCGGCCGCGAAGGCGTTCCTCGAAGCCGGCATCCATGTCATCTGCGACAAGCCGCTGACCTCGAACCTCGCCGACGCCAAGAAGCTCGCGGCGCTGGTCGAGCGCTCTGGCCGCGTCTTCGTGCTCACCCACAACTACACCGGCTACCCGATGGTGCGGCAGGCGCGCGAGATGGTGGAGAAGGGCATGCTGGGCGACATCCGCGTGGTGCAGGCCGAATATCCGCAGGACTGGCTGACCGAAAAGGTGGAGGATACCGGCGCAAAGCAGGCGGTGTGGCGCACCGATCCTGCCCAGTCGGGCGCGGGCGGCGCTACCGGCGACATCGGCACCCATGCCTACAACCTCGCCCGCTTTGTCACGGGCCTCAGGCTGGACAGTCTCGCCGCCGATCTCGACGCCTTCGTTCCCGGACGGCGCCTCGACGACAACGCCCATGTGCTGCTGCGTTTTGCCCCGCCGGAGGGGAAGGGCCAAGGGGGTAGCAAGGCGCCGGGCGCCAAGGGCGTGATCTGGGCGAGCCAGGTGGCACCGGGCAACGAGAATGCGCTGCGCCTGCGCGTCTACGGCACCAGGGGCGGGCTGGAGTGGAGCCAGGAGCAGCCTAACCATCTGTGGTGGACGCCGTTCGGCCAGCCCAAGCAACTCATCACCCGCGGCGGCGCGGGAGCCGGGCCGGCGGCGGCGCGCGTCAGCCGCATCCCGTCGGGCCACCCGGAAGGCTACCTCGAAGGCTTCGCCACCATCTACGCCGAGGCGGCCCGCGCCATTCGCGCGGCACGGCGCGGCAAGGCGCCGGCGAAGGACGTCATCTTCCCGACCGCGGCGGACGGCGTCGAGGGCGTCGCCTTCGTCGAGGCGTGCGTGAAATCCTCGAAGAAGAACGGAGCCTGGACCAAGCTCGCCACAGGTTGAACGCGGAGGGCGAGTGCGGCCGGGACGAAGCCCGGGGAGGGGCGCCCATGAAGATCGGCATGTGCATGTTCCTGTGGACCACCAGCGTCACACGGGAGCACGAGGCGCTGTTGCGCGACATCAAGGCGACCGGCTTCGACGGGGTCGAGATCCCGGTGTTCGAGGGTACGCCCGACGACCATGCGCGGCTGGGCGACATGCTCGACGCGATCGGGCTGGAGCGCACCGCCGTCACGGCGATGGGCGACCCGGCGATGAACCTGATCGGCGACGCGGCGGCGCGGCGGGCCGGCATCGCCTATATGAAGAATGCGCTCGACTGCGCGAAGACGCTGGGCGCGGATCTCATCGTCGGGCCGATGCATTCGACGCTCGGCCATTTCTCCGGCGAAGGGCCGACGCGCGAGGAGTTTTCGCGCTCGGTCGCATCGCAGCGCGCCGTCGGCGACCATGCGGCGAAGGTGGGCGTCACCGTCGGGCTGGAGGCGCTCAACCGCTTCGAGTGCTATCTCGTCAACACGATGGACGCGCTGTCGGCGCATCTGGACGAGATCGCTCACCCGAACATCAGGGCGATGTACGACACGTTCCACGCCAATATCGAGGAGGCCGATCCGGTCGGCGCCTTCACGCGCAACCTGCGCCACATCGCGCACGTCCATATTTCGGAGAATGATCGCGGCGTGCCGGGGCGCGGCAACATTCCGTGGGCCGAAACCTTCGCGGCGATCCGCGCGAGCGGCTATGATCGCTGGCTGACCATCGAGGCGTTCGGGCGCGGCCTGCCCGACCTCGCCGCTGCGACGAAGGTCTGGCGCGACTTCGCGGAGAGCCCGCAGGCGGTCTATCGCGACGGCTACAGGCATATCAGGGCGCATCTCGACGCGGCGTGAGACGCGCTGCTCCGGGCTTGCCCGTTCAGTCTTCCGTTTCGGGGCGCATGTCGCGGCCGGGCCGCCCGCGCCCGAACGTGTATCCGGTCTCGATCGAGCCGCCGCCGAATTTCTGGCGCAGCGTGTCCATCGCCCCTTCGGCCAGCGCGCGCTTGCGCGCGCCGGGATCGACGAGGTCCGGCGGGTCGGCGCGCAGGTCGTCCGACAGGTCCGACACGCCGATGCCGAGCAGCCGGTAGCGCGTGCCGTCCGTCTCGCGCCGCAGCAGCTCCAGCCCGGTGGCGAAGATGCGGTCGGCGAGGCGCGTCGGGTCGGCCAATTGCCGGTTGCGCGTGCGGATGCGGAAGTCGGCGCTCTTGAGCTTCAGCACCACGGTGCGGCCGGCGAGCGACGCCTTCTTCAGCCGCGCCGAGACGCGTTCCGACTGGCGCCGCAGCACCGGCACGAGGTCGTCCAGCGAGGCGAGATCGGTGTCGAAGGTGGTCTCGGCCGAGACGGTCTTGGCCTCGTGGTGCGGCTCCACCTTGCGTTCGTCGATGCCGCGCGCCAGCCGCCACAGCCGGTCGCCCATCGTGCCGTAGCGGCGCATCAGATCGCCGCGGTCGGCCTTCTGGATCTGGCCGATGGTGCGCAGGCCGTCGCGCTCCAGCGTCGCGGCGAACGCCTTGCCGACGCCCCATATCGTCGTCACCGGGCGCGGCGCCAGAAACGCCAGCGCCTCGGCGCGGCCGACCACGGCGAAGCCGCGCGGCTTTTCGAGATCGGAGGCGACTTTCGCCAAAAACTTGCAGTAGGAGAGGCCGACGGAGACGGTGATGCCGAGCTCGGCCTCGACACGCGCCGCAAAGCGCCCCAGCGCCAGCGCGGGCGGCAGGCGGTGCAGCCTGTCGGTGCCCGTCAGGTCGAGGAAGGCTTCGTCGATCGACACGGGCTCGACCAGCGGCGTCAGCTCCTGCATCAGCGCGCGGACCTGCCGGCCCACGGCCGCATATTTCTCCATGTCGGGCTTGACGACCACGGCCTCGGGGCAGGCTTCCAGCGCCTTGAACATGGGCATGGCGGAACGCACGCCGCGGATGCGGGCGATATAGCAGGCGGTGGCGACCACGCCGCGCCGGCCGCCGCCGACGATCAGCGGCCGGTCGCGCAGCTCGGGCCGGTCGCGCTTTTCCACCGCCGCGTAGAACGCGTCGCAATCCACATGCGCCACCGAAAGCGCGTGCATCTCCGGGTGACTGATGCGGCGCGGGCTGCCGCACGCCTCGCAGCGCGGTCCGGCCATGCGCTGCGGCGTCAGGCAGTCGCGGCAGAAACCGGCAGCGGGGTCGTTGACAGGCATCGAAAAAAATTAGAACATATAAGGAACAATGCGAATGGTATTGCAGCCTGATGGGCGCGGCAAGCGCGTCGGCATGCGAGGGAGCCATGGATTTCGCGATCGAGCCGCTCACGCCGGAGCTGTGGCCGGCCTTCGAGGATCTGTTCGGCAAGGAGGGCGCCTGCTTCGGCTGCTGGTGCACCTATTTCCGCATGGCGCCGGCGGAACGCCGGGCGAGAGGCCGCGTCGACAGGAAGGCGTTCATCAAGGCGCGCATCGAGGCCGGCCCGCCGCCGGGGGTGATCGCCTTCCGCGACGGTCGGCCGGTGGGCTGGATGCAGGTCGGCCCGCGCGCCGACGTGCCGGAGTGGAACGGCCGGCGCCGCGCCTCGGCCCCCATGGCGGACGGCGACGAGGCCGATCCCGGCGTCTGGGCGGTGTCGTGCTTCTTCAACCGCAAGCAGGCTCGCGGGGCGGGCCTCAGCCACCTTATGGTCGCGGCGGGCGTCGACTTCGCCCGCCGCAGCGGGGCGCGCGTGCTCGAAGCCTGCCCGATCCGACACTCGCAGGATACGAGCCGCATCGGCCTGTTCGTCGGCCCGGCGCGGGTGTTCGAGCAGGCCGGCTTCGAGGTGGTCGCCGAACGGCGGCCGGGCCGGCCGCTGATGCGGCTGGTGCTTCAGGCGTGATGACCGACGGGGGCGGCGGCGGGTCGGATGCTGGCGGGCGCTCAGCCGAGGCCGAGCGCGCGGGCGATCAGCGGCTGCGCCTCGTGCCAGTCGTCCACCACGGTCGCGTGGGCGGGCGGCGCCGGCAGCAGCTTGCGCAGCGCGGTTTCGGCCATCAGGTGGAACAGATGCGCGTCGGGCACGTGCTCATGCGCCGAGGCGAGGTTGGAGGGCTGGTCGTCGACGAAGGCGACGGGACGGTTCGTCGCGCCGCGCAGGCGCTTCAGCGCCGGGCCTTTCGCCATCTCGGTGGTGAGCAGCGGGTGGCCGAGGCCAAGGCTGTCGAGATGGGCGCGGCGGATCGCCCGCCATTTGTGCGGCATCGCGGTCAGCATGACGATCTCCGCCTTGCCGGCAAAGAAGGCGATGGCCTCGCCCGCGCCGCGCGTGACCGTCTGCCATTCCGCCTGCGCGTGGAAGAAGGCGTCGACCAGCGAGGCGACCTCGGCCGGCTCGGCGACGGCGCCGGTGTCGATGCGCCTGATATTGCCGTTGAGGCGAAAATTGCGCAGGTCGAGCGCGTAGCCCGAGCGCTCCAGATAGGTCGGGAAGGGTTTTACGAAGTCGAGCACGACGTCGTCGACGTCGAGCACCAGAAGCGGCCGCGTGTCCTGCGACAGCTCGGCGATCTGGCGCTCCGTCTCGGGGTCGAGCAGGCCGGCGCCGCCGCGCGGCGCGAATTCCGAACGCGTCTCGCTCATGCCGGGCGCTCGAAGCGCGTGTCGCCGCCGGGCAGCGCGCGCATGGCGGCGAGGACGGTTTCGGGTTTTTGGCCGGATGCCGCCGCGAAGGCGAGTAAGGTGGGCTCGTGGGCGGCAACGAAGGAGAGGACGCCGGCGAGAAAGCCCTTCTGGCGGGCCGCGGCGCGGATATCGGCGGCCTCGATCCCGGTCACGGCGAGGAAGCGCGACAGCAGCTCCGGGTCGGCGGCGACGAAGGACAGGGCCTCGACCGCGATCGCCTCGGCGGCCTCGCGATGCGGCTGCTCGCCCTGCCGCGCCGGCTTGGGAGAAGGCGCGGGCGCCGCGCTGCGTGTGGTGCGGATCATGCCCCCGCGATAGCGCGGGCGGCCACAGGGGGCAAGCCTTGGGGGCAAGCGCCGGGGTGGCGGCGCGTCTTCAACAACGATATCCGCCGCCGGTTTGCCATTCGTCAATGAAGTCGCGCTAGGCTGCCGGCAGCGGGAATCGTCGCCGCCGGCGGCCGCAATGGGGCGGACGCAGGGCCGGCGGGCGATCGGGATGCGATGCGATGCCCAAGAAGGTGATGATCGTCGAGGACAACGAGCTCAACATGAAGCTCTTCCGCGATCTGATCGAGGCCAGCGGCTACGAGACGGTGCGCACCCGCAACGGGCTGGAGGCGCTCGATCTGGCGCGCGAGCACCGCCCCGACCTGATCCTGATGGATATCCAGTTGCCCGAGGTCTCCGGCCTCGAAGTGACGAAATGGCTCAAGCAGGACGACGACCTGCACACGATCCCGGTCATCGCGGTCACGGCCTTCGCCATGAAGGGCGACGAAGAGCGCATCCGGCAGGGCGGCTGCGAAGCCTACATCTCCAAGCCGATCTCGGTGCCGCGTTTCATCGAGACCATCCGCTCCTATCTCGGCGACGCCTGAGGACCATTCGCATGACCGCACGCATTCTCGTCGTCGACGACATACCGGCCAATGTCCGGCTGCTCGAAGCGCGCCTGTCTGCCGAATATTTCGACGTCGTCACCGCAGCCAGCGGCGCCGACGCGATCGACATCTGCGAGGCGGGCAGGGTGGATGTCGTCCTGCTCGACGTGATGATGCCGGGCATGGACGGGTTCGAGGTCTGCCTGCGGCTGAAGGGCGACCCGGCCACTTCCCATATCCCGGTCGTCATCGTCACCGCCCTCGACCAGGCGTCGGACCGCATCCGCGGGCTCGAGGCCGGGGCCGACGATTTCCTCACCAAGCCGGTGAACGATCTCCAGCTCGTCACGCGCGTCAAGAACCTCGTGCGGCTGAAGACGCTGACCGACGAGTTGCGGCTGCGCGCCTCCACCACGCGCAACATCGGCATCGAGGAACTGCTGGCGCGCGGCGCCGGCGCGGCCGAGGGGCGGCCGGCCGTGCTGGTGGTGGACGAGCGCCCGTCGTCGTCGGAGCGCATCGCGCGCATCCTGCGCGAGGTCGCCGACGTCACGGTCACGGCCGATCCGCAGGCCGCCCTGTTCGACGCGGCCGAGAAGCCGTGCGAATGCGTGATCATCTCGACCGGCTTCGCGGGTTTCGACCCGCTGCGGCTCTGCTCGCAACTGCGCTCGCTCGACCGCACGCGCTTCCTGCCGATCATGCTGGTGGCGGGCGAGGACGAGGAGGCGCGCATCATCCGCGGGCTCGACCTCGGGGTGAACGACTATGTCACGCGCCCCGTCGACCCGCAGGAGCTGGTCGCGCGGCTGCGCACGCAGGTGCGCCGCAAGCGCTACAACGACCATCTGCGCGCCTCGGTGACGCGCACCATCGAGATGGCGGTGACCGACGGCCTGACCGGGCTGCACAACCGCCGCTATCTCGACAGCCATCTTCAGACCCTGTTCGACCGGGCCGGCGCGCGGCAGCGCCCGCTTTCGCTGCTCGTCACCGACATCGACCGCTTCAAGTCGATCAACGACACCCACGGCCATGACGGGGGCGACGCGGTGCTGCGCGAGTTTGCCGCGCGTCTGCGCAAGAACGTGCGCGGCATCGACCTTGCCTGCCGCTACGGCGGCGAGGAGTTCGTCGTCGTGATGCCGGATACCGAGTTCGAGGTGGCGAAGCGGGTGGGCGAGCGCATCCGCGCCGAGATCGCCGGGCGGCCGTTTCCGCTGGCGGGCGGCGGCACGGTGGACGTCACGGTCAGCATCGGCGTCGCCTCCATGCTCGGCGGGCGCGACAGCGTCGCCGACCTCGTCAAGCGCGCCGACGTGGCGCTGTACGAGGCCAAGGCGGGCGGGCGCAACCGCGTGGTCGCAAAGGCGGCCTGAGCGCGCGCCGAAGTGTTGGCACCGCCCGCGCGAAGTGTTCGGCGTAGACGCATCCTTCGATTATCAAATGGTAACTATGTCAAAGGTTAATGGCCGCGCCTTAACCTTACCTTCACGATTTGGCGCACGCAGTTAAGAAACCGTTGATTTTCGCCGGCGGCTGCGCGAGTGTCCTGACGGGACAGGGGACGGGTGCCGAGGCGAGGAGCTGCAAAGAGGCAACGTCCAGAAATACCCCATGATGCTCAGGTCCGCCGCATCTCCTGGGTCCGTGGGGTCGGCCGGCCGGCTCTGGCACATAGTGGCCTCCTCGTACCGCTGCCGGATGCCGGCCGGCCCCCATTCGGGGCGCATGCCAACCGAAAAGCAAAACGCCGCCCACCGGGCGGCGTTTTGCTTTTCGGCCGAAGCCGGGGTTGCTCGAAGCGGAGGCGACATACGCCTCCCGCCGAAAACCTACTTGATCTTGGCTTCCTTGAAGTCGACGTGCTTCCTGGCGATCGGGTCGTACTTCCGCTTCGTCATCTTGTCCGTCATCGTGCGGCTGTTCTTCGTGGTGACGTAGAAGAAGCCGGTGTCGGCGGTGGACAGAAGCTTGATCTTGATGGTCGTTGCCTTGGCCATGGTCCTGGTCCGTCTCGGGTCCGTATCGGAATGAGGTGAATGCCGCACAAGCGGGCATCACGTCCCGGCCGCGGAAAACTCGGGGCGTACTTACCCGGCGGCGCGCGAAAGTCAAGGCTTTGTGCGCATCCTGCGCGGCCCCAGCGCCAGCCGGCCGGAAACGACGACGATATAGAAGGCGAAGAAGGCGGCCAGTGTCCAGGCGAAGCCGTGGCTGCCGAACAGGTCCATGCCGCCGCCGATGAATTGCGGCCCGGCCAGCGTGCCGATGCCGTAGCACAAGACGAAGGCGGCGTTGGCGGAGGCGAGGTCGCGGCCCGAAAGCTGCGAGCCGAGATGGGCGAGCCCGACCGTGTAGAGGCCGGCGACGACGCCGCCCCAGACGAAGAACAGCGACGCCGTCGCCCACCAGTTGCCGTGGATGAACGGGATCGCGACGCTGCCCGCCGCGCCGATCACCGCGCAGCCGAGCAGCAGCAGGCGGCGGTCGCGCATGCGGTCCGAAAGCATGCCGATGGGAATCTGGAGGAGGACGTTGCCGAGCCCGATCATGGAGAGCAGCAGGGCGGCCTCCGCCTCGCTGTAGCCGATGCGCGCGCCGTAGACCGGAAACAGGGTGAAGCCGCCGGTCTCGACCGCGCCGAAGACGAGCACCGCCGCGGTCGCGGCCGGCACCATGAAGATGTAGCGGAAGAAGCCGGAACGCGGCGCGCCGTCGCCCTCGTGGCGCACGCTCGGGCTCTGCCCGGCCGCGAGCAGGACCGGAATCGCAGCCACGGCGACGAAGCCGCAGGCGATGCCGAAGGGCAGGAATCCGTGCGAGCCGACCTGGGCGAAGATGAACGGGCCGATGGCGAAGCCCAGCGACAGGCAGGTGGCGTAGATGCCGAGCACCAGGCCGCGGCGCGCCGGCGGGGCCGAGCTGGAGATCCAGAATTCCGACAGGATGAAGATGGTCGTCATGGCGATGTGGAGTGCCGCGCGCAGCGGGAACCACATCCAGAACGCCTCGAACACGTAGAAGCCGACGAAGGAGGCCGAGCCGACGACGAACATCAAAAGCATGGCGCCGACGACGCCGAGCCGCGCGGCGAGCGGGATGGCGAAGGGGGCGGCGACGATGGCCGCGACGCCGCCGACGGCGGCGTTGGCGCCGATCATGGTGGCGGAGTGGCCGCGATTCTCGAGGATGATGGACAGAAGCGGCGTGCCGAGCCCGATGGCGATGCCGACCACGCTGATCGCCGAGATCGAGGCGGCGAGCGCCATGCGACGCATGCCGTCCTGCGGAGCGGTGGCGGCGTCGGGTTGCATTTGCGGCGTCAGATGAGCTCGGCGAGCATGCGGCCGTTGCGCATGCGGAAGAACGGCACCGGCCCCGCGGGGTCGAGATCGGGGTCGTCCGCCAGCCGCTGGCGCAGCTTGCCCAGCACGGTGCGCGTGATCGCCGGGATCTCCAGCTCCATCGCCTCGGGAACGGGGAGCCAGACCAGCTCCTCCAGCTCGCCGGTGGGGCCGCCGCCGTCGAGCGCGACCGCCACGTCGTCGCGGAAGGCGACGAGGAAGCGCGTGTCGAAGCGGCGCACGCGGCCGGGCGGAGTCACCGCGCGCGCGAAATAGCGCAGCCTGTCGAGGCCCGGTTCGACGCCATGCTCGGCAAAACCCTGCCAGTGGGCCTTGGCGGTGGAAAAGGGCGTCCGGCGCCCGATCAGCAGGCCGGCCTCCTCGTAGGTCTCGCGCAGCGCCGACATGGCGATGGCGCGGGCGCGGGCATGGGTGACGCGCCCGTGCATCAGCTTGGCCTCGACCTGCGGGTCGAGGCCCGCGGCCACCTTCACCCGCGCGTCGGCGGGGTCGGTGCGTCCGCCGGGAAAGACGAACTTGCCGGGCATGAAGGCGTGGTTGCGGTGGCGCCGGCCGAGCAGCACGGAGGGCTGGCCGCCGGCGCGGTCGAGCAGGATCAGCGTGGCGGCGTCGCGCGGCCTGAGCGGACCCTTGCCGATGGCAAAATCCTTGCTTTCCAGCCGGTCAACCTCGGCGCGGGAAAGCCCCGCCATCGTTTCGGGCCGGTCCGACATGAATGCTGCGCCTTACGCTTCGGGGTGAGTCTCGATCGTGTCAGCTTCGCCGCCGAAGCCGTGCATGTACAGCGCCCATTGCAGGCCCACGATCGCGCCCTTCACCGGCTGGAGCAGGGCGAGCGTCATGGCCAGCGTCACCGGCACCCATATCGCGATGTGCTGCCACAGCGACAGCGTGACCATCGCCTCGGCGCCCATGAACGCGCCGACCACGACGTGGCCGACGATGAAGATCACCAGATAGGCCGGAAGGTCGTCGGCGCGGTGATGGTGCATCTCCTCGCCGCACTGCGCGCAGCGGTCCACCGTCTTCAGATAGCTGCGGAACAGCTTGCCTTCGCCGCAATGGGGGCACTTGCCGAGAAAGCCGCGCCACATCGCCTGCATGAGGGGGCGCGGGGAGCGGCGCGCATTGGTGAAGGTCTCGGTCATGATCTCTCCTGCGGCATTCTTCTATCGCCTTCGGCGGGACTCTTTTATCGCCTGCGGCGGCATTTTCCTCAGCGCCTTCGGCGACTTTTTCCTTAGCGCCTTCGGCGGCCGGGCGACCGCTGCTGCGTGGCGCGCTGCCTTGCACGCCCGCGCGTCGCCTTGTGGAAGGAACGAACGGCCGTGGGCATCGGCTTCGGCTCCGACAGCATCGCAAAGCGCATCGCGCCCGCCATCGGCATCACCTCGACCAGCTCGACCTCGACGCGGTCGGCCAGCCTGAAGCCACGGCCCGTCCTTTCGCCCACCAGCGCGCGTGCCGTCTCGTCGAAGATATAGTAATCGTCGCCCAGTGATGACACGGGAATGAAGCCGTCGGTGCCGAATTGCGGCAACTGCACGAAAAGCCCCGATTTCGTGACGCCCGACACCCGCGCCTCGTAGGACGAGCCGACATTGTCGGCCAGGTGCTGCGCCACCAGCCGGTCGACCGTCTCGCGCTCGGCCGCCATGGCGCGGCGCTCGGTCGCCGAGATCAGCGCCGAGATTTCCTCCAGCCGCGCTTCCTCGCCGGGCGTCAGCCCCTCGTTTCCAAGGCCGAGCGCGCCGATCAGCGCCCGGTGGACGATGAGGTCGGCATAGCGGCGGATCGGCGAGGTGAAATGCGCGTAGCGGCGCAAATTGAGCCCGAAATGGCCGAGATTGTCCGGCGAGTACACCGCCTGGCTCTGCGAGCGCAGCACCACCTCGCTGACCAGCTCCGACTCGTCGGTGCCCGCCACCCGCGACAATATGCCGTTGAAGGCGTCGGGCTTCAACTGGGCGCCGTGGGCCAGCGAGATGCCCAGCGTCTTCAGGAACTCGCGCAGCGATTCCTGCTTGGCGAGCGAGGGCGCGTCGTGGATGCGGTAGATCAGCGCCTGCTTCCTCGCTTCAAGAGTCTCGGCGGCGCAGACATTGGCCTGGATCATGAACTCCTCGATCAGCCTGTGGGCGTCGAGGCGCTCGGGCACGATGACGCGGTCGACCGTGCCGTCGGGCTTCAGCAGGATTTTTCGCTCGGGAAGATCCAGCTCAAGCGGCTTGCGATGGTCGCGGCCGCGCTTCAGCACCGCGTAGCCCTCCCACAGCGGCCTGAGCACGCTGGCGAGGAGCGGCGCGGTCTTTTCGTCCGGCGCGCCGTCGATGGCCGCCTGCGCCTGCGGATAGGCGAGCTTCGCGGCGCTCTTCATCATCACGCGGTGGAAGGAGTGGCGCAGCTTGCGCCCGTCCGGGGCGAAGGTCATGCGCACGGCCAGCGCCGGGCGGTCCTCGCCCTCGCGCAGCGAGCACAGATCGTTGGAGATGCGCTCGGGCAGCATCGGCACCACGCGGTCGGGGAAATAGACCGAATTGCCGCGCTTCAGCGCCTCGCGGTCCATGGCCGTGTCCGGCTTCACATAGGCCGCGACGTCGGCGATGGCGACATAGGCGACGATGCCGCCGGGGTTGGCCGGGTCGTCGTCGGCTTGCGAGAACACCGCGTCGTCATGGTCCTTGGCGTCGGCCGGGTCGATGGTGATCAGCGGCAGGTGGCGCCAATCCTCGCGCCCGCCCGTCATGCCCACCGGCTTCGCGGCTTCCGCCTCGGCGATCACCTCGGGCGGGAAGATGTACGGGATCTCGTGCGTGTGGATGGCGATCATCGAGACCGCCTTCTCGCTCGACAGCGAGCCGATGACCGCCAGCACCTTGGCCTTGGGCAGGCCGTAGCGGCCGAGTTTTACGGGCTCGACCTCGACCAGGTCGCCCGGTTTCGCGCCGCCGGCATAGTCGGGGTCGACGATCAGCTCGGGCTGGGTGCGCTCGACCGGCTCGATGCGGAACGAGCCGTCGGCGAGCTTGCGGAAGATGCCGAGCACGGCCTGCCGGCGCTTTTCCAGCAGCTTCATCACCCGCGCCGTATAGGCCGGGCCGCCTTCCTCCTTGTTGCGGAAGATCTTTGCCAGCACCCGGTCGCCGACGCCGGGGACGGGGCCGCCGCGCGGCGGCTTGACGAGCACGGGCGTGGTCGAGCCGCCCAGCTCCTCGGAGGGATGCGCGATCAGCATGCCGCCGGAATCGCGCGCGACGATGTCGAGCACGGTGACCGGGGGCAGGGCGCCGGGCCGCGACACGCGCTTGCCCTTCTTCTCGATGGAGCCTTCCTCGGCGAGCCCGGACAGCATGTCCTTGAGCCAGATGCGGTCCGGCCCCTTCAGCCCGAAGGCGCGCGCCACCTCGCGCTTGCCCGCGTCGGGGTTCTCGTCGATCCAGGCGACGATCTGCTCTTTCGTGGGGCGGAAATCCGGCGCGCCGTCCTGCGCGCCCGCAGGCTTGCCGCGCCGCGACGCTTTGCCGGAGATGCTGCGCGCCAAGTCGATCAGCCCTCCGCCTTCTTGGGTTTCTTCGCGGCCGCTTTCTTGGGCGCGGCCTTCTTCGCCGCAGGTTTTTTCGTTGTGCCTGCCGCCTTGCGGGCGGGCTTGCCCTTGCCGGTCGCCTCGGCACGGGCAGCCACCAGCGCCAGCGCTTCCTCCAGCGTCACCGACGCGGGGTCCTTGCCCTTGGGCAGTGTGGCGTTGACCTTTTCCCAGTTCACGTAAGGGCCGTAGCGGCCGTCGCGCACGGTCACCTTGCCGCCGTCGGGATGGTCGCCCAGCTCCTTCAGCGCGGCCGGCGTGCCGCGGGACGCGCCCTTGGCGAAGCGGTTCTTCTTCTCGGCGATCAGCGACACCGCGCGGTTGATGCCGATGGAGAACACGTCCTCGATCGAATCGACATTGGCGTAGGTGCCGTCGTGGAGAACGAAAGGACCGTAGCGGCCGAGCCCGGCCGAGATCATCTTGCCGCTCTCGGGATGCTGGCCGACGTCGCGCGGCAGCGACAGCAGCGCCAGCGCCTTCTCGTGGTCCATGTCCTCGACCTTCCAGCCCTTGGGCAGGCTGGAGCGTTTCGCCTCCTTGCCCTCGCCGCGCTGGACGTAAGGCCCGAAGCGGCCGTTCTTCAGGACGATCTCCTCGGCGGTGTAGGGGTCCTTGCCCAGCACCCTGTCCTCGCCGGCCTCGCCGCCGTTCTCGCCCGCCTCCGCGCCGAACTGGCGGGTGTAGCCGCATTCCGGGTAATTCGAGCAGCCGACGAAGGCGCCGTTCTTGCCGAGCTTCAGCGACAGCGTCCCGCTGCCGCAGCGCGGGCACGCGCGCGGATTGCCGCCGTCCTCGCGCGCCGGGAAGACCAGCGGCGCCAGATCCTCGTTGAGCGCGTCGAGCACGTCGGAGACGCGCAACTCCTTGGTGCCGTCGACATGCGCGGAGAAATCGCGCCAGAAGTCGCGCAACACGTCCTTCCACTCCATCTCGCCCGCCGAGATGCGGTCGAGCTTCTCCTCCAGATCGGCGGTGAAGTCGTATTCGACATATTTGTTGAAGAAGCTTTCGAGGAAGGCCGTCACCAGCCGGCCGCGCGAATGCGGGGTCAGCCGGCGCTTGTCGATGGTGACGTATTCGCGGTCTTCGAGCGTCTTCAGCGTCGCCGCATAGGTCGAAGGCCGGCCGATGCCGAGCTCCTCCATCTTCTTGATGAGGGTGGCCTCGGTGTAGCGCGGCGGCGGCTCGGTCGAGTGCTGGGTGGCGGTGACGCTCTCGCGCTTCAGCGCCTCGCCCTCGCGGATTTCGGGCAGGCGGCGATTGTCCTCGTCCTCCTGGTCGTCCTCCTTCTGGTCGGTATAGGCGGCGATGAAGCCGTCGAAGCGGACGACCTGGCCGACGGCGCGCAGGGCGGCGACGCGGGCGCCGTTCCGCGCCTCGATCTCGGCGGTGGTGCGCTCGATCTCGGCCGGGTTCATCTGGCTGGCGATGGCGCGCTTCCAGACCATCTCGTAGAGGCGGAACTGGTCGGCATCGAGGTGGGCGCGCACCGAGGCCGGCGTGCGGAAGAAGTCGGTCGGGCGGATGGCCTCGTGGGCTTCCTGCGCGTTCTTGGCCTTGGTCGAATAGAAGCGCGGCTTGTCCGGCAGATATTGGCTGCCGAACTCCTTGGCTATCGCGCCGCGCGCGGCCTCTATTGCTTCAGGCGCCATCTGCACGCCGTCGGTTCGCATGTAGGTGATGAGGCCGGCGGTCTCGCCGCCGATGTCGACGCCCTCGTAGAGCCGCTGCGCCACCTTCATGGTGCGGTCGGCCGAGAAGCCGAGGCGCGAGGAGGCGGCCTGCTGGAGCGTCGAGGTGGTAAAGGGCGGGCCGGGACTGCGCTTCGTGGGCTTCGCCTCGACCGACAGCGCCCGGAAGGCTGCGCCGTTCAGCATGGCGACGATGTCGTCGGCCTGCGCCTTGTTCTTGATGTCGAGCTTCTGGAGCTTCTTGCCGTCGAAGCCGGTCAGCCTTGCCTCGAAGCTGTCGTTGCGCGGCGTGCCGAGAAGGGCGGCGACCTGCCAGTATTCCTCGCGCACGAAGCGCTCGATCTCGGCCTCGCGGTCGCACACAAGCCGTAGCGCCACCGACTGCACCCGGCCCGCCGAGCGCGCGCCCGGCAGCTTGCGCCACAGCACCGGCGACAGGGTGAAGCCGACGAGATAGTCCAGCGCGCGGCGGGCGAGGTAGGCGTCGACCAGCGGCTCGTCGATGTCGCGCGGATGCGCCATCGCGTCCAGCACGGCCTGCCTTGTGATGGCGTTGAAGACGACGCGGCTGACCTTCTTGTCCTTGATGGCCCGCTTGGCGCGCAGCACCTCCAGCACATGCCAGGAGATCGCCTCGCCCTCGCGGTCGGGGTCGGTGGCGAGAATCAGCCCGTCGGCCTCCTTCACGGCGCTGGCGATGTCGGACAGCCGCTTGGCCGAAGCCGAATCGACCGCCCACGACATGGCGAAGTCCTCGTCGGGGCGCACCGAGCCGTCCTTGGCCGGCAGGTCGCGCACATGGCCGAACGAGGCCAGCACCTTGTAGCCGCGGCCCAGATATTTGTTGATGGTCTTCGCCTTTGCAGGCGATTCCACGACGACGACGTCCATGCCGGCGATCTGCCCTTCCGGCGCCGCACCGAGGGGCGAGCGCCATTGCCGCATTCCAGAATCGCCCGTCACATGGCCGTGCTTGGCCGGCGGGTCAAGGCCCGGGGCGGAAATGCCGATTTCGTGAGTGCAACTGATAGTTGCTTGCGTAATGTCTAATTCAATCTTAGATTACAGACGATTCAAGTTTGACGCGAATCCAACAAGAAAGAAACAGCCGAGCGCCGGGCGGGGGGCTGCCTCCCGCGCTCCAGGACAGGGAGGCGCGGCCATGCCGCTCCCGTCGACGACCCAGCGTCGCACCGACGCGCTGGATTATCTTCAGTCGATGTTGCGCGAGCTGCGCGAGATCGCGCTGGCCGAACGTTGCGACATGCTCGCCTACCTGATCGAGATGTCCTATCTCGAAGCCAGCGACATCATCCGCGGCGAGCGGCCGATGCGCGTCGGGCCGCCGGGAAGCCGCGAGGCTTCACAGAAGCGACACAGCGCCGCCTGAGTGGCGCTCTAGCCGGCCGGCAAGCTGGAGCTCCAGCAGCACCAGATGCACCTGCGCGGGGTGCAGGCCGGTATGGCGCACGATGTCGTCCACGGCCGTCGGCGTCGGGCTCAGCGCCTCCAGGATGCGGGCGCGGTCGCTGTCGTCCGGTTCGGGCCCCGACTCTGGCCCCGACTCTGGCCCCGACTCTGGCGCAGCGTCGTCGAAGGCGGGTTCGGCGAGGTCCGGCGAGGATCGCGGTCCGATGCCCGATTGCGGGGCGATCGCCAGGAGCACGTCGCGCGCCTCCGTGACGAGGATGGCGCCGTCCTTGATGAGACCGTTGGTGCCGGCGGCGCGCGGGTCGAGCGGCGAGCCGGGCACGGCGAAGACCAGCCGGCCGAACTCGCCGGCCAGCCGCGCGCTGATCAGCGAGCCTGAGCGCAGCGCCGCCTCGACCACGACGAGCCCGTAGGCGAGCCCGGCGATCAGGCGGTTGCGCCGCGGAAAGTCCTTTGCCCGCGGCTCCCAACCCATCGGCATTTCGGAGATGAGCGCGCCGCGCTCGCAGATCGCCGCGGCCAGCGCGGCATGCTCGGGAGGGTAGGGCCGGTCGAGGCCGCCCGCCATCGCGGCGATGGTGCCGGTATCCATGCTGCCCTCATGCGCCGCCGCGTCGATGCCGCGCGCAAGGCCCGAGGCGATGGCGTGCCCCTCGGCGCCGATCTCGCGGGCGAGGTCGCGCGCGAAGCGGATGCCCGCCAGCGAGGCGTTGCGGGCGCCGACCATGGCGACGCAGGACAGCGCCAGCACCGACGGCTGACCCTTGACGGCCAGCAGCGGCGGCGGCCCCGGCATGGCCTTGAGCAGGGGCGGGTAACCCGGCTCGCCGATGGCGACGAAGCGCGCGCCGAACCGTTCGGCCGTATCGAGCTCCGCTTCGGCATCGGCGTGCGAGCAGATGCGCGCCCGGCCGCCGCCGCGCCGGGCAAGGTCCGGCAGCGCGTCGAGCGCGGCCTCCGCGGAGCCGAAGCGGTTGACGAGATCGCGGAAGGTGAGGGGGCCGACATTCTCGCTGCGGATGAGCCGCAACCATGCGAGCCGCTGGCGGTCGGAAAGCCTCTGCCGGTCGGAAAGCTTGGGGCCTTCCCCCTCCGTCATTTTGGCGCGCCGGTCATTTGGCCCCGATGCGCGATTCGGTGCCGGCGAGCAGCCGCGCGATGTTGTCGCGGTGCTTGACGAAGATCAGCGCGGTCATGGCCGCGAGCGCCAGCGCGTGGCCGCCGGCGCCCTGCCACCACACGAAGGCGGTGGCGGCGAGCGAAGCGACCAGCGCGGAGAGCGACGAGTAGCGGCTGGCGAAGGCGACGGCGAGCCAGACCACGGCGAAGACGAGGCCCGCCTGCCATGAGAGGGCGGCGAGCACGCCGAGCCAGGTGGCGACGCCCTTGCCGCCCCGGAAGCCGAGCCAGACCGGGGCTACGTGGCCGAGAAAGGCGCCGAAGCCGGCCACTACGCCATAGTCGGGCGAGACCCACTGCGCCAGCAGGACGGCCGCCGTGCCCTTCAGCGCGTCGAGCAGCAAGGTGGCGGCGGCGAGGCCCTTGTTGCCGGTACGCAGCACGTTGGTCGCGCCGATATTGCCGGAGCCGATCTTGCGCACGTCGCCGAGGCCGGCGGCGCGCGTCAAAAGAAGGCCGAACGGAATGGAGCCGAGAAGGTAGCCGAACAGCAACGCCCCGGCGAGGGGCAGATAGGACGACATCGGATCAGGCTCCCCCGGACGCTCCGGCCTGTGGCCTAGGCGGAAAACACTGTGCGGCCCGCCACCAGTGTTTGCAAGACCTTGCCCTGCATGCGCGCGCCCTCGAAGCAGGTGTTCTTGGAGCGCGAGCGGATGGTGTCCTCGCGCACCACCCACGGCTCGTCGAGGTCGACAAGGATGAGGTCGGCCTGCGCGCCCGGCGCGAGCGTGCCGCCCGGCAGGCCGAACAGCCGGGCCGGGGCGGTCGACAGCGCATCGACGAGCCGCAGCAGCGGCACGTCGCCATTGTGATGGAGGCGCAGCGCCGCGCCCAGCAGCGTCTCCAGCCCGACCGCGCCCGCCGCGGCTTCCGCGAAGGGCAGGCGCTTGGTGTCGACGTCCTGCGGGTCGTGCGAGGACGAGATCACGTCGATGGTGCCGTCGCGCAGCGCCGCGATCACGGCCTGCCGGTCCTCCTCGGCGCGCAGCGGCGGCGACAGCCGGAAGAAGGTGCGGTACTCGCCGACATCGAGTTCGTTCAGCGACAGGTTGGCGACCGCGATGCCGGCCGAAACCTTCGCGCCCTCGTCCTTCGCGCGGGCGACCGCCGCGGCGGACATGGCGGTGGAGATCTTGGCAGCGTGGTAGCGGCCGCCGGTCAGGCGGGCGAGCAGCAGGTCGCGCTCCAGCGGGATCGTCTCGGCCTCGCGCGGGATGCCGGAGAGGCCGAGCCAGCTTGCATAGAGCCCTTCGTTCATGACGCCGCCGCCGGCAAGGTCGGCGTCCTTCGTCTCGTGCGCGACCAGCGCGTCGAAATCGCGTGCGTAGGTCAGGGCCCGGCGCATGACGAGCGCGCTCGCCAGCGTCCTGCGGCCTTCCGTGAAGGCGACCGCCCCGGAGGCCCGGAGCAGGCCGAATTCGGACAGTTCCTGCCCGGCAAGGCCGCGCGTGATCGCCGCCGCCGGGAAGACGTTCACGTCGGCCGTGTCGCGCGCCGTGCGCAGCACGAACTCGACCAGCGCCACGTCGTCGATCACCGGGTCGGTGTCCGGCATCATCACGATGGAGGTGACGCCGCCCGCCGCCGCCGCCGCGCCGGCCGAGGCGATGGTCTCGCGGTGCTCGGCGCCCGGCTCGCCGATGAAGACGCGGGTGTCGACCAGCCCCGGCAGGATGGTTTTGCCGGCGCAGTCGACCTGTTGCGAACCCTCCGGCACGCCTTGATTATGCGCCGACGCGCCGGCCGCGAGGATCTTCCCGTCGCGCACGATCACCGCGCCGATCTCGTCGAGGTTTCGCGACGGGTCGACGATGCGGGCGTTGGAAAAGACGGTGGCGCTCATTCGCCCCCGTTCCTTCTCGGATCGAGCAGCGCTTCCATGACGGCCATGCGTACGGCGACGCCCATCTCCACCTGTTCCTGGATCACGCTCTGCGGGCCGTCGGCGATGTCGGAGGCGATCTCGACGCCGCGGTTCATCGGGCCCGGATGCATGACCAGCGCGCCCTCCCGCGCATGGCGCAGCTTGGCCGCGTCGAGCCCGAAGAAGCGGAAATATTCGCGCACCGAGGGCACGAAGGACCCGGCCATGCGCTCGCGCTGGAGGCGCAGCATCATCACCACGTCGGCGCCCTTCAGGCCCTCGGCCATCGAGGTGAAGACCTCGACGCCCATCCGCGCGATGCCGGAGGGCATCAGCGTCGACGGCCCGACGACGCGCACCCGCGCGCCGAGCGCGTTGAGGATCAGGATGTTGGAGCGCGCCACGCGCGAATGCAGCACGTCGCCGCAGATCGCCACCGTCAGCGCGCCGACGTCGCCCAGCTTGCGGCGGATGGTCAGCGCGTCGAGCAGGGCCTGCGTCGGGTGCTCGTGCGCGCCGTCGCCGGCATTGACCACCGAGCAGCCCACCTTCTGCGCCAGCAGCGCCGCCGCGCCGGCGGCCGAGTGGCGGATGATCAATATGTCGGGGTTCATCGCGTTCAGCGTCATCGCCGTGTCGATGAGCGTCTCGCCCTTCTTCACCGAGGACGAGGCGACGGACATGTTCATCACGTCGGCGCCGAGGCGCTTGCCCGCCAGCTCGAACGAGGACTGCGTGCGGGTCGACGCCTCGTAGAAGAGGTTGATCTGCGTGCGCCCGCGCAGACTCGACAGCTTCTTCTCCGACTGGCGCGATACGGCCACCGCCGCGCCGGCGCGGTCGAGCAGCAGGTTGATGTCGTCGGGCGAAAGTCCCTGAATCCCCAGCAGATGCCGGTGGCGGAACAGCGGGAAGGCCGGGGCGGAAGTCATCTCAAGCGGCTGCTATAGGGGGGCTCGCGCGCGCCCGCAAGGATGCGGGGGCGTTTCGCACAGCCGCGTCGTCAGATCGCCTTCGGCAGTTCCCCGGCACGCGGCCTCGCCTGCCGCCTGCGCTTCATCAGAGCGGGGCGCGCGAGCCGATAGAGCAGAAGGGCGGCGATGAGGCCGACATAGAGCCACTGCTCGGGCCTCACCACCTTCACCGACAGGGTGAAGTGCAGCACGGCGGCGATCGCCGCCAGATGGACCAGCCTGTGCAGCCTGTTCCAGCGCGGCCCGAGGCGGCGGATCGACCAGTCGTTGGAGGTCAGCGCCAGCGGCAGCAGCAGGAGGAAGCCGGCCATGCCGAGGGTGATGAAGGAGCGCTTGACGATGTCGGCCAGCACCGCGGCGAAATCCAGCAACTGGTCGAGGACCATGTAGGCGAGGAGGTGCATCAGCACGTACCAGAAGGCGAGCAGGCCGAGCGCGCGGCGGTAGCGCAGCCAGTTGATGCCCGCGAGGTCGCGCAGCGGCGTGATCGCCAGCGTCGCGATCAGGAACCGTACGGCCCAGGTGCCGAGCAGGTGCTCGAATTCCTTGACGGCGTTGCCGGGCAACCGGCCCGTCGCGCCGAGCCAGAAGGCCCAGACGGCGGGGGCGAGCCCAAGCGCATAAAGCAGCCAGATCGACGCCGCATGGTAGCGGCGGGGCAATGAAGGTAGCCGGACGGGCATGGTCAGAAATTGGCCCGCAGGTCCATCCCGGCATAGAGCGAGGCGACGTCGTCGGCATAGCCGTTGAAGGGCAGGGTGTCGCGGCGGTTGGCGCCGAAGAATCCGCCCTCGCCGATTCGCTGCTCTGTCGCCTGGCTCCAGCGCGGATGGTCCACCGCGGGATTCACATTGGCGTAGAAGCCGTATTCGTGCGAAGCGGCGAGGTTCCAGGTCGAGGGCGGCTGCGTGTCGGTCAGCGAGATGCGCACGATCGACTTGATGCCCTTGAAGCCGTATTTCCACGGCACGACGAGCCGGATCGGCGCGCCGTTCTGGCTGGGCAGGGCCTTGCCGTAGACGCCGGTGGCGAGGATCGCCAACGGTTGGCGCGCCTCGTCGAGCCGCAGCCCTTCGACATAGGGCCAGGGCAGCGACTGGAAGAAGCCGGCCTGGCCCGGCATCTCGGCCGGCCGCACCACCGTCTCGAAGGCGACGTATTTCGCGCTGCCCAGCGGCTCGACGCGGTCGAGCAGCGCGGCGAGCGGAAAACCGACCCACGGGATCACCATGGACCATGCCTCCACGCAGCGCATGCGGTAGATCCGCTCCTCCTGCTGGATGGCAAGCAGCTCCTCCAGGCCGAACTCTTTCGGGCTGGCCACCATGCCGTCGACCTTGACGGTCCACGGGGTCGGCCTGAAGGCGCCGGACTTGGCCGCCGGATCCCCCTTGCCCATGCCGAACTCGTAGAAATTGTTGTAGCCGGTGACGTCCGCCTCGGGCGTCAGCTTCTCGTCGGTCGTCACCACGCCGGGCCGGTATTCCAGCACCGCGGCCGATGCCGCCGCCGCCCCGGCGACGAGCCCGGCGGCCGCACCGCCGATGAAGCTGCGGCGGTTGAGGAACAATGCGCGGGGGGTGATCTCGGAGGGCGGTATCCTCGGGGGGCGGTAGGCGGGCATCGGACGCTCCTTCGCGCGAACGGTCGGGCAACGCGCGCCGGCGCAGGAAATCAGAGTTGCGGCCGGCGCGGTAGTGGCGCAGCGACCACGATATCGCGAGCGCGGCGCGACCGGCGCGCCGCAGGCTGCGTCCATCGCCCGCGCTCGCTTTGCGCGTGCCGATATTGCACAATCGCAGCAACGGCCGCGATTCAGCGCGGTCGCGCCCCGGGGCGATATGGGGAACGACAGTGACGCACGACGTGACCAACCAGCCGCCGCCGCTCGCCGGCACCAACGCCTGGCGCAGCGACCCGATGCTGATGCAGCTCGGCGAAAGCTTTGGCGAGGCCGTGCGGCGCGACCTCGAAGGTCTGGGGCGCTTCGTGCGCAATCCCGAGGCGATGGACGGCGCGCGGCTCGCCAACGAGTTCACGCCGCGGCTGAAGGCGTTCGACCGGCAGGGCCATCGCATCGACCAGGTCGAGTACCATCCCGCCTATCACGCGCTGATGCGGCGCTCCATCGCCAGCGGCATCCACGCCTCCGTGTGGGAGAACGGCGAGGCCGAGCGCGGGCGCCGCCACCAGGTGCGCGCCGCGCGTTTCTACATGACCGCCCAGCTCGAATCCGGCCATCTGTGCCCGGTCACCATGACCAGCGCCTCGCTGGCCGCGCTGATGAACGCGCCGGCGCTGTTCAAGGAATGGGCGCCGCGCGTCATGACCCGCAAATACGATCCGAGCCAGCGCCCGCCGGGGCAGAAGGAAGGGCTGACGCTCGGCATGGGCATGACCGAGAAGCAGGGCGGCACCGACGTTCGCGCCAATTCCTCCACCGCCGAGCGGGCGGGCGGCGGCTACCGCCTCACCGGCCACAAATGGTTCATGTCGGCGCCCATGTGCGACGCGTTCCTGATGCTGGCGCAGGCGAGCGAGGGCCTGACCTGCTTCCTCGTGCCGCGCATCCTGCCCGACGGGCGCGCCAACGGTTTGCACTTCCAGCGCCTCAAGGACAAGCTCGGCAACCGCTCCAACGCCTCGTCCGAGGTCGAGTTCGCCGGCGTCCATGCCGAGGCGGTCGGCGAGCCCGGGCAGGGCGTCAAGACCATCATGGACATGGTGACGCTGACGCGGCTCGACTGCGCGCTCGGCTCGGCGGGGCTGATGCGCGCCTCGGTCGCCGAGGCGGTCCATCACGCGCGCCACCGCATGGCCTTCGGCGAGAAGCTCGTCGACCAGCCGATCATGATCCGCGTGCTCGCCGACATCGCCATCGACGCGGCGGCGGCGGCGGCGCTGTCGTTCCGGCTGGCGCGGTCCTTCGACGAGGCGGCCGACGCGCGCGAGCACGCCGCCTTCGCGCGGGCGATGACGCCGGTGGTGAAATACTGGGTGTGCAAGATCGCGCCGCCGCTGATCTACGAGGCGATGGAGTGCATGGGCGGCAACGGCTATGTCGAGGAGCTGCCGATCGCCCGCCATTTCCGCGAGGCCCCGGTCAACGCCATCTGGGAGGGCTCGGGCAACGTCATGGCGCTCGACGTGCTGC
>CAZVTK010000035.1:0-36162 GCA_964629765.1 uncultured Mesorhizobium sp.
GAACGTCGTAGCTGCGGCGCCAGACATGCACCTGCTCCTCGCCCCATTTGGCGCGGGCATCATCCTTGTTGAGGCCGGAGAGGTCCCCGTAGTCGCGCTCGTTGAGCGCGAGGTCTCGCACCGTCTCGAGCTTCGGCTGCCCGACGCCGTCGAGAATGTGCTGCGAGGTCACCTGGGCGCGCTTCAGCGCCGAGGTGAAGGCGATGTCGAAGGAGAGCCCTTTCGCCTTCAGCTGCCGGCCGGCGGCTCTGGCCTCCGAATGGCCCTGCTCGGTCAGGTCGACGTCGCGCCATCCCGTGAACAGGTTCTTGAGGTTCCATTCGCTCTGGCCGTGGCGCACGAGCACGAGGGTTCCGGACACCACCATGATGCACGCCGAGGCGAAGAACCCGAACTGCGCCTACAAATGGCTGGAGCACACGCTGTCGTCCAACCTCCAGAGCGATCTGTCGCTGTGGTTCGGCGCGAATCCCTCCGTGCCCTCCGCCTGCACCGACGGCTCCGGCATGCTGACCCAAGAGGTCTGCACCCAGAACGGCTCGGGCGACTTCGAGAAGGTCCGCTTCTGGCAGACGCCGATCACCCAGTGCGAGAGCCAGGGCGAGTGCGTGCCCTATTATCACTGGGTGTCCGACTACATCGCGGTCATCGGCGGGCGGTGAGCTGACTGGCGGGTGGTGCGGGGTGGCCACATGAAGCACCCCCACTCCGGCCCTTCGGGCCACCTCTCCCCCTGCCCGGGGGAGAGGAAACGCTGGCCGCTGCGCGGGCGCTCATCCAGCTTGGATTCCTCTCCCCCGGGCAGGGGGAGAGGTGGCCCGAAGGGCCGGAGTGGGGGTGCTGGGGCGCGGTCATGCCGCGCCGTGCGTTCAGCTCACCGCCCGCCGATCACCGCGATGTAGTCCGACACCCAGCGATAGTAGGGCACGCATTCGCCCTGGCTCTCGCACTGGGTGATCGGGGTCTGCCAGAAGCGGACCTTCTCGAAATTGCCCGAGCCGTTCTGGGTGCAGACCTCCTGCGTGAGCATGCCCGAGCCGTCGGTGCAGGCGGCGGGCACGGAGGGGTTGGCGCCGAACCACAGCGACAGGTCGCTCTGAAGGTTCGACGACAGCGTGTGCTCCAGCCATTTGTAGGCGCAGTTGGGGTTCTTCGCCTCGGCATGCAGCATCGACGTGTCGGCCCAGCCGGTGACGCCTTCCTGCGGGAAGACCGAGGAGATCGGCGCGCCGTCGCCCTTCAGCAGGTTGACCTGGAACGGCCAGGAGCCCGACGCGACGACGCCCTCGTTCTTGAAGTCGTCGATCTGGATGAAGGCGTCGTGCCAGTAGCGGCCGGCCAGCGTGCGCTGCACGCGCAAGAGGTCGAGCGCGGCCTTGTACTGGTCCTCGTTGAGCTCGTAGGGGCTCTTGATGCCCAGCTCCGGCTTGTGGAACATCAGGTACATGGCCGCGTCGGCGATGTGGATCGGGCCGTCATAAGCCTGCACCCGGCCCTTGTTGGACTTGCCGTCCGGCAGGTTCATCTCCTCGAACACCACGTTCCACGAGGTCGGCGCCTCCTTGAATACGTCGGTGTTGTAGGCGAGCACGTTCGGGCCCCAGACATAGGGTACGCCGTAGTGGACGCCGTCGACCGTATGCCACGGCGCGTTCTTCAGGCGCTCGTCGAGCTTGCTCCAGCTCGGGATCAAGTCGATGTTGATGGGCTGCACGCGCTTGCCGGCGATCAAGCGGCGCGAGGCGTCGCCCGAGGCGGTGACGAGGTCGAAGCCGCCCTCGTTCATCAGCGCCACCATCTCGTCGGAGGTGTTGGCGGTCTTCACGGCCACTTTGCAGCCGCTGGCCTCTTCGAACTTGGTCACCCAGTCGAATTTCGGATCGGTCTCGCCGCGCTCCAGGAAGCCGGCCCAGGCCACGACGTTGAGCTGGCCCTCGCCATCGCCGACCGCGGTCATCTGGGCGAAGGAGGATGCGGTGGAGGAAAGCGCTACCGCCAGAGCGGCGGTGATCTTCACAATGCTCTTCATCACGGTTCTCCCACTAGCGGGCGCCGCTCTCGACCGGCGGCCTCACCCCTTGTAGGAAAAGTTCCGACGAAACCGGAGCTTTCGCAAATCCATAAATCAGAAATAAGATTTCGGAAAATCCGATAGCTTTATTCAGCGCTGGCGCAGCGTCCGCTGGCCCTGCGCGATGACGATGAAGTCGCGGGCCGCCGGCGGCAGCGACGAGCCGCGCCGCCACACCATGCCGACCTGCACCACGGGCAGCGTGCCGGAGATGTCGCGCTGCTCGATCCGGTCGCCTTCCAGCGACCAAGGCCGGTAGACGAGGTCGGGCAGCAGCGCGATGCCGGCGCCGGTGGCGACGAGGCTGCGCACCGCCTCCACCGAGCGGGTGCGGAAGGCGACGTTGGGCCGCGCGCCGAGCGCGGCGAGCAGGTTGCCGGTACTGGTCTCGATCTCGTCGATGGTGAGCATGATCAGCGGCTGACCGGCGAGGTCTTCCAGCCCGATGATGTCGGCGGCGGCGAGCGGGTGTCCGAGCGGCAGCCACAGCCGGTAGGGCGAGACTTCGAGGATTTCCGCCTGCAGCGCCATGCGGTCGCGCAAATTGGAGATGACCATGACCGCGACGTCGAGCTCGCCTCCCACCAGCAGATGCTCCAGATAGTCGCCATTGTCCTCGATGGCCGAGACCTCGATGGCGGGATTGGCGCGGCGGTAGCGGGCGAGCAGATCCGACAGCACGTAGCCGGCGACCAGCGAGGTGACGCCGAGATGCAGCTCGCCCGACTGCGGCTGCGTCTCGTCGCCGAAGGAGCGGCGCGCGTCCGAGACCTCCGCGAGGATGCGCGTGGCGTGGCGCAGGAACTGGTGGCCGCGATGGGTGATGTTCAGGCCGCGCGCGTGGCGCTCGAACAGCGCCACGCCGAGGTCGCCCTCCAGTTCCTTGATCGCCTCGGTAACGGAGGATTGCGAGATCGACAGGCGGTGGGCGGCGCGCGACACCGAGCCCTGCTCGGCGACGGCGATGAAATATTGCAACTGGCGCAGGGTGAAGGCCATGGGCGCACTATGGCAGAGAGGTGGAGCCGGGCACGGCTGGGGCGATGGGAGCGGTCATGGCGGCGTCGCGCCCTGCGTCGCCCCCCCTCTGTCCGGCAGGACAGAGGGGGGGCGACGCAGGGCGTGGAGTCTGCTGGGGTTGTTCTACTCGGACGCCGCCCGCAGCATTTCAACCGGCGCGAGCGCGCCGCGCACGCGGATCACCGCGCCGGCGACGGCATGGGCGCGGCGGGCAGCATCGGCGGGCGCGTGGCCCAGCAGCCGGGCGGCCAGATAGGCGCCGTTGAAGGAATCGCCCGCGCCGGTCGTATCCACGGCGTCGGATACGGCGTTCGCCGCGATCGTGGCGGTTTCGGCGCCGTTCGCGACCAGCGCGGGGTCCTCGCCGTTCTTGACCACGACCTCGCCGATACCGGCATCGGAGAGCCGGCGCGCCGTGGCGGCCGGATCGGCGTCGCCGAACAGCGCCTGCTCGTCGGGGAAGGTCGGCAGGGCGATGTCGCAGAGCGACAGGAAGCGCTCCTGCGTGGCGCGCGCCTCGCCGGGCGACGTCCATAGGCGGGGCCGGTGGTTGGGGTCGAAGGCGATGCGGCTGCCCTTCGCTTTCGCCGCGGCGAGTGCGCCGGCGAGGGTATCGCGAGCTGCGGGCGAGAGGATCGCCAGCGTGATGCCGGAAAAATAGACGAGGTCGCGGGCGGCGAGGCTGCGCCCCAGCGCGTCCGCGTCGTCGGCGAGGCGGCGGGCGGCGGCGTCGCTGCGCCAGTAGGTGAAGGAGCGTTCGGCGCCTTCAAGGGTGATGGCGTAGAGGCCCGGCCGCGCGCCGGGAATGCGCGGGCTGGCGGCCGTGCCGACGCCGTGGGCCGCGAAGAAATCGAGCTGCGCCTGCGAGAACGGGTCGTCGCCGAAGGCGCTCACATAGTCGCAGGCCGCATCCGCCGGAAGCAGCGCGCGCAGCGCCCACAGCGTGTTGAAGGTGTCGCCGGCATGGTTCATGCGCCAGAGGCCGGCTTCGCCCGCCCCGGAAAGTTCCAGCATGCATTCGCCGATGGAAGCGACCCGGATCATGGTGGAAATCCCGTCAGAGGAAGTCGGCGCGGTGCGGCGCAAAACTGTCGACCAGACGGCCTTTCGCCAGCGCCCTGACGCCATGCTCGACGCCGGACGGCACGATGAAGGAATCGCCGGCGGCCAGCGTCGCCGTCTCGCCACCCACTGTCACCTCGAAGCTGCCTTCGGCGACGTAGCTCGCCTGCACATGCGGGTGCGAATGCATCCAGCCCTCGCCGCCCGCCTCGAAGGCGAACTCCACCATCATCAGCTCGGCGGTGTGGAGCAGCACGCGGCGGCGGTTGCCGTCCGGCGTCGCGGTCCACTCGCCCTCGCCGGCGCGGCGGAAGATGGTCGTATCGGTCATGACAGGCTCTCTACCGCGCCAGCCAGCCGCCGTCGACGGGGATGGTCGCGCCGTGCATGTAGTCGGAGGCCGGCGCCAGCAGGAAGACCGCCGCGTCGCCGATGTCGGACGGCGCGCCCCAGCGGCCGGCGGGGATACGGGCGAGGATGGCGGCGCTGCGGTCGGGGTCGGCGCGCAGCGCCTGCGTATTGTTCGTCTCGACATAGCCGGGCGCGACGGCGTTCACGTTGATGCCCCTGGCCGCCCATTCGTTGGCGAGGAGCCGGGTCACGCCGGTCACGCCGTGCTTGGAGGCCGTGTAGGAGGCGACGCGGATGCCGCCCTGGAAGGACAGCATGGAGGCGATGTTGACGATCTTGCCGCGCCGGCCGGCGGCGAGCACCCGCCGCCCGAACGCCTGGCTGAGGAAGAACGGCGTCTTCAGGTTGACGTCCATGACGTCGTCCCAGTCGCCTTCGGAAAAATCGAGCGCGTCGGCGCGGCGGATGATGCCGGCGTTGTTGACGAGGCCGTCTAGAGGGGCGCGGTCGAAGGCGGCGTCCAGCATGGCGACGGCGGCGTCCTTGTCGGCGAGGTCGCAGGACATGGCCTCGAACGCCGCGCCTTCGGCCGTCACCAGCCGCGCGGTCTCGTCCATCGACGAGCGGCCGGCGCCGACCACCGCGCCGCCGGCGCGCGCGATCGAGAGCGCGACGCCCTGGCCGATACCGGTATTGGCGCCGGTGACGAGGATGCGCCGGCCGGCGAGGCTGAATGCGCTCATCGCAGCATCTCGACCGGGACGGGGTCCATGTCGGTATAGTCGACATTGTCGCCGGCCATCGCCCAGATGAAGGTGTAGTTGGAGGTGCCGCAGCCGGAATGGATCGACCAGACCGGCGACAGCACGGCCTCCTCGTTGGCCATCACGATGTGGCGCGTCTCCTGCGGCTCGCCCATGAGGTGCATCACGCGGGCGCTCTCGGCGAGGTTGAAATAGAGATAGACCTCCATGCGCCGGTCGTGGACGTGAGCCGGAATGGTGTTCCATACCGAGCCCGGCGCCAGCTCGGTCATGCCGGCGACGAGCTGGCAGGTCTGCGCGCCCTCCGAGTGGATGAAGCGGAAGATCGAGCGCTGGTTGGATGTCTCGGGGCTGCCGAGATCCATGCGCAGCGCTTCGCCGATGCGGATCAGCCGCGTCGGGAAGACTGCGTGGGCGGGGGCGCTGAGCAGGTAGAACTTCGCCGGCTGCGCGGCGTCGGCCGACATGAAGGCGACGGTCTCGCCGAGGCCCACATAGAGCATGTCGCGGTGCGCCATCTCGTGGTCGGCGTCGCTCGTGCTGACGATGCCCGGCCCGCCTATGTTGACGACGATCAGCTCGCGGCGCTCCAGGAACGACTTCGTGCCCATGGACTTGACGGCTTCGAGCGGCAGCTTCCGCGCCACCGGCATGGCGCCGCCGACGACCATGCGGTCGTAATGGGTGTAGACGATCTCCACGCGGTCGGGCCGGAACAGGCCGGGCAGGTGGAACGCGTCGCGCAGCTCCTGCGTGTCCATGGCCTTCGCCGCGTCGGGACTTACGGCGTGGCGGATGGAATAGCTGGCGGCGGACATGGCGGCTCCGGACTGGGTTGGATCGAGGGTCAGCGCGTGGCGGCGCGCCGGGGGATGGAATAGCGCTCCTGCTCGCCGTTGAGGCGGTCGTGGTAGCGCTTCTGGCTGGCGCCCAGATGGTCGCGCATGGCCTGCCTCGCGTCGTCGGCGATGCCGGTCGAGATCGCCTCCAGGATCGCCAGATGCTCCTTCTGGAGCCCTTCCTCGTATTCGCGGCTGAGCACGCTGTCGGTGCCCCAGGGCGAGGTGATGTCGCAGGGGATCGCGCGCATGCCGAGCGCGTCGAGCACCTCGACATAGAAGGGATTGTTGGTGGCGGCGGCGATGGCGCGGTGGAACTCGAAATCGTTGCGGCCGGTGGCCTCGCCGAGCTCCAGCTTGCGGTCGAACTCGAAGAAGGCTTCCTGGATCGCCGCGAGCTGGGCGGCGTTGCGGCGCTGGGCGGCGAGGCCGGCGCTCTCGATCTCGATGCCCATGCGCACCTCGATGACGTTGAGCGCGTGGCTGATCTTGCTGCCCACCTCGGCGGTGATGAGGCCGAAGGTGCTGGTGGCACGGTCGAGCACGAAGACGCCGGCGCCCTGGCGCGGCTCCACCAGCCCGTCGGCGGCGAGCAGCGCCATGGCCTCGCGGATGACGGTGCGGGAAACGCCGAAGCGGCCGGTGAGCTGGCTCTCGGTGGGCAGCTTCTGGCCCGGCGCGAAGGCGCCGGCGGTGATCTGCTGGCGGACGGCCGCCACCACGCGCTCCGACAGTTTGGGTCGTCGCTCGACCTTGGCGTCAGGATTGAAGTCGTCGGCCATCCGATTCTCCTCTCGGCGTTCCCCGACTACCTGAATGCGGCCGGCAGCCAAAGCGACAGCGCCGGTATGAAGGTGACGAGGCCGAGCACGACCAGGCTGGCGAGATAGAACGGCCAGATGGAGCGCATCGCCTCCCAGACGGTGATCTTGCCGACCGCGCAGGCGACGAACTGCACCGCGCCCACCGGCGGCGTGTTGAGCCCGATGCCGAGGTTGAGGATCAGGATCACGCCGAAATGCACGGGATCGATGCCGAAATGCTGGGCGACGGGCAGGAAGATCGGCGTGGTGATGATGATGGTCGGCCCCATGTCCATGAAGGTGCCGAGCACCAGCAGGAACAGGTTGATCAGCAGCAGGACGACGATCGGGTTTTCCGAGATCGTGCCCATCCAGGCGATCATCGAGGCGGGGATGCGCAGGAACGCCATCAGCCAGGCGAAGGACGCCGCCGTGCCGATGATGATCAGCACCATGGCCGTGGTGCGCACGGCGCCGAGCGTGGAATGGACGAACGCCTCCCAGCTCATCGAGCGATAGACGGTGAGCGTGACCAGCAGAGCGTAGAAGACGGCGATGACAGAGCTTTCGGTGGCGGTGAAGATGCCCGAGCGCACGCCGCCGAAGATGATGACGATCAGCATCAGGCCGGGCAGCGAGTTGAGGAAGAACCAGCCGACCTTGGCGAAGCCGGGGAAGGGCTCGGTCGGGTAGCCGCGGCTGCGCGCCACCAGATAGGCGGTGATCATCAGCGCCAGCGCGAACAGCAGGCCGGGAATGATGCCGGCGGTGAAGAGATCGGCGATGGAGATCTTCCCGCCCGCCGAGATCGAATAGATGATCATGTTGTGCGAGGGCGGCAGCAGCAGGGCGATGAGCGCGGCCATCGAGGTCACGTTCACCGCATAGTCGGCGCCGTAGCCGCGCGCCTTCATCTGCGGGATCATCAGGCCGCCGACGGCCGCGGCTTCCGCCACGGCCGAGCCCGAGATGCCGCCGAACAGGGTCGAGGCGGTGATGTTGACCTGGCCGAGGCCGCCGCGCATGTGGCCGACCAGCGAGCCGGCGAAGGCGACGATGCGCTGGGCGATGTGGCCGCGCACCATCAGGTCGCCGGCATAGATGAAGAAGGGGATGGCGAGCATGGTGAAGACGCTCATGCCCGAATTCATCTGCTGGAAGATCACCATGGGCGGCAGGCCCATGTAGAGAATGGTCGCGAAGCTCGCCGCGCCGAGGCAGAACGCGATCGGCGTGCCGATCAGCATGAGCGCCGTGAAGACGCCGAAGAGGATCAGGCTGGCCATCAGACTTCCTTCACGGCTGCGGAAACGGTGGTGGGGTCGGTCAGATCGGCCTCGTCGACGGCGTCGTCGTCGATCTCGATGCCGGACCAGCGCAGCGCGATGCGTTCGAGCGAGAACAGGGTGATGAGGACGCCGCCGGCCGTCAGCGGCAAATAGCGCAGCGAGCCGGTCAGGCCGAGGCCGGGCATGACCTCGTTCCATTGCAGCCGCATCAGCACGAAGCCGTAATAGACCATGCCGATGGCGAAGGAGAGCACAACGAGGTCGGAGATCGTGCGCAGCACCTTCTTGCTGCCGTTGGGCAGGATGTAGAGCAGCACGTCGAAGCCGAGATGGAAGTTCTCGCGGATGCCGACGGCGGTGCCGAGGAAGATGAACCAGCCCATGATCAGGACCGCGCTCAGCTCCGTCCAGGCCTGGCCCCAGTTCAGCACGTAGCGCAGGAACACCTGCCAGAGCACGATGACCGACATCGCCACGAGGCCGAAGCCGGCGGCATAGAGGGATATGTTGGACAGTTTCGAGAGCACGCGCGCGACGGCCGCGAGCGTCGGCCTGCGTTCGAGCTCCGGCGAATTGGTCACTGCATGGGCGGACATGGCCTGAACCTTCCCGACGGGCCTCTATCGAGCGGTGCGGCCGCCGGCGCTCGCGCGCCGGCGGCCGGGCGTTCATCGCAGGGTCACTTCACCGCCTGGATGCGGGCGACGAGATCCTTCAGCTCGGGCGTGCCGACATACTTGTCGTAGACCGGCTTCATCGCGTCGATGAAGGGCTGCTTCTGAGGCGTCGTGATCTGCGAGCCGGCGTCCTCGACGATCTTGCGCGAGACGGCGACGCGGGCGTCCCACAGCTCCCACTGCTTCTCGGCGGAGTCGCGCGCGGCCTGCTTGAAGATCGCCTGGTCTTCGGCCGAGAGGCGGTCCCAGTGGACCTTCGACATCACGAACACTTCCGGCACGATGGTGTGCTCGTCCAGCGAGTAGTGCTTGGCGACCTCGAAGTGCTTGGCCGATTCGTAGCTCGGGAAATTGTTCTCGGCGCCGTCGATGACGCCCGTCTCGATCGAGGAATAGACCTCGCCATAGGGCATCGGCGTCGCGGTGGCGCCGAGGGCTGCGACCATGTCGACGAACACGTCGGACTGGATGACGCGATATTTCTGGCCGGCGAGGTCGGCCAGCGAATTGACCGGCTTCCTGGCGTTGTAGAAGGAGCGCGCGCCGCCGTCATAGTAGGTGAGGACCACGACGCCGTGCTGGTCGAAGCCGGCGGCGATCTCGTCGCCGATGCCGCTCATCATGACCTTGCGGGCGTGGTCGGGCGAGGTGAACAAATAGGGCAGGGACGGGATCATGGTCAGCGGCACGAGGCTGTTCCACGGCGCCATGGAGACGCGGTTCAGCTCGATCACGCCGGAGCGGACCTGCTCGATCGTGTCGGCCTCCTGGCCGAGCTGGGCCGAGTGGTAGACCTCGACCGAATAGCGGCCGTTGGTGCGCTCCTTGAGAAGCTCGCCGAAATACTTCACCGCCTCGACGGTCGGATAGCCGTCCGGATGCGTATCCGAGGAGCGCAGGACGGTCTGTGCCGCGGCGGTGCCGGCCAGCAGCGCGGTAGCGAAGGCCGCCACGGCTATGGTCTTGAAGTGAAACATGAAATTCCTCCCATTGATGTTCGGGCCGAAGGCCCGCTCAGAGCCGATACGCCTTTTTGGCAAGCGTATGGGCAAGTTCCCCGGCCAGCTCGAACGCTTCGTCCTCGCCGAGCCGGTGTTCGGTGACGAGCCGCGCCAGGAAGGCGCAATCAACTCGCCGCGCGATGTCGTGGCGCGCCGGGATCGACGGAAAGGCGCGCGTGTCGTCGTTGAAGCCGACGGTGTTGTAGAAGCCGGCCGTCTCCGTGGTCGTCTCGCGAAAGCGGCGCATGCCCTCGGGGCTGTCGTGGAACCACCAGGCGGGGCCGAGCCGCAGCGCCGGATAGGCGCCGGCCAGCGGCGCGAGCTCGCGCGCATAGACCGTTTCGTCCAGCGTGAAGAGGATGACGGTGAGGTTCGGCTCCATGCCGACCGCGTCGAGCAGCGGCTTCAAGTCGCGCACATAGTCGGTGCGGGTGGGAATATCGAAACCCTTGTCGCGGCCGAAGCGCGCCATCACCGTCGGCGAATGGTTGCGCCATGAGCCCGGATGGATCTGGAGGACGAGGCCGTCGTCGACGCTCATCCGCGCCATCTCGGTGAGCATCTGGCCGCGGAACAGGCCGCGCTCGCGCGCATCGGCCCTGCCGGTTCGCACCTTGTCGAACAGGGTTTTCGCCTCGGCGGCGGAGAGATTGGCCGTCTCGGCCGTCGCGTGGCCGTGGTCGGAGGAGGTGGCGCCGAAGCTTTTGAAATAGTCGCGGCGCTTGCGGTGGGCGGCGAGGTAGCCGCTCCACGAACCCGTATCTTCCCCGGTGATCTCGCCGAGACTGTCGAGGTTTGCGGCAAAGCCCTCGAAATCCGGGTCGACCACCGCGTCGGGGCGGTAGGCGGTCACCACGCGGCCGCGCCAGCCGCTCTCGCGGATCATGCGGTGGTATTTCAGATCGTCCAGCGCGCCTTCGGTGGTGGCGATCACCTCGATGTTGAAGCGCTCGTACAGCGCGCGGGGGCGGAACTCGTCTTTGGCGAGGCATTCGGCGATGCGGTCGTATGACGTGTCCGCCGTCTGCGCCGACAGCCGCTCCTCGACGCCGAACAGATTGGCCAGCACGTAGTCCATCCACAGCCGCGTCGGCGTGCCGCGGAACAGATGGTAGTTGGACGCGAACAGCCGCCAGATGGCGCGCCCGTCCGTCTCCACCGGGCTGCCGTCGAGCCGCGCCACGCCGAGGCTTTCCAGCGCGACGCCCTGGCTGACGAGCATGCGGAAGATGTAGTGGTCCGGCACGATCAGCAGCCGCGCGGGGTCGGGAAACGCCTCGTTCAGCGCATACCAGGCGGGATCGGTGTGCCCGTGCGGGCTGACGATCGGCAGGCCGGCCACGCTCTCGTAAAGCGAGCGCGCGAGGCCGCGAGCCTTCGGCTCGGCCGGGAAAAGCAGGTCGCGATCCGGTCGTGCGAGCATGAGGGGACCGCTCCTCCAACGGTTTCGCTATGGCTAGGGGCAGGATGACATCCTGTCAACATACAAAAAAACACCAGTCATATGATAAGTTTGATTGCGCCCCGGCCGGCGGCCGGTGTAGGCAGGACAAGCGGCAGGAACAGGCAGGGACCGGCCGCGCGGGAGGATTTTAGTGCCGAGCCAACGCCGGGGCTTTTGCCCCGATGCCCCCACCCCTCACCCCTCTTCCCTTGCGGGGAGGGTTATCGCATATGGGCGATGCCCCCTCATCCGGCTCGGACTTCGTCCTCGCCACCTTCTCCCCGCCGGGGAGAAGGAGCACGGCGGCACCGCTCGGCGCCCTCCTCTCCCCGGCGGGGAGAGGGTGGCCGCGAAGCGGCCGGGTGAGGGGGCGGTGCAGTCCATATGCGACAACCCTGCCCCTGCGGGGTCCGAAGGCCCCGGCAGGGCAAAGGGTGGGGGTATCTCCTGATGCGATTGTCGAACGGTACGCTTGGACAGGCGAAAGGCGTTATGCTGCCTCGCTACGATCGCGCGGCGGCCCGCGTCGGCATCGTGCATCTGGGCGTCGGCAATTTTTTCCGCGCGCATCAGGCCGTCTACACCGACGATTGCCTGAACGCGGGCGAGAGCGGCTGGGCGATCCACGGCGCGTCGCTGCGCAGCCCCGACACGCGCGACGCGCTCGCCGCGCAGGACGGGCTCTACACCGTGGTCGAGCGCGACGGCGCCGAGGAGCGCGCGCGCATCGTCGGCTCGCTGAAGGAATTGTCGGTGGCGCCGGAGGACCCGGCCGCGCTGGTGGCGCGCATGGCCGACCCGGCCGTTCGCATCGTCACCAGTACGGTGACCGAAAAGGCGTATCTGCGCGATGCCAAGGGCGATCTCGATCTTTCCCATGCCGACGTGCGGCACGATCTGACCAACCCGGACAGGCCGCGCACCGTGCACGGCTTCATCGCGGCGGCGCTGCGTGCGCGGCGGGCGGCGGGCGCCGCGCCGTTCACCGTGCTGTGCTGCGACAACCTTCCCGACAATGGCGGCACGCTGGGCCGGCTGGCGCTGCAATTCGCTGACGCGGCCGGCGGCGGCGGCCTGCGCGCCTTCGTGGAGGCGCATGTGGCGTTTCCCTCCACCATGGTCGACCGCATCGTGCCGGCGACGACCGATGCCGACCGGGCGCGCGTCGCCGCGATGATCGGGCTCGACGATGCCTGGCCGGTGTTCACCGAGCCCTTCATGCAATGGGTGGTGGAGGACCGTTTCGTCGGGGGCCGTCCGCGCTGGGAGGACCATGGCGCCGAGATGGTCGCCGACGTGAAGCTCTACGAGGAGATGAAGCTGCGGCTGCTCAACGGCGCGCATTCGGGCCTTGCCTATCTCGGCGTGCTGTCGGGGCGCGAGACGGTGGCCGACGCGTTCGGCGACCCGCTGATCCATGGCTTCGTCCAGCGCCTGTGGGGCGAGGCGGCGGCGACGCTGTCGCCGCTGCTCGACACCGAAGCCTATCGCGCCGCGCTGTCGAGGCGCTTCGCCAACACGGCGATCCGGCACCGCTGCGCGCAGATCGCGCTCGACGGCTCGCAGAAGATGCCGCAGCGCGTCATCGCCACCGCGCGCGAGCGGGCGGCGGAAGGGCGCGGCATCGACGCGCTGATGCTGGTGCCGGCGGCGTGGATCGCGGCGTGCGAGGCGCGCGGCGGGCAGCTTCCCGCCGGCCTGTTCACCGATCCGCTCGACGCCCGGCTGGCCGGGATCTTCGCCAAGGGCGAAGGCGCCGAGCAGACCATGCGCGCGGTATTCGCGGCGGCGGGCTTTGCGGGCGCAGGCGCGGACGATAGGCTGGTGCCCGCGGCGGCGCGCCATCTCGAATCGCTGCGTGCGAAAGGCGTGCAGGCAACCCTCTCGGCTTTTCTGGAGACCACATGAAGCAGGACTCCAAATGAAACAGACCTGGCGGTGGTTCGGGCCGGACGATCCGGTCAAGCTCGCCCATGTGCGGCAGGCGGGCGCCACCGGCGTCGTCACCGCGCTGCACCACCTCAATGACGGCCGCGCCTGGCCGCAGGAGGAGGTGGACAGGCGCCGCGCCGAGGTCGAGGCGGCCGGCCTCGAATGGAGCGTGGTGGAGAGCATCATCGTCCATGAGGACGTCAAGACGCGTGCCGGCCGCTTCCGGGAGCTGATCGAGAACTACAAGGCGTCGATCCGCGCGGTGTCGAAGGCCGGCGTGAAGGTGGTCTGCTACAATTTCATGGCGATCACCGACTGGACGCGCACCGACCTCGACTATCCGCTGGCCCATGGCGGCACGGCGCTGCGCTTCGACCTGATCGAGTTCGCCGCCTGGGACGCCTTCGTGCTGAAGCGCAAGGGCGCCGAGGCGCAGCACCCGAAGGCGCGGCTGGAGGCGGCCAAAGCGCGGCTGAAGACGCTGTCCGAAAGCGACCTCGCGCGCATCGAGCGCAATTTGATCGAGTGGGTGCCGGCGCGCGAATTCGTCTACGACCGCGCCTCGTTCCAGGCGATGCTCGACCGCTACGGCGAGATCGACCATGCGGCGCTGGCGGCCAATCTCTCCGAATTCCTGAGCGAGATCGTGCCGGTTGCGGAGGAGGAGGGGGTGAGGCTCGCCATCCACCCCGACGACCCGCCGTTCCCGATCTTCGGCCTGCCGCGCGTCGTGTCCTCGGCGGCCGACGCGCGCCGCATCGTCGCCGCGGTGAAGTCGCCCGCCAACGGCATCACGCTGTGCACCGGCTCCTACGGGGCGGGGCTGCACAACGACCTCGTGGCGATGGCCAGAGAGTTCGCGCCGGACATCCATTTCGCCCATCTGCGCAACGTGCTGCACGAGCCCGACGGCTCCTTCCACGAATCCGACCATCTCGACGGCCGCGTCGACATGGTGGCGGTGGTGGCGGAGCTGATGGCCGAGGAGAAAAGGCGGCGCGCCAGTGGGCGGGCCGATGCCGAGATCCCCATGCGGCCCGACCACGGGCACCTTCTGATCGACGACATCGGCAAGACGGTGAACCCCGGCTATTCCTGCATCGGCCGCCTCAAGGGGCTGGCCGAGCTGCGCGGGGTGATGCGCGCGGTGGAGCGCTACGCACCGCTCTAAGGACAGCCAACCCGAACCTTCGGCAACGAGCCATGCCAGAGCGCACGCCCCGTTTCATCCGCCTCAACGCCAACGACAACGTCGTCGTCTGCGTCGACAAGGTGGCGGCCGGGACGGTGGTCGACGGCGTTGCCGCGCGCGAGCCGGTGATGAAGGGGCACAAGATGGCGACGCGGCTCATCGCGAAGGGCGAGGCGGTGCGCAAGTTCGGCCAGATCATCGGCTTCGCCTCGACCGACATCGCGCCGGGCAGCCATGTGCACGAGCACAATTGCGCGTTCGAGGGCGGCTTCGCCCGCGACTACGCCCATGCGCGGGAGAACGGCTGGACGCCGCCCCCGCTCGACGGGCTGCCGGCGACGTTCAGGGGCTATCGCCGCCGCGACGGCCGCGCCGGCACGCGCAACTACGTCGCCGTGCTGACCAGCGTGAACTGCTCGGCCTCGGTGGCGCGGTTCGTCGCGCAGGCGGCGCGCGAGCGCGGGCTGCTGGCGCGCTATCCCAACATAGACGGCGTCGTCGCCTTCACCCACGGCACCGGTTGCGGCATGGACGGCAAGGGCGAGGGCTACGAGCTGCTCCAGCGCACGGTCTGGGGCCATGCGGCGAGCCCGAATGTCGGCGGCGCGCTGCTGATCGGGCTCGGCTGCGAGGTGTTCCAGATCCCGCGGCTGCTGGAGCGCTACGGGCTGAAGGATTCGCCGACCTTCCGCACCATGACCATCCAGGCCAGCGGCGGCACGCGCAAGACCGTCGAGCAGGGGCTCGAGGCGCTGGAGGCGATGCTGCCGCAGGTGAACGCGGTGGAGCGCGAGGACGTGCCGGTGTCGGAACTGGTGCTGGCGCTGCAATGCGGCGGCTCGGACGGCTATTCCGGCATCACCGCCAATCCGGCGCTGGGCCATGCGGCCGACCTGCTGGTGGCGGCGGGCGGCACGGCCATCCTCTCCGAAACGCCGGAAATCTACGGCGCCGAGCATCTGCTCACCCGCCGCGCGGTCGATGTCGGGACCGGCGAGAGGCTGGTCGAGCGCATCCGCTGGTGGGAGGACTATACGGCCAGGCTCGGCGGCGACATGAACAACAACCCGTCGCCCGGCAACAAGCTGGGCGGGCTGACCACCATCCTCGAAAAGTCGCTCGGCGCGGCGGCCAAGGCCGGCACGTCGCCGCTCGCCGGCGTCTTTCGCTACGCCGAGCCGATCGACCGGCGCGGCTTCGTGTTCATGGATTCGCCGGGCTACGACCCGGCGTCGGCGACGGGGCAGGCGGCTTCGGGCGCCAACCTGATCGCGTTCACCACCGGGCGCGGCTCGGCCTTCGGCTACAAGCCGGTGCCGTCGGTCAAGCTCGCCACCAACAGCGACCTCTATGCCAGCATGGCCGAGGACATGGACCTGAACTGCGGCGACATCCTCGACGGCGTGACGCTGGAGGACAAGGGCCGCGAGATCTTCCGCTACCTGGTCGAGGTTGCGTCGGGCCGACAGTCGAAGTCGGAAGAGCTCGGCTACGGCGACAACGAGTTCGTGCCCTGGCAGGTCGGCGCGGTGATGTGAGGGGCGCTTTCCCTCCCCCTTGAGGGGAGGGTGACCGGCCGAAGGCCGGTCGGGTGGGGTAATCTCCACCGCTTCGACGCTGGCCGGTATCAGGCCGCGCGCTGCCTTGACCAACCCCACCCGGCTCGCTGCGCGAGCCACCCTCCCCTCAAGGGGGAGGGAACGCCAATCGTCAATGATTGTCCCTCGGGACGCCGTGCGTCGCCGCCACCTTCTGGTAGCCGGTCGCGAAGCCGAGGCAGGCGCCGTCCGAGAGCTGCGTGACGTATTTGCGTTGCAGCTCCTGCCACGGCGTCTGATTGACCAGAACCGGAGGCGTCCACGCCGCCTTGCGCCGGGCGTATTCTTCCTGCGAGATCAGGATGTTGGCGGTTCTTCTTCCGATATCGAACCGGACCCGGTCGCCGGTGCGGATGATGGCCAGCCCGCCGCCGAGCACGCTTTCGGGCGAGGCGTTGAGGATGGACGGGCTGCCCGACGTGCCCGACTGGCGGCCGTCGCCGACGCAGGGGATCAGCGTCACGCCCTTGCGGATCAGCTCGGCCGGCGGCTGCATGTTCACCACTTCCGCCGCGCCCGGATAGCCGATCGGGCCGCAATTGCGAATGAACAGGATCGAGTGCTCGTCGATAGCGAGCGTCGGATCGTCGATGCGGTGGTGATAGTCCTCGGGCCCCTCGAACACGACGGCGGTGCCCTCGAAGGCGCCGGGGTCGCCGGGGTTTTCCAGATAGAGCTTCGCGAACTGGTCGGAGATGACCGACAGCTTCATCACGGCCGAGTCGAACAGATTGCCGGAGAGTACGGCGAAGCCGGCATTGGCCTTCAGCGGCCGGCCGTAGGGGCGGATCACGTCCTCGTCTTCGATCGGCGTGGCGGCGTAGCATTCGCCGACGGTCCGGCCGCAGACGTTGAGCGCGTCCCGATGCAGGCGCCCGGCCCTGAGCAGTTCGTGCATGACGGCCGGCACGCCGCCGGCCCGATGAAACTCCTCGCCGAGATAGGCGCCGGCCGGCATGACGTTGGCGAGCAGCGGCACGTCGAAGCCGATCGCGTCCCAGTCCTGCGTCTTCAGGTCCACGCCGACATGGTTCGCCACCGCCACCAGATGCGGCGGGCAGTTGGTCGAGGCGCCGATGGCGCTGGCGGCGACGATGGCGTTCTCGAACGCCTTGCGCGTCATGATGTCGGACGGCTTCAGGTCCTCGCGCACCATCGGCACGATGCGCCGGCCCGTCGCATAGGCCATCTGCGCGCGCTCGCGGTAGGGGGCGGGGATCGCCGCGCAGCCGGGCAGGCTCATGCCCAGCGCCTCGGCCAGGCTGTTCATCGAGAGCGCGGTGCCCATGGTGTTGCAATGGCCCACCGACGGGGCGGAATTGGCAACCATCTGGAGGAATTCGTCGTAGCCGATGCGGCCCGCGGCGAGCTCGCTGCGGGCGTGCCAGACCACGGTGCCCGAGCCGGCGCGCTCGCCCTTGTACCAGCCGTTGAGCATCGGGCCGCCGGAGAGCACGATGGCGGGGATGTCGACGGTGGCCGCGCCCATCAGCAAAGCCGGCGTGGTCTTGTCGCAGCCGGTCATCAGCACCACGCCGTCGAGCGGGTAGCCGTAGAGCACCTCCACCAGGCTGAGATAGGCGAGGTTGCGGTCGAGCGCGGCGGTGGGCCGCTTGCCGGTCTCCTGGATCGGATGGCAGGGAAACTCCAGCGGAATGCCGCCGGCGTCGCGGATGCCGTCGCGCACGCGGCCGGAAAGGTCGAGGTGGTGGCGGTTGCAGGGTGCGAGGTCGGAGCCGGTCTGGGCGATGCCGATCACCGGCTTGCCGCTGTCGCGCAGCTCGTCCAGCGTCAGGCCGTAATTCAGGTAGCGCTCCAGATAGAGCGCGGTCATGCCCGGATTTTCGGGGTTGTCGAACCAGGCGCGCGAGCGCAGGGTCCGGGTCTTGCCGTTCGAAGCCAATTCATCCTCCCGCGGGCGACGCACCCGACGGCGCATTAATTCGCAATGCGAAGAAAACGGCAAGGCCGTCAGCCGCCGCTCACCCCCGCATCGGCGAATGTCGCCATGCCGTCGAAGCAGGCGAGGGCGCCGCGCAGCAATAGCACGGCAAGGCAGGCGCCCGACGCTTCGCCGAGGCGCATGCGCATGTCGAGCAGCGGATCGAGGCCGAGCGCCGTCAGCAGCCGCGCATGCGCGGCCTCGGCCGAGACATGGCCGGCCATGGCGTGCGCCAACCCTTGCTGGTGGAGGAGCGCGAGCGGAGCGACGGCCGCCGTCGCCACGAAGCCGTCGAGCAGCAGCGGCACGTTGCGGTGGCGGCAAGCGAGCGCCGCGCCCAGCATGGCGGCCAGCTCGCGCCCGCCGAGGCGGCGGGCCAATTCCAGCGGATCGTCGCGCACGTCGGCATGCAGCGCCACGGCTTCCGCCACCACGGCGGTCTTGCGGACCAGCCCGTCATCGTCGACGCCGGTGCCGCGGCCGGTCCAGTTGCCGGCATCGCCGCCGAACAGGGCGCAGGCGAGCGCGGCGGCGGCGGTGGTGTTGCCGATGCCCATCTCGCCGATGCAGACGAGGTCGGTGCCGGCCGCCACCGCGTCGTAGCCGGCCGAGACGGCAGCGAGGAAATCCTCGTCGCCCATGGCCGGCGCTTGGGTGAAATCGGCGGTCGGCCGGTCGACGTCGAGCGGGATCACGGCGAGCTCGGCGCCGGCGGCGCGCGCGAGCTGGTTGATGGCGGCGCCGCCGGCCGCGAAATTGGCGACCATCTGGGCCGTCACCTCCGGCGGGAAGGCCGAGACGCCGCGCGCGGCCACGCCGTGCGAGCCGGCGAACACCAGAACCTTCACGCGGTCGAGCCGCGGGCGGGGCAGGCGCTGCCAGGCGGCGAGCCAGGCGACGACGTCCTCCAGCCGGCCGAGGCTGCGCGGCGGCTTGGTGAGCTGGTCCTGCCGGTTCCACACCGCCTCGGCGGCCGCCTCGTCCGGGCCGGGGAGGTCGGAGCAGGCGCGGCGCAACTGGTCGAGGGTGGCGAAGGGCATGAAGGCTCCGTCAGGAAAAGGCCGCGGCGGCCGCGCACAGCACGGCGATCTCGGCGAGTTGTTGCAGCGCGCCCAGCACGTCGCCGGTATGGCCGCCGATGCGTGCGCGCGCCGTGCGGCCGACGAGATGGAAGATCAGGGCGAGCGCGGCGGCGGTGAGCAGCATGGGCTTGAGCCCGAGCAGGAGCAGGGATAGCGCCCCGATGACCAGCGCCGCGACGGCCGTCTCGCGCGGCACGGCCCCCACCGAGGCGGCCAGCCCGTCGCTGCGGGCGGGCGGCACGGCATGGAGCATGGCCGGCAGCAGGGCGCGCGAGGCCATGTGCGCGGCGGCCAGCGCGAAGGCCGCGCCCCAGCCGGGACCGATGGCCGCGAGGGCGCTGGCGCGGAACGCGACGGAGAAGATGAGCGCCGCCGCGCCGAACGCACCGATGCGGCTGTCCTTCATGATTTCCAGCCGGCGCTCGCGCGAAAAGCCGCCGAAGAAGCCGTCCACCGTGTCCGACAGCCCGTCCTCGTGCAGCGCCCCGGTCGCGGCCATGGTGACGGCGATTGCGGCGAGCGCCGAGATCGTCGCCGGCATGCCGAGCCCTGCCGCGATCGCCATGGCGGCGGCACCGACGAGCGCCACGGCGAGGCCGGCGACGGGCGCGGCCCAGAGCGACGGCGCGAAGGCGCGGTCGGCGCCCTGCGAGATCATGCGCGATGGCACCGGCAGGCGGGTGAAAAAGCCGACGCATTCGGTGATGTCGGCGATCAGGCTGCGTGCGTCGCGCATGGATCAGGCGGGACCGGTTTCGGGCGCAATGGCGTGGAAGAAGCTGCCCGACACATGGCCGCGCCGGCCGCCGGACGGGCCGAGCGGCTTGCCGAGCCCGTCGGCAAGGTCGGCGAAGGGCGCGTCGCGTCCCGGATCGGTGACCGACGCGTAGTGGAACTCGTGGCCGCGCAGGACCGTGCCGGCGGGACCGAGCGGGCCGGGCGCGGCGAGCGTCGCCTGCCGGTAGCCGAGATTCATCTTGCGCTTCGCGAAGCTGGTGGCGTGGGAGAGCAGGCCGAGCATGCGGTGGGTGGCGCCGTCCGCGTCGGTCAGCGCCTCGCCCAGCACCATGTAGCCGCCGCACTCGCCATGGACCGGCCGCGTTTTGGCGAAGCGGTCCATGCCTGCGCGGAAATTTTGCGCCTGCGCCAGTCGGCCGGCATGCAGCTCCGGGTAGCCGCCGGGCAGCCAGCAGGCGTCGCAGCCCGTATCCGGCGCCTCGTCGGCGAGAGGGGAGAAGGGAACCAGCTCGGCCCCGGCGGCGCGCCACTGGGCCGCCAGATGCGGGTAGATGAAGGTGAAGGCGGCGTCGCGGGCGATAGCCACGCGCCGGCCCGGCGGGGGAAGGGCGATCGTCGTTGCACCGCCGGAACTATCCAGCGGCGCGGCGAGCGCGATCACGGCGTCGAGGTCGAGCGAGGCTTCCATGATGTCGGCCAGCGCGTCGATATACTCGTCCAGCGCCTCGTGCTCCTCGGCCTGCACCAGCCCCAGATGCCGCTCGGGCAGCACCACCTTGTCGCTGCGCATCACCGCGCCGGCGACCGGCAGTCCTGCCGCCTCGACCGCATCCTTCGCCAGCCGCACATGGCGCTCCGAGCCGCAGCGGTTGAGCACCACGCCGGCAATGCGCACGGCGGGATCGTAGGTCGCGAACCCCTTGGCGACAGCGGCCGCCGTCTGCGACTGGCCGGAGACGTCGAGGATGAGCAGGACCGGAATGCCGAAGCGGCGGGCAAGGTCGGCGGCCGAGCCGGTGCGGCCAGTCCCGGCCGGGATGCCGTCGAACAGGCCCATGGCGCTCTCGATCACGAGGATGTCGGCCTCGCGCGCCTGGCTCGCGAGCAGGGCGCCGATCAGCGCCGGCGTCATCGCCCAGGAATCGAGATTGACGCCGGGGCGGCCGGTGGCGGCTGCGTGAAAGCCGGGGTCGATATAATCCGGGCCGGATTTCGCGCCGGCCACGCGGTTGCCGCGGCGGGCGAGCGCGCGCATCAGCCCGATGGTGAGGCTGGTCTTGCCCGAGCCCGAGCGCGGGGCGCCGATGATGATGGCACGGGTCACGGTACGAGCTTCTCCCGCATGGTCACGATGCCGCCGACGACGATGAGCGCTGGCGCCTGCAAGCCGGCCGCGCGCGCCGCTGCGGCGATGCCGGCGAGGGTGGAGACGACGGTGTCTTGCGCGCTCGTCGTCGCCGAGGCGATGACGGCGGCGGGGGTGCCGGCGGCAAGGCCGCCCGCCATCAGCGCGGCGGCGATGCCGGCAAGGTTCCTGAGGCCCATATAGACGACGATCGGCTCGCCGGTGCGGGCGAGCGCGGCCCAGTCGAGGTCGTCCGCCTCGCCGAGCGCATGGCCGGTGGCGAAGGTGATCGCGCGCGAGACGCCGCGCATGGTGGCGGGAATGCCGGCCTCGGCCAGCGCACCGAGCGCCGAGGTCAACCCCGGCAGGATGCGGAAGGGGACGCCGGCCCCAGCCAGCGCCAGCGCCTCCTCGCCGCCGCGGCCGAAGACGAAGGGGTCGCCGCCCTTCAGCCGCAGCACGCGCCGGCCGGCGCGGGCGAGCGCCACGAGCTTCTGCGAGATGTCCTCCTGCGCCGGGGAGGGCCTGCCGCCGCGTTTTCCCGCGAAGATCAGCTCGGCGCCGGCGGCAAGGGCGAGCACGCGCTCGTCCACCAGCGCGTCATGGACCACCGCGTCGGCCTGCGCCAGCGCCGACGCCACGTCGAGCGTCAGCATGCCCGGCGCGCCGGGGCCGGCGCCTGCGAGCCACACATGGCCGGGCTCCAGCCGCGGCGCGGCGGCGAGCAGCGCTTCGATGGCGCTCACGGCCCGTCCCTCCCGCGAAAGCGGCGCTGGTAGCCCGCGTCGTAGAGGGCGCTGTCGCGAAACCCCTCCGCCGCGAGCCCGCGCCCGACGAAGATGATGGCGGTGCGCTCGACCGGAGCGGCGGCAAAGCGCGCCGCGATGTCGCCGAGCGTGCCTTTCAGCACCTTTTGCGCCTCTGTGGAAGCATGCGCGACGATGGCGACCGGGCAGTCGACGCCGTAGAGCGGCGTCAGATCGGCCACCACGCGGTCCAGTGCATGGATGGCGAGGTGGATGGCGAGCGTCGCTCCGGTCGCGCCGAAGTTTTGCAGCGTCTCGCCCGCCGGCATTTTCGACGCGCGGCCGGAGACCCGCGTGAGCACAAGGCTCTGCGCCACCTCCGGCACGGTCAGCTCGCGACCGAGCGCGGCGGCCGCGGCGGCGAAGGCCGGCACGCCGGGCGTCATGGTCCATGAAATGCCCATGGCGTCGAGCCGGCGGATCTGCTCGCCGACCGCGCTCCACACCGAGAGGTCGCCCGAATGCAGGCGCGCGACATCCTCGCCGCGCGCATGGGCGGCAGCGAATTCGGCGGCGATCTCGTCCAGCGACAGGGGCGCGGTGTCGACGATGCGCGCGCCGGGCGGGCAATGCGCCAGCAATTCGCGCGGAACGATGGAGCCGGCATAGAGGCAGACCGGGCAGGCGGCGATCAGGTCGCGCCCGCGCAGCGTGATCAGGTCGGCCGCGCCGGGGCCGGCGCCGATGAAATGGACCGTCATCGATGTGCCTCCGCCAAAGCGCAGGTGACCGGGCCGAAGACCGTGCGCGGCCCGAGCAGGCGTGCGCCTTGGCCGGCCGCCGCCAGCGCCGCCGCCTCGGCCATGCTGCCGGTGCCGGCGAAGGCGAGGCTGGCGGCCGAGCGGCCCGGCACGGCCTGCGCGGCGATGCGCGCGGCCGGCACGATCTCCAGCGGCACGCCGAGCCGCAGCGCGGCCTCGGCGAAGGCCGCCTCGCCGGATTTTGCGTCGCCGGTGGCGAGCAGCGCGATCTGCGCCTGCGGCCGGCCATGCGCACCCGCCGCCGCACCGATCGCCGCCAGCACGGCCTCGACGGAGACGCCCCTTCGGCTGCCGAGCCCGGCCACGACTACGGGTACGATCACGGCTTCACCCATGTCCATTGCGTGACCGGCATGGCCGCGCGCCAGCCGTTCATCGTGCCGACGGGCGCGGCGCGGCTCACCGCGATGCGCGTCAGCTCGCCGCCGCTCGCGGCATGGCGCGCCAGCAGCACGGCCTCCATCTCCAGCGTGACGGCGTTGGCGACCAGCCGGCCGCCGGATTTAAGCGCGGCGATGGCCGCGTCGAGCGCGCCCGGCGCGCTGCCGCCGCCGCCGATGAAGATCGCGTCCGGCGCGGGCAGGCCGGCGAGCACGGCAGGCGCGCAGCCTTCGACGACGCGCAGGTCCGGCACGCCGAGAGCCTCGGCATTGGCGCGGATGCGCGCCGCCCGCGCGGGCTCGGCCTCCACGGCGACGGCGCGGCATGACGGATCGGCCAGCATCCACTCGATGGCGATCGAGCCTGCTCCCGCGCCGATGTCCCACAAGAGCTCGCCGCGTTTCGGCGCGAGCGCCGACAAAGTGAGTGCTCGAACCTCGCGCTTGGTGATCTGGCCGTCATGGTCGAACAGACCGTCGGCGAGCCCCGGCGTCAGCGGCAGCGGGCGCGCGGCGGCATTGGCGGCAACCTCGACGGCGAGCACGTTGAGCGGGGCGATGCCGGGCAGGGAGAATGCATCGGCCGTCGTCGCGCGAACACGCTCGTCCGGCCCGCCCAGCGCCTCCAGCACGGTGAGGCGCGAAGGTCCGAAGCCGAGGTCGTTCAGCAATGCCGCGATGGCGGCGGGCGCGGCCGCGTCCGAGGTCAGGCACAGCAGGCGGCGGCCGGGGTGCAGCAGCGGGCGCAGGCGCGCGATCGCCTTGCCGTGCAGCGAGACCGTCTCGGCATCCTGCAACGGCCAGCCGAGCCGCGCCGCGGCGAGGCTGAACGCCGACGGGGCGGGCACGATCTCGGCCTCGTCGGCCGCCATCTGCCGCAGCAGCGTGGCGCCGACGCCGAACAGCATCGGATCGCCCGAGGCGAGCACGCAAACGCGCCGCCCGGCCAGCGCCAGCACGGGCGCGACGTCGAAGGGAGACGGCCACTGCCGCGCTTCGCCCCGGACCAGCTCCGCCGCGAGCGCCAGGTGCCGCGCGCCGCCGAACACGAACTCGGCCTCTCCGACCAGCGCGCGGGCGCGCGTGCCGAGGCCGGCCGCGCCGTCCTCGCCGATGCCGACGATTGCCAGCCAGCGCCCTGCCGGTGCAAGTTGCGCGCGACGATCAGCAGCCATGGCCACGACCCGCATCCTCATACTCGGCGGCACCGCCGACGCCCGCGCGCTGGCCGCGCGGCTGGCCGGCGAGCCGTCGCTCGCGGTCACGCTGTCGCTGGCCGGACGCACGCGCGAACCCGCCGCGCAGCCCGTGCCGGTGCGCATCGGCGGCTTCGGCGGCGCGGAGGGGCTGGCCGCCTATCTCGCCGCCGCGCGCATCGACCGGCTGGTCGACGCCACGCATCCCTTCGCCGCGCGCATCTCGGCCAACGCCGCCATGGCCGCGCAACGCGCCGGCGTGCCGATCCTGGCGTTGCGCCGGCCCACATGGCAGCGCCGGCCGGGCGACCGCTGGAGCGAGGTCGACATGCTCGCCGACGCGCCGGCCGCGCTGGGGGCTTTGGGTGCCGGGCCGCGCCGCGTCTTCCTCGCCATCGGGCGGCAGGAGGCCGGGCTGTTCGAGGCCGCGCCGCAGCATTTTTATCTGGTGCGCAGCGTCGATCCCGCCGATGCGGCGCTGCCCGACGCGGCGTACATCCTGTCGCGCGGGCCGTTCGCGCTGGCCGACGAACTGGCGCTGCTGCGCGAGCACCGCATCGACGCGGTCGTTGCCAAGAATTCCGGCGGCGAGGCGACCTACGCAAAAATAGAGGCCGCGCGGCAGCTCGGCATCGACGTCGTGATGGTGCGCCGGCCGGCTGTGCCCGACGGGCCGGCGGTGGAGAGCTGGGAGGCGGCCGCTGCTCATCTGCTCGGCTCCGCAAAGCGCGGCGAATAAATGAGCGGCACACGGCCCGGCCGCTCGACGATGCGGGTCTGCGGCGAGCCGACGATGACGCAGGTGGCCATGTCGGCCATGTCGGCGCGGGCATCAGTGAGCGCGACGGTAAGGATCCTCTCGTCCGGGCGGCCGGCGGCGCGGCCGAAGATCACCGGGGTCGGGGCGGGCAGGATCTGCGTAAGCAGCGTCAACGCGCGGCCGAGCTGCCACGGGCGCGCCTTGCTGACCGGGTTGTAGAAGGCCATGACGAAGCCGGCCGCGGCCGCGGCCGCGATGCGCTTCTCGACGATTTCCCACGGCTTCAGGTTGTCCGACAGCGAGATGGCGCAGAAGTCGTGGCCCAGCGGGGCGCCGGCGCGGGCGGCCACGGCCAGCATCGCCGTGACGCCCGGCACGATCTCCACCTCGATGTCGCGCCATGCGGCGGGACCGTGCTCGACTGCCTCGCAGACGGCGGCCGCCATGGCGAAGACGCCGGGATCGCCGCCGGAAACCATGCAGACGCGCGCACCGGCCCCGGCGCGCTCCAGCGCGGCGCGGGCCCGCGCGATCTCCTCGCGGTTGTCGGAGGCGTGGCGCTTCTGGCCGGCCCCAAGCGACAGGCGGTCGAGATAGGGGCCGTAGCCGAACAACTCGTCGGCTTCCGCCGCCGCGCGCGCGGCCTGCGGCGTCATCTGGTCCGGGCTGCCCGGCCCGGTGCCGATCACGGTGAGGCGTCCGCTGCCCATGCGCCTATTCCGCCGCCTCGGCCTTCGGCCGGCTGCGCCAGCCGGGCACCAGCACGATGGAGAAATAGGGCGCGGCGATGTCGCCGGCCGCTGCGAGCGGCACGACGCGCGCATCCGCCATGGTGCCGCGCTCGACATAGACCGCGTCGGCGAGCCGGCCGCCGGCGGCGAGCGCGGCGCGGATCTTCGGCAGGTTGCGCCCGACCTTCATGACAATGGCCGCGTCGGTGCCGGCCAGCCGCCGCGCCAGCTCGGCGTGCGGCAAGGTGCCGGGCAGGATCGTGGTCACGTCGTCGCCCTGCATCAGCGGCAGGCCGGCGGCCGACCAGCAGCCGGACATCGCCGTGACGCCGGGGATCACCTCGGCCGGGAAGCGGTGGGCGAGGCGTACATGGAGATGCATGTAGGAGCCGTAGAACAGCGGGTCGCCCTCCGACAGCACCGCGACGGTGCGGCCCGCCGCCAGCTCGGCCGCGACGCGCTCGGCCGCTTGCGTGAAGAAGGCGCCGATGGCGGAGCGGTAGTCGTCATGGCTCGCCGCAATCTCCGTCGTCACCGGATAATGGAGCGGCAGCTCGACATGGCGCGGCGTCAGGTGCGCGGCGACGATGGCGCGCGCATTGCCGCTGCGGCCCGCCTTGGCGAAATGGGCGACGACGTCGGCCGCCGCGATGGCGCGCACCGCCTTCAGCGTCAGCAGCTCGGGGTCGCCCGGGCCGGTGCCGACGCCGTAGAGCTTGCCGTGGAGCCTTCCGCCGGCGGGGTTTTCGCTCACAGCCCGGCCCTCGCTATGGCGTTGACGGCCGCCGCCGTCACGGCCGAGCCGCCCATGCGGCCGCGCACGACGGCGAAGGGCACGCCGTGGCCGCCTGCGGCCAGCGCGTCCTTGCTCTCGGCCGCGCCGACGAAGCCGACCGGCATGCCGATGATCGCCGCCGGCCGCGGCGCACCGCGGGCGAGCATGTCGATGAGATGGAACAGCGCCGTCGGCGCGTTGCCGATGGCGACCAGCGCGCCGCCGAGCCTGTCGCCCCACAGTTCCAGCGCCGCCGCCGAGCGGGTGTTGCGTATCGCCTCCGCCAGGGCGGGCGTGCGCGGGTCGCGCAGCGTGCAGACCACCTCGTTGCCGGCCGGCAGGCGCGCGCGGGTGATGCCGTGGGCGACCATCTCGGCGTCGCACAGGATCGGCGCGCCGGCCTTCAGCGCCGCGCGCGCCGCCTCGGCGAAGCCGGGCGAAAAGACGAAGTGCCGCGCCGCCTCGACCTGCCCGCAGGCATGGATCATGCGCACGGCGATGTCGGCCTCGGACGGCGAGAAGCGCGACAGGTCGGCCTCGGCGCGGATGATGGCGAAGGACCGCTCGTAGATCGCGGTGCCGTCGCGGATATAGTCGTGGATATAGTCGGGGGGCGCGGTGGTGCTCATGCGGCCGCTCTGTCAGCCAAGGCCCGCAGCAGGTCAAGGGCCCCCTGCGGGTCGGTGGCGGAGGCCGCGTCCGCTTCGGCGGCGCGCGCGTCGCGCATCACGGCGATGCCCGCGGACGTCCCGGCCAGCACGAGATCGGCGCGGGCGGGATGGGCGCAGCCCTTGGCGCAGCCGGAAACGTGCACTATGCCCGCGAAGGAGGGCGGCAGCATCGCGGCGACCCTGGTTGCGAAATCGCGGGCCGAAAAATGGCCGGACGCGCAGGCCGGCGCGCCGGGGCAGGCGGCGACGGAGAGGCGCGGATCGGCCGGGTCGGTGACGAAGCCGAGCGCCGCGGCGTGCCGGTGCAGCGCTGCGCAGGCGTCGCGGGGGCCGAGCGCCAGCAGGCGGCGGCCCGGCGCGAAGCGGAAGTCGGCGATGCCGGCGGCATTTTCGGCAAGCGCTGCGAGCGCCGTGGCATCGCACTGGCCGAAGGGCAGGGCGACCGTGATGGCGGCGAGGTCGTCGCGCAGAGGGAGGAGGCCGAGATGTGGGCGCCCCTTCGCGCCCCCCTCTGTCCTGCCGGACATCTCCCCCTCAGGGGGGGAGATCGGACTTCCGGCCTGTTTTCGCAAACCGTCCAAGGAGAAGCGCCTGCCGTCGTGACGGCCAATCTCCCCCCCTGAGGGGGAGATGTCCGGCAGGACAGAGGGGGGCAACGTAGGGAGAATACCGAGCCGGCTGGCGATTCCTGCAAGCGCAGTCGGCGACAGGTCGCGCCCGCGTGCAGCCATTCCGGCCACTGCAATCGCTCCAAGGGCTTCCACCGCTGCACCAGGCGCTTCGTCACTCATGATGCCGAGCGTCTTGTCCGCCACCGAAACCCGCCATTCCCCCGCCGACACCGCTTCCACCCGCACATCCGCAGCGACACTGTCGAGCGCGATCTGCCCGCCGCCGTCGACGACGACCGAGACCTTCGGCCCCAGCCGGCGCGACAGGCCGGCATCGGCAATTGCGGTGCGGATGGCGCGCACCAGCGGCAGCGGGTCGGCGGTCTCCAGCGGGTCGAGCCCGGCCAGCGGCGAGGTCTCGACCGGCACGCCCTCGCGCAGGGGAAACGCCAGCGCGTTCACCGCGTCGGCGAACAAGGGGGCGGAAGCCGCCGTCAGTCCGCGCGCCTGGAAAGAGCCGCGCGCGGTGATCTCCACCAGCCCGTTGCCGTGGCGGATGGCGGCCTCGCACAGGGCGGCCAGCGTCGCGGGGACGAGCCCGCCTTCCGTCAGGCTCAGCCGCACCAGCAGGCCGTCGCCGGTCCGCATGGGCGCGGAGAGCGCCGGGCAGGCGCCTCGCCGTGTCGGGGGCCGGATAGGAGGCAAGGGCGCGTTCATGCCGCCTCCCGCTGTCGCGCCTCGGCGATCAGCGCGGCAAGATCGGCATCGACCGAGTTGCGCAGCGGATGCCACAGGCCGCGCCGTCGCGCCGCGTCGAAGCGCTCGGCGACGAAGCGGGCGGCGGCGGGGTTCTCGCGCAGCATGAAGTCGCGCACGGCCGCGTCGCCGACATAGGCGTCGTGCACGGCCTCGATGAGGCGCGCCGGCACGGCGAGCGTGGTCTCGGCGAAGCCGATCAGGCGGTCGACCGTCTCGGCGAATTCGGCCGCGCCGCGCGGGCCGTGGCGCATCTGGCCCGCGATGAAGCGCGGGTTGACGGCGCGGGCGCGCACGATGCGGGTCACTGCCTCGGTGAGCGAGCGGGCGCGGGGACGGTTGGGGTCGGTGGTGTCGAGCGTCACGATCGCCGCCTCGCGGCCGAGGGCCGCGAGCGCCGCGGCGAAGCCGCCGACATGGGCGACATCGGCCGAGCCGTCGAGCAGGTCGCGGCCGGGGTCGTCGCCGGCATGGACCAAGAGGTCGGCGGCCGCGACGCGCTCGGCGAACCGGCCCGGGGCCGGATGGGCAATGCCGTCCGCGCCCGCATAGGCATGGCTTGTCGCGTCGAGATAGGCGCGGCCGATCTCGGCACGCTCGCCCCATTCGCCGGAGGCCAGCAGGTCCTCCGTGCCGGCGCCGTAGGTGCCGGGCGCGGAGCCGAAGACGCGGTGGACGGACCCGGGGACAGACCCGGGGACGGGGCCGGCCGACAGGGCTGCCTGCGCCAGCGGGTTGTCGGCGCCTTCGGCGGCGCGGGCGGCCACCGCCTCGACGGCCGCGTCGATCAGCGCGATCTGCGCCGGAAACATGTCGCGGAACAGGCCGGAAATGCGGAAGGTGACGTCGACGCGCGGCCTGCCGAGGGCGGCCGGCGGCAGCACCTCGATGCCGGTGACGCGGCCGGTGGCGGCGTCCCATAACGGGCGGCAGCCCATCAGCGCCAGGCCCTGCGCGATCTCCTCGCCGCCGGTGCGCAGGCTGGCGCTGCCCCACAGATCGAGCACCACGGCGCGCGGCCAGTCGCCATGGTCCTGCACATGCCGACGCAGCACCTCGTCCGCCGCCAGCCGTCCGAGCTCGACCGCCGTCGGCGTCGGCATGGTGCGCGGGTCGGTCGTGTAGAGGTTGCGGCCGGTCGGCAGCACGTCGGTCCGGCCGCGCGCCGGCGCGCCGGACGGCCCGGCCGCGATATGCACGCCGTCGAGCGCGGCGATCAGCGCCTCGCGCTCGCGGGCGGCGCTGGTCATGCGGGCCGGATCGGTCTCGCCGTCGCCGCGCCCGTAGACGTGCTGGCCGTCGCGCAGGGCAAAATCCTTGATGTCGCAGAGCCACGCATCGATGCGCATCAGCGCCTCGTCGGGCCGGTCGGTGGCGGTCACTCCGGCATCGGATGCGAGGCCGGTGCGCCCGGCGGTCTCGACGATCAGTCCTGCCAGCCGGTCGCGGCGGCGGCGGTCGAGCCCGTCGGCCTGCGCATACTCGTCCACCAGCCGCTCCAGCTCCTGCTGGCCGGGCGTGAGGCCCGCTTCGGCAAGGCGCGGCGGCAGGTGGCCGAGCGTCACCGCGCCGATGCGGCGCTTGGCGACGGCCGCCTCGCCGGGGTTGGAGACGATGAAGGGGTAGACGACCGGCAGGCCGCCGGTGACGATCTCGGGGAAGCAGCCTGCGGTGAGCGCCACCGCCTTGCCCGGCAGCCATTCCAGCGTGCCGTGCGCGCCGACATGGACGATGGCATGGGCGCCGACCGTCTCGCGCAGCCAGATGCCGAAGGCGAGCAGATCGTGGCGCGGCGGCAGGACGGGGTCGTGGTAGTCGGCGCGGCGCTCGCCCGGGCGGCCGCGGTCGGGCGCCAGCGCGACGGTAACGTTGCCGAAGGTGGCGGCGCGGAAACGCATGGGAGCAAGCGGCGCCTCGCCCCACGCCTCGACCGTCTTTTCCCGAGTCCCGTCCGGCAGTTGCGCGAAGGCGCGGGCATAGTCGTCGAACGACATGCCGGATCGATTCAACTCCAGCAGCCGCATCAGCTCGCGGGCCGATTGCGGAATCCCCTCAACCGCATAGCCCTCGGCCTTCAGGTCGCGCAGCGTTTCGAGCACGCTCTGCGGCACGTCGAGCCCGACGGCATAGCCGGCGCGGCCAGGGGCGTTGGGATAGTCGGGAATGAGGATGGCGAGCCGCCGCCCGGCGCGCGGCGTCGCGCGCAGGCGGATCATGGCGGCGATGCGGTCGGCCACGGCCTCGACGCGGGTCGGCTCGGGCAGGTTCATGCGGGCCGCATGGCCGAGATCGGCGTCGCGCGGGCCGGTCGCCTTGAACGACAGCGCGCCGGCGAGGATGCGCCCGTCGAGCTCGGGCAGCACCACATGCATGGCAAGGTCGGCCGGGGCGAGACCGCGCTGGTTTTCGGCCCATGCCTCGCGGCGGGTGGTGGCGACGATGGCCTGGAACACCGGCACGCCGGCCCGGTCGAACAGCGTCTGCGCGCCCGGCTCGGCGCCGGCGGCGAAGGCGGTCAACGTGACGATGGCGGCGGGCGGATGGTCGGCCAGCGCCTGCTCGACAAAGGCCAGCAACTGCGCATCCTTCAGGCTGGAGACGAAGATCGGCAGCGGGGCGAGGCCGCGCCGCTCGAGCGCGTCGGCCAGCGCGTCCACCGGCGCGACATCGGCGGCGAGAAGCATCGAGCGGTAGAACAGGATGGGGATGACGGCGTACGGCATACCCCCCTCTGGCCTGCCGGCCATCTCCCCCTCAAGGGGGGAGATTGGCTGCATCATCGCCGCGCGTGATCTCCCCCCTTGAGGGGGAGATGGCCGGCAGGCCAGAGGGGGGTGATTGGCGATGCCCCTTCCGGGCAAATAATAGCCTGCCTTCGGCACGGGTTTCGCGGCACCCGTCCCGTGCCCCGCCAGCCTTTGCAGCAGCGCGCGCAGATTGTCCGGCCCGCCCTCGCGAAAATAGGAAAGCAGCGCGTCGAGCTCGTCGCGGGGCAGGGTGGAAGCTTCCACCAGCCGCTCGTCGAAATCGCGGTCCTCGCCCGGCAGAAAGGCGAGCGCCACGCCATTCTCGCGCGCCGCGGCGGCCAGCCGGTCGATCCCATAGCGCCACCAGTCGTAGCCGCCGAGGATGCGCACCAGAACCGTCTTCGCCTTTCCCGCCGTCCGCTCGATCCACAGATCGACCGACATCGGATGGCGCAGCTCGGCAAGCGGCGTCAGCCGCAGCGAGGGCAACTTGCCCCCGGCGGCCTGCCGCCAGGCGGCCGCAAGCCCTGCCAGGTCGCTGTCGGTGAAGCTCGCCACCACCATGTCGGCCACGCCCTGTCCGAGGTCGACCGGCTGGGCCGTCTCGTCGAGCGTCGCGCTGGATGTGGCGAGAATGTGCATGTCAGCTTCTGAGCGCGGCCTCGATGGCCGCGCGGTCGATGCCCTTCTCGCCGATGACGACGAGGCGGCCGGTGCGCGCCTCGTTCGCGCCCCACGGGCGGTCGAAATAATGGTTCACGCGCGGCCCCACCGCCTGCACGAGCAGCCGCATCGGCCGGCCCTCGACCGGGAAAAAGCCTTTCATGCGCAGCACGTCGTGGTTGCCGGCGATGGCGCCGATCTTCTGCGAGAAGGCGGCGGGGTCGGTGACGGCCGGCAGCTCGACCACGAAGGAATCGAACTCGTCGTGCTCGTGGTCGAGCTCGTCGTCGTGGTTGGTCCTGCGGTTGTCGATGTCGTCCTCGGTGCCGACGCCGAGCCCCAGCAGCACGGCGGGGTCGACCTTGCCGTCGCGCGCCGCCACGATCTTCACGGCGCGCGGCAAATGGGCGGCGATGACGGAATCGGCGCGGGCGCGGCCGGCCGCGTCGATCAGGTCGGCCTTGGCGAGGATCACGAGGTCGGCGCAGGCGATCTGGTCCTCGAACACCTCTTCCACGGGGTCGTCGTGGTCGAGGCTGTCGTCGGCGACCCGCTGCGCGGCGAGCGCATCCATGTCTGCCGCGACGCGGCCCTCGGCCAGCGCCGCCCCGTCGACCACGGTCACCACGCCGTCGACCGTCACGCGGTCCTTCACCCCCGGCCACTGGAACGCCTGCACCAGCGGTTTGGGCAGGGCCAGGCCCGAGGTTTCGATCAGGATGTGGTCGACCTTCGGCGTGCGCGACAGGATCTGGTCCAGCGCCGGCACGAAATCGTCGGCAACGGTGCAGCAGATGCAGCCGTTGGCCAGCACGACGATGTTCTCCTCCGGGCAGGTGTCGATGCCGCAGCCCTTGAGGATGTCGCCATCGATGCCGACATCGCCGAACTCGTTGACGATGATGGCGAGGCGCCGCCCTCCCGCGTTCTCCAGCAGATGGCGGATCAGCGTGGTCTTGCCGGCGCCGAGGAAGCCGGTGACGACGGTGCAGGGGGTGCGGGTCAGCGAGGCGGTCATTCGGCGTCCTTTATATGGTCGTCGGGGGGCACATGGTCGATGAGGGGCACGCGGGCGATCAGCCCGCGCTTCAGGGATTCGGGGCGGGCGCGGAACGGCATGAAGCCGTCGGTCGAGCCGGCGAAGAGGGTCGCGCCGGCGACGAGGTCGGCCGCGCTGTCCGGCGTCAGCTCGCCGAAGACGTAGCTCCACGAGCCGTCGCGCAGGATGGCGGCCGAGAGGCCGCGCCTGCAATTGCCGAGGCAGCCGATCCTGCGCACCGCGACGCCGGTGCCGGCGGCCACACCCCGCACGGATTCGTGCAGGCGCAAGCCGGGGCGGGGGTAATCCATCGGATCGTCCTCGCGCCGGCAGGAGTGGCAGACGACGATGGTGACCGTGCCAGCCTGTACTGGGCCAGCCTGTACTGGGCCCGCCTGTGCTGGGCCCGTCCGCACCGGCTCGGTGCGCACATCGGATGTCGCGATGGTGTCGTCGCTTTCCAAAACCGTCTCCGTGCCGGGTCACCCGCCGGCCGCTGGATTTCGTCTCACGCGACGGCAGGTCTCCTGGCTCGCGGGTCGCCGCCCTTGCCGCCTTCCCGGATGTCTCCAGTGGCCATCGGCGCGGGCTCGCCGCTTACAGTTGCGGGGACAGCTCCGGAGTTGCGGCCCGCGGCCCCGCACCGGATTCCCTCTTAGCCCGCGCCTTGCGGGCGCGGGACCGTCTGCGGGCTATTTGGGCCCGGCCGGCCCCCAAGTCAACGCGGGGCGGCGTCGCGCCGCGTCGCATTTGCGATTGTACCTCGGCGGGCGATTCGGCTAATGAAGGGATGTCGCCGGTCCCGGAAGGGCCGGAGGGAATGCGGTGCGGGCGATGTCACGTCGCCCAATTCCGCGGCTGCCCCCGCAACTGTAGGCGGTGCGCCTGTCCACGAAGCCACTGGAGACATCCGGGAAGGCGGACGAGGCCGAGACCCGCGAGCCAGGAGACCTGCCGGCGACGTGACGTGAACACCGGCGCCCTCGGGTGGAGGGCAGGAGGGACAGATATGACGACCAAGGCTCTCGGGACCGCAAGCTCGGCCCAGTCGCGCCTGACACAGCTCGCGCTCGCGGCGCTGCTCGGCGTTTTCGTGATCGGCTTCGTCGGCTTCAGCCATGTCGAGGCCGCGCACAATGCCGGCCACGACTACCGCCATTCCATGGCCTTTCCCTGCCACTGAGGGAGAGCTGACATGACCGTTTTCCGCAACGTGGTGTTCGTCGCCGCGCTGGCCGGGCTTTTGTCCGGCATCCTGATGGCCGCCATGCAGACCTACGCAACCGTGCCGCTGATCCTGCAAGCCGAGACGTTTGAAGGCGGCGACGAGGCGGCGCCGGCCGAGGCCGCCGCCGCGCACGAGCACGACCATGAGGACGAAGGCTGGGCGCCGGCGGACGGCTTCGAGCGCTTCTTCTACACGAGCGCCGCCAACATCGTCACCGCGATCGGCTTCGGCCTCATCCTCGTCGCTTTTTCCGAGCTCGCGGGCGGCATTGCCGGCTGGCGGCAGGGGCTGCTGTGGGGGCTCGGCGGCTTTGCCGTCTTCACGCTGGCGCCCGGCCTCGGCCTGCCGCCGGAACTGCCGGCCATGCCTGCCGCCGACCTTGCCGCGCGGCAGGTCTGGTGGGTCGCCACCGTTGTCGCGACCGCCGGCGGGCTGGCGCTGATCGCGTTCCGCGCCTCGCTGCCGCTGGCCTTGCTCGGCGTCGCGCTCATCGTCGCCCCGCATGTCGTCGGCGCGCCGCAGCCGGAAAGCCACGATTCGCCGATCCCGGCGGGCTTGCACCATTCCTTCGTGGTGGCGGTCACGGTGACGAACCTCATCTTCTGGGTGGCGCTGGGCGCGCTGACCGGTTTCTTCCGCGAGCGTATCGCGGGCGGAACCGCAAGCGCCCGGGCGAGCCTTGCGTGAGGGCCGGCTGACCTTCCTTCTCGGCGGCGCGCGCTCGGGCAAGAGCGCGCATGCCGAGCGGCTGGTCGCGGAACTGCCGGCGCCGTGGACCTACATCGCCACGGCGCAGGCTTTCGACACCGAAATGGTGGAGCGCATCGCCCGTCACCGCGCCCGGCGCGATGAGCGATGGCAGACCGTCGATGCGCCGCATGACCTTGCGGCGGCGATCGCGGTCGTGCCCGACGGGCGGCCGCTGCTGGTCGATTGCCTCACGCTGTGGCTGTCCAACCGCATGCTGGCCGGCGCCGATGTCGAGGCGGAAGGCGCGGCGCTGGCCGATCTCCTGTCGCGGCCGCGCGGCCCGTGGTTCGCGGTGTCGAACGAGGTCGGGCTCGGCATCGTGCCGGACACGCCGCTCGGGCGGCGGTTCCGCGATGCGCAGGGCCGGCTCAACCAACGCGCGGCGGCGGCGGCGGACAGTGTGCTGCTGATGGTCGCCGGCATTCCCGTGAAGGTGAAATGATGGACTCTGCAACGGAAGACGACGGGCAGGAGCGCCACCGCGCCAGGATGGAGAAGCGCAAGGCGGTGCAGGACGCCGAGGTCGCCTCCAAGACGATCGAGAAGGGTCTGCTGATCGTCAATACCGGGTCGGGCAAGGGCAAGACGACCGCCGCCTTCGGGCTGGCGCTGCGCATGCTCGGACACGGCCGCAAGGTCGGCGTCGTGCAGTTCATCAAGGGCGCGTGGCACACCGGCGAGAAGGACGCCTTCAAGGCGTTCGGCGACCGCGTCGCGTGGCACACGATGGGCGAGGGTTTCACCTGGGAGACGCAGGACCGCGCGCGAGACGTGGCCGCCGCCGGGCGCGCTTGGGACAAAGCGCGTGCGCTGATGGCCGACCCGGAGATCGCGCTGCTGGTGCTCGACGAGCTCAACATCGCGCTGCGCTACGACTATCTGCCGCTGGACGAGGTGGTCGCCGAGCTCGTCGCGCGCCGGCCCGGCCTGCATGTCGTCGTCACCGGCCGCAACGCCAAGCCGGCGCTGGTCGAGGCCGCCGACCTGGTGACGGAGATGGGCGCGGCCAAGCACCATTTTTCGGCGGGGGTGAAGGCGCAGCAGGGGATCGAGTTCTAGCGGCGATGGCGGCGCTCCATGTTGCCCCCCTCTGTCCTGCCGGACTGCCTGGCCCGAGCCACTTGTCTCGGCCCGTCCT